>JAIOSV010000089.1 GCA_021107435.1 Candidatus Sabulitectum sp. | reverse complement strand
GGCATATTTTACCTCTCCGGCAAATGTCCTCTTCAATATGGGGCTGCTGGCATGCACCGGTATCATAACCGCGCTTGTCGCTGACTTCACTGTCACACCCATTTTACTGAAAATGGCAAAGGTGTACGGAGATGAAGAACGCACAGGGAGGAGCAAGTTGAAAGGAGATATGCAATTTGAAATGGGTGCAGATATCAACATCACAGGATAACTGGTACAACCTTTTTTCCACACCCGAGCTTCCATCAGGTGAGGAAAGAAGTTCCGGTAAAGACAGGAGCATAAGGTTTGACGGGGTTTCCTTCAGCTACAGCAGCAACCGGGTTCTTCAGGATGTAAACTGCCTGATGCCGGAGGGCAAGCTTACTGCCCTTGTGGGATACTCCGGTTCCGGAAAAACCATACTGGTGAATCTGATAGCCAGAGCAATCCTGAAAGATGCTCCGATTGTGCTTCTTGATGAAGCTACAGCCTCTCTTGACCCGGAGAATGAAGCGGAGATACAGGAAGCCTTTGACAACCTTGTGGCAGGAAAAACACTCGTTGTAATCGCCCACAGATTCCACACAATTCTTCACGCACACCAGATACTTGCTCTTGACGAAGGAAGAGCTGCGGAAAGAGGTACACACGATGAGCTGGTGAAACTGAACGGGGTATACGCGGGCCTCTGGAGAGAGCAGAATAAAGCCAGAAGCTGGAAGATGGGGCATAATAAAAAGAAAGAAGTTCACAAGGAAAGCCCGGAATGGTTTTCAGGTACAGGAATCAGTTCTGGTAGGAAAGGACATAAAAGCTGCCTGCCTGGTTGCACTGAAACCTCGTTAGGTAAAGGGAATGATTTTAGTCCGGCAGCATAAAGCCGGATTTATAAGGGGTGCCGGAGACAATGTTCAGGATAATACATAATCGTGTTTTGGAAGCGAATTGCAATGATGGTATGATGCATGATCTGGAAGCTGTGAGAATTAACAAGATGCTTAATTATGATTTCACAAAGTACTTTCTATCAAGAATGATGATGTATTCTTATCCATAGCATGATGTGTATTCTCAGTATTTATTGACTTGGTGTGCATATGGTTATTATGTATAGACGAGTCGCATTTGTATTTATTCGGAAGGATGATTCGCATGATTAAATTAGCTTTACTACTTTGCATTTTCTTGGCATTTGGTTGTATTTTGCTGAATTGTGATGATTCTACCGGACCAGACAATACAATTAAAGTAACAGAACCTTCCGGTAGTACTAACTGGACACACAATGATACAGATCTTCCAGTATTCTGGAACGGCGGAGACGACAGCGATGTCGCGATAAGCCTGTACTGCAGTGATAATATAGTGATGTCAATTTCAAACTCAACTCCAAATGATGGGAACTTCCTGTATCCCGGCCCTGTTCCAGACAGTTTGACGGCAGGAAATGTGTATAAAATTAGAATAGAAGATACCAGTAGCAATACCGGCTGGAGTGATGAGTTTGCGATCTCAGAGCAAAAACAATTCCCTGATTCTCTGATTGCGACAATTAATCTCAGTTGCAGCCCCAATAAGCTTTGTGCTCTTCCCTCTGGAGAGTATGTCTACGTTACAAGTGGTAGTGGTGGCATTGTTCTGGTCATTCGTACGTCGGATAACACGGTAGTAGCTACAGTGAATTCAGGATATAGCCCGAGTGCAATCTGCGTACTTCCCTCGGGGGAGTATTTGTATGTCACAAATCCAAGCAGCAACAATGTCTCTGTTATAAGAACATCGAGTAACACAGTAGTTGCCACAATCGATGTAGGAGAATCCCCGGGTTTCATCTGCTCTCTTCCCTCTGGGGAGTATGTGTATGTAGCAGAAAAAGATGCTGTTTCAGTTATTCGTACATCAGATAATGTTGTTGTGGCCACAGTCGATGTGGGTAAAGATACACATGGCATCTGCTCTCTACCCTCCGGGGAGTATGTATATGTTACTACTGGTTTTGATTCTGATAATCTCTCTGTTATTAGAACATCGGATAATACAATCTTCGCTTCACTCGATATAGAAGGAGAGATCGACAGAATCTGTTCATTGCCCTCTGGAGAATATGTTTATGTTATAAGTGATTGTATTTACAATGAGAAGATCGTCGTCATTCGTACATCGGATAACACAGTAGAAGCATCAATCGATATGGGCTCCGAAGTTACCTGGCCCTCGGGCATCTGCTCACTACCCTCCGGGGAGTTTGTATATGTATCACGCATTTATGGTAGCATTTCAGTCATTCGTACGTCGGACAATACGATAGTTGATTCAATCGGAATAGGAAATCGTAACATGGATATCTGCTCACTACCCTCCGGGGAGTATGTGTATGTGGCAAGCTGGTATGACAATAAAGTTTTGGTGATTGGTTACTAGTACCCTGTCAGGCAATAAGTGTCGGTATAATGCGCCGCTATTTTGATTTAATGCTGAGATTAAAAGCTCCTTTTCTATCAATATTATTGCTTACTATGTGTTCCTGGGGAGGATTCAGCCAGACTTCTATCACTGGCTTCCAATTCCTTGTTTTTTTGGGACCAGAGTTCAGGTTTCTTGCCCTTGCAGCTTTATGAACCTTGATTCTATTCTCCAGGAGATCCTTCTATTCACCATTTAGCACTTGACTATGAACATCGTTGCACCATTCCACAAAACAGGAAACCCATTTTCGATCTATTTCAAGATTTTCAAAAGGCTTGCTGGTTAATATCGCAAATTTTCTGGAATAGAGTTCCTAACCCATGGAGTAGGGCCCGGGTATCAGTCTCCAGCCCCACACATACTCCAGAACGGTCCAGAGGAGTAGAAGGGCGGTCACTGCAAGTGCCATTTTTCTGTTCAGTTTCTCGCTTTTCCTGCCGAAGAGGAGGGTGGCAATGCTGGTTTTCCGGGATCGAGGCTGTAGGAGTTTTCAGCGATTCGGTATCGAAGGGGGCGGTGTGCCCTTATGCAGGGTTTAGTATGAATATCAGTTGACCATCACGTTGACCGGGAATATTTCTGATGGTATCCTTGGCTTCAGATGAAGAAACTGAGAGAAAGTAAACAGAAAAGATATCAGGAGTTGAATCTGATATGATGAGAAATCAACTGTCCTTATAATAAGTCCCGGCAATGGGAGGAATTAATGAGAATCAACCGATATTTCACAATTTCTATCTCCGGTGAGATCGAAGTATCTAAACTGACCAGAAAGATCCAGGAGGCAGACCCCGAGGTAAGAACAGAAAGTGTTAAGCTTAACAAGAGGATCGAAGGGATCCTCCTTTCGGGACTATCACGGGGAAAGATCTTACCGGACGAACATGGTTCAGAAATCGATTTTCAGCTGAATGTCTTCCTGTTCCCCACGGGCATTATCATCTTCGAGGTGTGCTTTGAAGCAGAAAGCATTCCGGTGCGTTTCAAATCCAGCAATTTCGTTTCGGAAAAACTTGTGTTTGTAGTAAATGGTGAAAGACATGAGGATCCCCTCATGCAGTACAGTTGGAGTTTCTTCTTCAAAGCAATGCAGTTTGCTTCCATTACTCTCAGAATGTCTGATATAAATATCCTTGATGATAACGCTCAGATGAATATTCACAAAACTGTGAAGCAGCTGGTTATGCTGACCACCTATTTTCTTGGGGATGAAACATTCCTGTTGGTTCAGGGACATGTGGAGAAATGTTCAGTAATAATCGGGATGAAGGAAGGTATTCCTGACGACTCCGGGATCAAACAGGAAATTGTGATTAAAGGAGAAGTAATAAAGAGAGGAAATTCATACTACTGCTATGGGTGTGAAGAAGAATTTCTGCATTATTTAAGACAGCATATATACAGGAAGGCATTTTTCAAATTCTACAATGAGATGCTTATCAAATGGTTGGATAAAGTAAGGTCTCAAGCAAAATACATTAAAAGGAATCTGAACGAGAAGAACAGAATCTACTGGAATAAGTTGAGAAATAAACTTGAAGTGTGGGATCTGAATTATCTCGACTTCTATGCAGCAACCGTAAGCATGCTGCATCAGATAGATGAGATCTCATCCCCGGAGCTTGAGGAGAATTATATAGATAAGCACAGGAAAGGCTACCATGAAAACCGAGAAAATCTTCTGAAGAATATGGACCACATAAAATACTCCCTTGAAAACTTGACCACTCCCGGAAAAGCACATGACGAGCATATCCTTCAGAAGGAAACAGAAAAGGGCAATGAAAGGATAATGCTTCTTTCCTTTCTAGCAATGTCCATTCCGCTGCTGGGTGCAATACTGGCTCCCGGCATATCTGTAATGACGAAAATAACAGCTGCACTGGTTCTATGTCTTATGCCCGTGATCTACATGTTTATAAGAAAGAACCACCGCTTGCGTGACCGCAGAAAGTCAAACAGAATGTACCTTCTCAGCTTGAAGGAAAGTCATATTTCAGACATCGAGAACACCAGAGACATATTCAACTCCATAGAGAATGATCCAGAGAGAAGCAGAAAATCAAAGGATCAGGTTCTGGCACTTCTCCGGGAAAGCCTGAAAACCACTGAAAAACAGCTAAATGATATTGATATGGAGATAAAGAGATCCTAAAGCGATACGGGAAAGGGGAAATGGCTGATCCAGGAATAGCATAACTGGCGGATGTTACGGTAAACTATTCAACTAAGGATATGCCTGAAGACAAAGCTGTTATTCAGGAAGCTCTAACTGAAGAGAAATCCGCCTCCTCCATGAAAGGCCGTTCCTCATTTTCCAGCAAAGCTGAATATGCTGATTTGCTACCTGAGAGTGTAGGGATTGCCGTCCCCAAAACAGCCGGAATCCTGGAGCAGGGGAATTGATTGCTCTGATAGAATCCGCCGGTTTTCAAGTGCGTGAATCAATACTGATGGGGAAGGTTACGAAAGCCGCCTGTTTGAAAGCGCAGAAGTCCTGTTGAGGACTTCCTCCTCGCCTGCCCGGACGTCTTGCAGTCACTGTCATCCAGGCAGGTTTGGAGGAATTCTAACCCATGGAGTAGGGCCCGGGTATCAGTCTCCAGCCCCACACATACTCCAGAACGGTCCAGAGAAGCAGAAGTGCTGTCAGCGCAAGTGCCATCTTCCTGTTAAGCTTCTCGCTTTTTTTGCCGAGAATCACGGCTGCTGTGCCGAAAAGAAGCGCGACAGCAGCTGAGAGGTATGTACTCCAGTGAGTTCTGCTGAGGTGCTCGAACTGGTAGATCATCCACATGTGAAGCCCCCAGATACCCAGGAAATGTCCGGCTGCAAAAGCTGTGGGTATCGCAAGCTGCTTTCCGCGACGGACCACGACGAAGAGGATTACAAACACTGCCAGTATCGGCAGGAAGGAGGATGCCGCAACTACCAGACCGTATTTTACCTCCATGAATTCGCCGATGAAGCCCCAGAGGAAAAGACCGGAAACTATTCCCTGCATGTTGGCTGTAAACCGGCTCCACCCTTTCCTGCTGGTCAGCATCAGTGCGGCAACGGAGATCAGGCCGGTGCCCCATCCTACTATGTCGTAAAGATCGTAAGAAATCCGCTCTGAAAAAACAAGGAGCATGTACAATCCACCAAAGAAGGCGAGAGTAAGCAGAAATGTTCGCCAGAAGTTGTTTTTCACAGGGTTTAACCTTTCTTTCATTTGTGGTGTACTTTCCGCTGGAGCAGGAACGATAAAGTTAGACTAGACTAATATACGTGCATGCTCAATTGAGTCAAGTTCCATATTCCGGCTTAACAATTCCTTAACATTTCCCAAATACTCTCTTAACAACCCGTTCCGATGTTACCACTGTCATCGGTAATTCAACCGGCGGCTGAGCTGAAAACGAAAGGGGTTTTCAATTGCGTAACATCATGATACTCACTCTGATCATGGCCACCATCGCAATGGCCAGCGGCGAATTCTCCACAGGAGGCGCCGAGCTTCTCAAGTTCAAAGGTTACCTTATCAACACATTCAACATCTATGGCGAAGAGGATGCTGATCCAGATAACGGCTTCAGTGTTATCGCCACCATCGAATGGCTTCCAAGGCTGAACGAATGGGTGGATGCTAAGATTGCATTCAAGTCTCAGCCCACTAAGTACACCGGGAGCTATGAGGATCTCAGTCTGACTACTGAGGATATTGCTATCAACATGCATTTCAGCGATGTGGTCACTTTCTCCATGGGTCATTTTAAGAGACCTTTCTGCTACAACTACACACGTTCAAGCAGCAGCATGTACTTCCGGGACCGTGCGATGCTTACTGGCATGATTGGTGACTTCGGCAAGCGGGACATCGGCGCGAATGTGGAGCTGGACTTCGGAATCGCAGATATTGATCTGGCTTATACCAATGGAGCAGGAGACAACGAGCCTGAAGACGACAGCCACAAGAGTTTTACAGCCCGTGCAGTTGTTGAGCCAGTCGAGGGCATTCAGATTGCAGGAGCTTTCGGCAGTCACTCCGAGAATGCTGATTCAACAGGTGAAACTTCCGTTTCCGCTACAGCTATGGATTTCTACACAGTGGTAAACCACTCTCTCAGCGAAAGCACTGAGCTGTTTTTTGTTGGCGAGTACATGACAATTGGTGAACCCATGGAGGATGATTCCGACTGGACAGACACTAACGGTTATGCAGTTACTCTCATGGCAGATTTCGATCTTGACGGGAATATGCTTCAGGCTGTCAGACCTGCGATTCGTTATGAAAACATCAATCCCGGATACAGTGGTGATGATGACCCGGAAAATGATGAAGGAGCCATCGACTTCTGCCTCAACATGGACCTCTACAGCAGTAAGAACACTGTACAGATCGGTATGCGTAATCACACCTTCCAGAGTGATGATGAAGATAGTCACACCGACATGTACTTCGGCTGGAGAATGAAGTTTTAACAACTCTGACGAAAAGGAATAAAATGAAAAGAAAAATAACAACAATGATTGTCATGACCTCAATGATGCTTCTTGGTGCCTGCGGTGAGCCGGGAGTAGAAACACCGGATGCAGACGGGACAAGTACTGAGGCCGTTGAAACAGTAGAGATCAGTGTGGTCGGTTCCACGACTGTTCAGCCCCTTGCAGAGCTTCTCAGTGAGGCTTATGAAGCGATTGATCCCAATGTACTTGTCACCGTCAGCGGCGGTGGCAGCAGCGTTGGCGTAAAGAGCGCCTCAGAGCAGAGCGCCGACATCGGTATGGCATCCAGAGAGATCAAAGCCAGTGAGATTCAAGAGTGCCCGGAAATAGTAATCCACACAATTGCCCGCGATGGTATAGCCATCGTGGTTAACCCCGATGTTGATGTTGATGAACTCAGTATTGATGAGGCAAGAGCGATTTTTGCCGGAGAGATCACGGACTGGAGCGAAGTCGGTGGAACTCCCGGGATAATAACAGTAGCTTCCCGTGAAGAGGGTTCCGGTACCCGTTCAGCTTTTGAGGATCTCGTGATGGAGGATGCGTTCATCAGTGCAACCGCTATTCTTCAGCCTTCCAATGGAGCTATCCGCACAACTGTGGTTACAACGCCGGGATCAATAACTTTCATCAGCTTTGGATATCTTGATGACAGCACAAAACCAATCGCTATCGATGGAGCTTTCCCCACTCCTGAAAACGTTAACGAAGGCAGCTATCCAGTGGTAAGACCCCTGAACATGGTTACTTACGGAGAGCCCACCGGTGCAGTTGCAGAATGGCTTGAGTTCATACTGGGTGAAGACGGTCAGGCAATAGTTGCTGCTGAGGGCTACCTGCCCATAAATTAGCAGGGAGAACAAACAATGACTTCCGGAACCCGGCGAACTGGAATCGAAAAGGCCATGAAGACGGTTCTGCTGATATCTGCTCTGGCATCGGTTCTGATTGTGCTTTTGATCTTCATCTTCACCATGAAAGAGGCCACGCCGGCGTTTCGGGAGATCGGTGTCTGGAAAATGCTGTCTGATACCACCTGGAGACCGGGTAACGACCAGTTCGGTATTCTGGCAATGATTGCCGGAAGTGGTCTTGTTACTCTTGGGGCAGTGCTGATCGGTGTTCCTCTTGCTCTGGGCACTGCCGTGTTCCTCTCCGAGATTGCCCCCTGCTGGATTGCAGGAATCGTTCGACCATCTATTGAACTGCTTGCCGGAATCCCATCTGTTGTCTATGGTCTTTTTGGAATGGTGGTTCTTGTTCCTCTGGTGAGAACAATCCCGGCTCCCGGCAACGCCGGGTATGGTTTACTCGCGGCATCTATTGTTCTGGCAGTAATGATACTACCCACAATAGCAAATATTTCGGAATTTGCCATCAGAAGTGTACCGAAGGGGTATAAAGAAGGCTCACTGGCTCTGGGTGCTACGAAGTGGGAGACCATCTCAAGGGTGATCATTCCCGCTGCAAAACCCGGAATTATCAGCGCAGTTGTTCTAGGCCTGGGCAGAGCATTGGGGGAGACAATTGCCATGATAATGGTAATTGGAAACTCTGTGATTCTTCCCACAGCTATCACAGACAATCCTCTCAGCATCTTTTTGAGCAGAGCCAGAACCCTTACAGGTAACATTGCAGTTGAGATTTCCTATGCAACCGGGATTCATGAGAGTGCTTTGTTTGCCACTGGAGTGGTTCTTTTCATCCTGATCATGCTGGTCAACGGTTCGGCCAGATTCCTTATGAAAATGGGAGTGAAGTCATGAAAAAAAGGAATGCAGCCCAGAACACTGCATTCGGAGTTTTCTGGCTGACCGGTGCGGTCGCGGTGCTGATTATGGGTTTCGTTGTTGGCTATATCATGGTGAAGGGGCTTCCCGGGATTACCGCTGATTTTTTCACAACTTCACCTCGTGGAGGGCTTTCAGGAGATGGAGGTATCTACTCTACCATAGTAACAACTTTTTATATGATAGTTGTAACGCTGGTTTTCGCCACACCCCTGGGGGTAGGAGCAGCCATATACTTAACCGAATACTCAAGCAACATTGACAACAAGGCGATCTGCAAACTGGTAAGCATTGCAAGATTCGGCATAGAGACACTGGCCGGTGTCCCGTCTATTATTTTCGGTCTCTTCGGATATGCCCTGTTTGTTTCAGCGCTTAACATGGGATTTTCAATCCTCTCCGCATCTCTTGCCGGAGCCTGCCTGATTATCCCGGTAATCATCAGGACCACAGAGGAAGCTCTCAAATCTGTTCCACAGGGCTACAGAGAAGGCTCTCTGGCTCTTGGCGCAAACCGCTGGGAAACCACCTGGAAGGTCGTTTTGCCGGCGGCACTCCGGGGTATATCCACGGGAATCCTGCTCAGTGCCGGAAGAATCGTAAGTGAAACTGCGATCTTCTTCGTAACACTGGGTGGCAGTTACAGAGTTCCCCATTCCCTGATGTCCGGCGGCAGAACCATGGCTCTTCATGTTTACTATCTCGCCATGGAAACACGGGCTTTCGATAAAGCAATGTCTACCGCTGCTGTACTGGTAGCTTTGATAATTATCATGAATCTCACAATCAACACCATAACCAGCAGAATCTCAACGAAGCAGGGGTGAACAAATTGGAAGCTGAAAGAGCAGAGAAGACAAGAATGATGACGGAGGATTACAGCCTGTTCTATGGTGACTTTAAGGCACTGAACAACATCAATATTAAGATTCCCACAAACAAGATAACTGCTTTCATCGGGCCATCGGGATGCGGCAAGAGTACTCTTCTCCGAAGTTTCAACCGGATGAATGACCTGATCCCCGGTGTAACCACTGCTGGAACGATTTTTCTGGATGGCAGGAATGTTGCAAGGGAAGATGTTGTAGAACTTCGCAAAAAAGTGGGCATGGTTTTCCAGAGACCGAATCCTTTCCCCAAATCCATCTTTGATAATGTAGCTTATGGACCCAGACTCCACGGTACGAAAAACCGCTCCGACCTTGCGGTTATTGTGGAGAAGAGCCTGAAAAGAGCAGCCCTGTGGGAAGAGGTAAAGGATGACCTGCACAAATCGGGGATGTCTCTTTCGGGTGGACAGCAGCAGAGACTCTGCATAGCCAGAGCTATTGCAATAGAGCCTGAAGTGATCCTGATGGACGAGCCCGCTTCAGCCCTTGATCCGGTTGCAACCTTGAAGATAGAGGAGCTGATGAATGTGCTGAAAAGGAACTACACAATAGCTATAGTTACACACAACATGCAGCAGGCCGGAAGGGTAAGTGACTACACAGCGTTCATGCTTACCGATGAGAAGCGAGCGGGCAATCTGATTGAGCTTGGCCCTACAAAGCAGATATTTACTACTCCTTCGGACTCCAGAACCGAAGACTACATCAGTGGCCGCTTCGGCTGACAGGAGGAAAAAAATGAGTAGAGAGAGTTTTGACCGAGAACTTCAGGAACTCAAAAGGAACTTGTTCCAGATTACCAGTGAGGTAAGAAAAAACCTCACAGCATCGGTAAAATATCTTGAGAAGAGGGATATGCAGGGTGCTGCTATGATCATTGAATCAGATGAAATTGTTAATCTCAAGTGCCTTGAAATAGAGGAGCAGTGCCTGAACATCATAGCAACACAGCAGCCGGTAGCCACCGATCTCCGGTTGCTTTTTTCAGTTTTACAGATATCAACTGAGATTGAGCGAATAGGTGATTACGCCAAGGGAATTGCCAGGATCAGCCAGAAGATCGGACCTGGAGAGTTGATAAAGCCCCTTCTCAGCATTCCGAGAATGGAAGAGATTGCCGGAGAAATGCTTGACGATGCCATCAGGGCTTTCACCGAGGATGATGAGACAGCGGCCCGGAATATTCCGGCGAGAGATCTTCAGATTGATGTTCTCTACAATCAGGTACACAGAGAGCTTATCACCTTCATAATGGAAAAGCCGTCCAACATAGAGCAGACAATGATGCTGGACTGGATTGCCCACAATATTGAACGTGTAGGCGACAGAGTAGTGAATATCTGCGAAAGAGTGATCTTCACCGTCACCGGTGTACCTGTGGATCTTAACTAAGGGTCCGCGCTTGATTCCTCCGGGTTAGCGGATCAACAGAGCCGGCGCACGGTTTCACCCCCTGTGTGTCGGCTCCCCCGCTGGAACTATTTCCTGATATCCGGGGTACTTAATTATGAAGGCAGGTAAGTAAGAGCCTGCGCTTCATCCGGTTGTTCCGGTCAAGCATCCCTCCTCGCCGGCATGCCCTATACTACAAGGGCATGCCGGTTCGGTTGTCGCTCGGGAATATCCCGAATTAATGATCAGCAGGTTGTAAAACAGCCATCCAGTAAGTGAGCAAGGCCAGGAAGATGAATGAAAGGCTGAAAGTACTTTTTCTCTGCACCGGTAATTCATGCAGAAGTCAGATGGCAGAGGGATTTTGCAGGCACCTGAAGTATGTCGGTATAGAGTGTTTCTCAGCGGGAATACAGAAGCACGGGCTCAATCGGCTTGCAGTAAAGGTAATGGATGAAATCGGTATTGACATATCCAATCATTTCAGCAAAACGGTTGATGAGATTGATGAAGAAGACTTTGACTATGTGGTAACAGTTTGCGATCACGCAAACGAAAACTGCCCTTACTTCCCCGCTAAAACCGGAATCATTCACAGAGGATTTGATGATCCGCCCAGGCTTGCTGAAAACGCGGCAACCGAAGAAGAAGTTCTTGTACACTATCGCAGAGTGAGAGACGAGATCAGAGATTTTGTAATGAAGTTACCGGAGGCTCTGAACGGTTAATCAGCAGCATGCGAAGTTCCATGTGCCTGCCTGTCCGGCACCTCTTAGTGGATACTTATCGAACCCTTTATAGAGAAAGTTCCAGCTTCTTGACGAATTTACTCTAACAGCGAACTCCAGCACGATCAGGTTAAATGGTGAGCTCCAGTTCCAGTATGTTCTTCATCATCGCAAAATGACTATCGAGCGTATAAATTTCAGCATGATGTTGCTTAGCATTCTGTGCAATAACCAGATCAGGCAGCCCTATTCCGTTCACTCCTTTTTTCAAGCACATATACTGATACTCGATGATCTCATCCCAGATGATATCCATACTGAGTTTCTTTATGGTTTCCATCAATCCTGCAATTTTACGCTGGTTTCTTATCCTCAAAAAAGGGATAAGTTCAGCAAGAATCAAATCATTGGTCACTACAATGTTTTCATCAATCAAGTAATCAAGTTTCTCAGATCTCCGTCCATCCTTGAAATAATCAATCCAGATGGAGCTATCAACTAAGACCTGCATTCTCTACTCCGCAAAACGTCCATATCTATTTCAAGATCAATCTTACCCTTGAACTTCTTAAGCTCGGTGATTCTATTCCTTCTAATAAGCTCTTGAAGGGCAATAATAATTACTCTTGTTTTGGTCCCAATATGAGTGACATCCATTGCTTCAAGTAACAATTCCTCTGGCAGATTTAAAGTAGTTCTCATCTCAACCTCCTTATGCACAAGTATAACAATTTATGCATACGAGTCAAATCTATCTCATCCAAATTCCTGAAAACAGGTTTCCTTTGCTTATCCAGATAGTGAATGAAAGGTTGAGTGCCTATAATGAAATCGAAGCCTCTTACTCTGGCACCCCGTAGTGGATGCTTTTGGAACTGACATGATAGCAAGAAAGCACCGCTCTTGTTTTAATGTTAAACATTCTTTACATTAACCTTGATAACGTTTACTATGTTTAACGCTAAGGATGTTTGCTATGGATTACCAGAAGCATGGCACTAAGAGACCAATTCCAGTTCTAAGAGTTCTGCGAAAACTTGGAGAAGATATCAAAGATGCAAGAAGACGCAGGAGACTCCCTATGAGCCTTGTGGCTGAAAGAGCTGGAGTCAGCAGAGTTACTCTTGCTAAATTGGAAAAGGGTGATCCGGGGATTTCGATAGGAATACTTGGCTCAGTTCTACACGCTATGGATCTTCTTGAAAGACTCAGGGAACTAGCTGATTCTCAATACGATTCACTGGGGCGACTGCTTGAGGAAGAGCAGTTACCCCAAAGAATCCACAGGAATAAAAGAGAGCTAATCAACAGGAAGTAATACCATGGGAAAGTCAGTTTTCGTATACATTGACCTGGAAGGACACGCACACCATGTAGGTCATTTGTGGATACACATTCGAGGACGAAGAGAGAGTGCAACATTTGAATATGCCCGGTCTTGGATGCAATCTCCATCTTGTTTTGCTCTCGAACCAGCTTTGTCAGTCAAGGAAGAACCATACCATACGGGAATTGGTTTATCAATCTTTGGCACAATTGGGGATTCTGCTCCCGATAGATGGGGTCGAATTCTTATGCGACGATTCGCTCGAAGAACTGATAAAGCAGAAGGTAGAACTCCTCGCACATTAAGAGAAATTGACTACCTGCTTGGGGTAAATGATGAAACCCGCATGGGTGCTCTGAGATTTTCTTTATCGGAGGGTGGTCCCTTCCTGGCAAAAAGTACTAGAAACAGCATTCCTCCTTTAGTTGATCTTCCAAGACTACTTGCGGCTTCAGATAAGCTGTTACAAGAAGAAGAAACAAGTGAAGACCTCAGGTTGCTTCTTGCTCCCGGTTCTTCTTTGGGTGGTGCTCAGCCAAAAGCATCGGTGCAGAAAGACTCTCAGCTTTTCATAGCTAAATTCCCGAATAATGTTGATGACCATAATCGAATCGTCTGGGAAGCAATCGCTCTTGACCTGGCAGAGCGGTCAGGGATCAGAGTGCCTGAAAGAAGCCTTAGGTCAATTAACGGCAGGGACATACTGATTCTGAAACGTTTTGATAGAAAAGGGAAAGTAAGAATTCCTTTTTTATCAGGCATGAGTATGATTTCCGCGAAAGATAATGAAGTACACAGCTACCTTGAGCTCGCAGATAAAATCAGAAGCCACGGAGCGTTTCCGAAGAAAGACATGCATGAACTATGGAAAAGGATTGTTGTAACTGTCTTGATCTCCAACATAGATGATCACATGAGAAATCATGGATTTCTATACTATGGGAGGGAGGGATGGATTTTATCTCCAGCCTACGACCTCAACCCTACTCCAACAGACCTGGCTCCAAGAATTCTATCTTCAGCCATTGATATAGATGATCAAACTGCTTCAATTGAGTTAGCATTTGAGGTAGCTGATTATTTTGATGTAAGCCCTGCAAGGGCAAAAGATTATGTTCGAGTCATTGCGGCAGCAATCGCAGAGTGGCGTAGTGTAGCGCAGAGCTATGGGTTGTCAACTTCAGAGATAGAGCGCATGTCATCGGCGTTCGAGCATGAGGATCTGAAAAAGGTATTGCGATTATAGGTTATGAAAATGTCTTTGTATCCAGTCGTAGTGCTTACCAGTCTAACAATCGCTGGAAGGAATTACAGTACCCCGTAGTGGATGCTTTTGGAACTTCCATAGTTAAATTTGATATGAGGTTATAAAAGCGAACCAGATTCATGCCCTTATTCAGTGGGAACACGACCACCTGAGAGGCGACGACTTAAACAGGCAATACACATGCACTCGGGATTCTCGTTTTCTTTGTGAGAAAGTCCATGAATAACGCCACCAACACTGTGAAACTTACTTGATATAATATCAAAGTATTGAGCATCACACATTTGATATCGGCGAAATGTTGCATACGCTATGTGGTCTGCCATCTGAACAAGTCGGGAAGCTTTTGAGTTGACGAAGAAAGGAGTGTCAGCAAGGTTTCGAAGAACTCCCCACCTTGTACCAAGCGTACGAAAATCTCTTGCCATGCCTTGCAATGATGTTTCATGAGCCGACTCATCCAGAATCAAGAGACCACGCTGACGGTCTCCAGAATCACGAAGATTGGAAAGATATATATCAAAACGACTGCAAAGATCCTCGAATGCCAATTCAACTGGATCTCGCCCAGGGTAAGAGTCCTTGTGAACGATACAAGCAAATGCTCTGGCACTATCGTATGAACCAGCAAGTATTTTTAAAACTGACTTGATAATACCTTTTGCTTCCTCACGGCTCATACCTTTCCAAGGTGCGTTTCTTCGAGAGAATATTTCTGAAGCATGAAATTCAACACTCTGTGGATTCTTTGGGTCAATGCTTTCAGCAAGCGTGTCTAGCTCTTTAGTGAACCAATGTGCTTGAGCTTCAAAAACTGAGAGTCCCCCAAGGATGAAGTATTGCTCATTCCTATTCGGGGCTGATCCAGAGTCATCAAGATACAACAGATGCATTTATGCCCCCCAGAAAAAGAAAAATGCAGCCAAGTGAACAAAAGTTCAACGAACCGCCATGGCAGCCCTCTCAACCGCAATGGTAATATTCTCTCTGTTTTGATAGAAGTCAAGACTGGTGAAGAAAGGCCCCCAACAAAATAGACACCCCTTAAGTTAGATTTTGCAATTCTCAGTTTTCCCTGAATGTCAATTGTTGACTATTACGAATCATTCCCGGGCACCTCGTAGTGTATGCTTATCGAACTGTAGAAGTTGTTCTACCTGGCACCCCAAACGGGATTCGAATTCTGCGTCCGAAGCAACCTCTCATCTTGAAGAACAATGCGAATCGGTATGTAAATACAGAGAGGAACCAGAAAGTTAGACCGTTTGGAGCTGAAGATTTTTTCTATTCCAGAGTTCCATCTATGATCTGATCTATCATTGTGGATATCTCTTCTTTGTTGAACAGAAGTCTGCCGGTATTCTCTTTGCTGAATACATTCTCGATGAATATTGATTTCTCGAAAGTCCACTTTTCTGCGTTTCCCGCGTTGAACACATCATCCCGTTTTGCTAGAAGAGCATCTATGTGTTGCTCTACCAGTTTGGCGAGAATGCCCTTCTGACGTTGAGAACATCTTCTGCGGTAAAGTCTGAAGTCTATAGTTCCAAGCATGATAAGAAGAACCCCGAAGATTCCAGCGCCCCAGGCTCCTGCTTCCTTATGAAGGATGATGATATTCAGTTGAGCGTCATACCGGTTATCTATTTCCCACCTTCTGCTGGTGTACTCAATGGGATCCTGATTACGCAGGTATTCTATAGGTTCGTATTCCAACCGACGGCTTTCCTGTATGATGGTTTTACTTGTTGAGGCATCACTCATGAAGTAAGCAGCAATAAAAAGAAGTCCTGCACCAATTGCCAGAATGAGTATGAATGAGAATTTTGAAGGCATGAAGGATCTGTCCTTTCATTTGTCAGTGGGACACATTTCATATCTTATTACGGAGTGCACCGGTTTGTCAACGCAGGAGCTGTGCTCCTTAAAGTGGAATCGTCCCGCGAATTCCCAAACAGCTTCTATTATGTGATTTTGGGGAGTTTCAAAGCAGCAGCCCTCAGAGCTTTGTGTTGCGTTGACAGGACGGCATTGACAGCGGTATTGTAAGTTCGGGTAAATTCATACTGGCTCATGGTTGTATTCCGGACGAAGGGAAAATAATGTTCAATGGAGGAGAATCACACGGGAAGGAAGCAGTAAATTCATTTATTCTGCTCCCCCTGATAGTTACTTTTTTCGCGATTCCTGCATTCTCTCAAGCTTTACTTATGAGAGCTAATCAGAATAATGTTCTTCCACACAATTGGGTTAGTGACGATTTTTACATTAATCGGTGTACCTGGGAACAAAACATTGAGTACGCAGGAAGCTGCATGTGGTCTCATGTTACTGATGTATTCATCACAGGTACGGATGTCTGGGCCTCCTTCAATAATGGTCTTTGTCATATTGACATCTCCGATGTTTCAAATCCCGCAGTTGTTTCAGAGCTATATATTCCCTGCGGATACAAAGGGATAACAGGCAAAAATGATATTATAGTTGATGGTAATTATGCATATATTGGTGACAAAGACGGTCTTCGAACTATTGATATCAGCAGTATGGAACTCGTATCAACATATCCTTTACAAAGAGCTCATTCTCTTTTTCTGTGCGGTGCTGTTCTCTATGTGGCTGACGGAACAGGTATGAAAGTTTTTGATGTTACCAACCCCGCTGTACCCGATTCAGTAGGCTTTTTCCCGATACCGGGAGCCGTGGGAATAGATGCAGTTGGCAACTATGCGTACATTTCCGATACGGGGAACAAGGGGCTTACGATTCTTGACATAACTGTTCCCGAGATTCCAGTTTTTGTTTCAGACTATCAAACTTCCGGTTACGGGAACGATGTAATCATATCAAATGGACACGCCATAATAGCAGACCATACTAACGGGCTTGAAATTGTTGATGTAACTGTTCCGTCAAATCCAGTTTTCAAATCGCATATTCAGACATCCGGACCTGCGTATGGTGTTAAAGCAGCAGGCAACTACGTCTTCGTTGCCGCTGACGATATGGATGTTATTGATATCTCCAACATTAGTGCTCCATTTATAGCCCAGACATTTTCTACGATGGATGATGTAAGGTCGGTCTTTCTCAGCGGAGATTATCTGGTTTCATCTGAGGGTTCTTTTCTGGAAATACTGAATATTCAGCAACCTGCAAGTACTTATCTGGAAGGAAGCCTGGAAAGACCTTACTGGCTTCAGGAAGTCAGTATTGACGGGAACATTGCGTACATCGCAGATATGGGTGAGTTCTGTTTAGTGCCGGGCGGATTGAAAATCATTGATATCAGCAATCCGGAAAATCCCCTTCCAAGGGGAGAATATGAAATGGGTCTGTTTGCATTGCCCAATAACCTTGATGTTAAATACAACTATGCTTACATGCAGGATTACATCAGTTCAACCTCCACACTTATTGCTCTCGATGTCAGTAACCCCGACTCTCCGCAACTTGCAGGAGAGTACGGGTACTCTGCCAAAGATATATTTGCTGGTACTTCTTATGTCTACATTCTGGATGATGATGATCTGGTAATACTGGACTTGCAGGATCCATTAAACCCTGTAGAGATGGGTGCATTGGCACTCGGTAATTCCGCACTCAGGGTATGTGTCAGTAATGGATATGCCTTTGTCGCCGGAGATGGTGAAAATACTTTATGGATAGTGGATGTGAGTAACTCATCAAATCCTCAACTGATAACTTCTATCACAACTGCATGCAACTACGCAAGGGATATAGTAGTGCAGGACGACCTGGTGTATCTTGTATGCAGTCAGTGTATGCAGATAATTGATATAACAAATATCAGCAGTCCGGTAATAATCAGCACATACGATGATGTTACAAGTGCAACCGGTATTTGCGTTTGTGACAGCATTGCCTATATCGCAGATTACAACTTGCTGAAGATAGATGTATCGGATCCTGAAGTACCATCGGCAGTGGAAGAATACCCGATACCGGGATGCTGTTACAGTGTAGCAATGCTTAATCAATATTTGTTTGTTACCACAGAATCTTCATTCCTGATATTGCAGGATCCGGGCCTGGTGCAGATAGCTGAAGAAGATGTATTTCTCCCGGCTGGCATGGCTCTATCGCAGAATTATCCTAATCCATTTAACATATCAACAATTATAGAATATCAATTGCAAAGCAATACAGGAATAACCCTGAAAATATACGATATTCAGGGTAGAGAGATAAGAACACTGGTTAGCGGGAATCAATATGCTGGAAATTACTCAGTACTGTGGGACGGAAAAAACAATCACGGCGAAAGTGCGTGTACAGGCATCTACTTCTGTATGCTGAAATTGGAGAACGGCTTTGCAAGATCGAAGAACCTGCTTTTAATAAGGTAATGAATTCAGGGGGGATTTTTCGTCCCTGTACAGTCAGCGGAACTCTTGCATGAAATAGCAGGAATGGAGAAAGATGGGCAGAGGGATTTACATTGCCGGAGCAGGAAAAGACGCGGGGAAGACAACCCTGTGCCTGGGGTTGCTTGAGGAGTTCAGAAAATCCCTTCCGGAAGGGGTGGCATTTACAAAACCTCTGGGTCAGAAAACTACTCTTGTAGAGGGTGAACAGGTGGGGCAGGATTCCTGGTTTGTAGACAGAGCTCTACACATGGAACTTTCACTGGACAACTCGGCACCGTTTGTTGCCTCTTCGGGCTCAGCTGCGCGTTACATTAAACTGGGGGAACCATCTGATCTGCCGGGCAGAATACGCAGAGCTTACAAATCACTGAGCCGGAAGGGTCGAATGGTTGTAGTTGAGGGCACAGGACACCCTGGAGTGGGGAGTGTGTTCGATATGTCCAATGCCAGGGTTGCAAAGATACTGGGGACCCCGGTTATACTCGTTTTGGATGGCGGTATTGGCTCCACAATAGATCGATACAGTATTTGCGCTTCAATGTTCCACAATCTTGATGTACCAGTGCTTGGCGTTGTTATAAACAGGATTGTTCCCTCCAAGATGGAATCGGTGAAGACTCTTCTGGGGAAATGGTTTGGAGAAAGGGGTATTGCAGTATTCGGGTATATTCCCTACGAGGACAGCATAGCAAGGCCTTCATTTGGATTGATACAAAAAGCTCTTGGAGCAGAGCCGGTGGTTTCGCTGGAGACCGGTACTGCCTCTTCTGCAGCAGGATACTTAACTGCCTTCGGGTCTGCGGAAAAAGTACTGCGTATTGTTGGGAAGAACCCGCGGCATTCACTGCTGGTGGATCACTCACGACCTGATATACTTGATGCACTGGTGGTCTCCCGAGTATCCGGAGGGAAGGGACCCGCAGCTGTTATTGTCTGCGGCGGTGAACCTGATTCCAGAAGAACAGAGGCGCTCAGGATTACGGGAATCCCCCTGTACGCAACCGGACAGGGCCTTGAAAAGTCGGCTGGCAAACTGTCTCAGAAGATATTCAAGGTGGAACCCCATGAGGAAGAGAAGATAAGGAGCATCGTGGAGCTGGTTGAGGCTCACGTGGATTTCACCTCAATACTCTCTCACCTGTACAGAGAGCAATCCGGAGAATCCTTCGGGAAGAAACCCGGCAGTTTTAAGAGATTCCTTCGTAAAATATTCAAAAGATAGGAAACTGCATGCTGGGCAGATTCAGCCTGTACGGGTTTCTGAAGAATCAGAAGTACTCCGAACCATACACTGAAGCTTTCTTCTGGATTATATTTACTGCATGTTTGATATCTTTGAGAAAGCAGGCCACAGTCTTTTCCTCGTTGGAGGCGCGGTGCGTGACAGAATGCTGGAGATTCCTTCCGGCGATATGGATTACGCGACCGATGCCAGCCCGGGAGATGTTATTGATTTCCTTTCTGAAACTGGTATAAAGGTTATTCCCACTGGTGTTCGCTACGGAACTATTACGGTAATCTCTCCTGAAACCCACGAGAAGGCTGAAATAACAACTTTTCGCAGTTCTGAAATCTATCGCAGAGGTTCAAGATTTCCGACTGTGGAATTCGGGGGAACCATCCAGAAAGATCTCAAGCGCAGGGATTTCACCATTAATGCGATGGCCATTGACTCAAAAGGTGAACTCATTGATCCGTGTGGAGGAATGAAAGACCTCGAAAACAAACTGATAGACACGCCGGGCGATCCGGATTCAGCGTTTCTGGACGACCCTTTACGTATTCTCAGAGCCTACAGATTTGCCGCGAAACTGGGTTTCACTATCGCGGAACGGGTTCGGCATTCAGCAAGAAATTTTTCGCCGGAGCTTGCAACCATTTCAGCGGAGCGTAAATACAAGGAGATTACCGGTCTTCTTGTTGTGGGAAACGGAGAAAGAGCAGCTGAAGCTCTTTCGATGATGAAGTATGATGGTGTTCTCCTGAAGGTACTTCCCGAGCTTGAACACTTGTTTGTGATAGACGGACTGAAGCAGGGGAAGTATCATACCGGGGATGCGTGGCATCACACCCTTGATGTTGTTGCAAAGGTGCCTCCGGTGACACTGCTTCGGTGGGCAGCTTTATTGCATGACTCCGCGAAAGGTCTTGTTCGGAAGATTGACGACGCAGGGGAACCTCACTTTCACGGTCATGAAGTCCAGGGAGAGAAGATCGCCAACTCCGTAGCGGAGAGACTTCGCTTCTCCAGGGCCGACAAGAGAGCCCTGGGTGTGCTGGTTAGAAACCACATGCGTCCGGTTCTTTACCGGTCAGAGTGGAAGAACAGTTCAGTAAGAAGGCTTATCAGGGATGTGGGTGACCAGCTTGAGAATCTGTTTCTCCTTGCGGAGGCAGATATAAAAACTCACAATCCCGAATACATAAGTAGATATTTAGAGTCGCTTCGGGAATTGCGGAATCGGTCTGCGGAGCAGATCCGGGGAAGGATACTTCCAGCGGATATGGGCCAGAATCTTCAAGCAATGGGTTTCGAAGGACCAGTGATCGGCACTATCCTCAGGATGCTGGAGGACATGACTGCCGACGGAATTCTACCGGAAAATCCCACAGTGGATCAATGTTTTTCAGCTCTCTGGGATAATCAGTCGAAGATGCTGAACGAGTCGGAGCTTGGTTCAAACTGACTCGATTTCTGCCTGTGAACTGCATATCCGACCGATGATTCTGTCGGGCAGATGTCGGGATCCCAGCAGCAACAGGAACATTACTACCCAGGAAAAGAGAATTCTTCCCGGCAAAGCGGCCACCACCCAGACTCCCAGAGAAGCCACAAGCATTGTATCCTCGACAACAGCATGGCAAATGCTCATGAAGGACACAGAAGCCAGTATCTGTCTTGGAGGGATTGTTCCCCTTTCTGCTTCTCTGATGATCATTCCGCCGCCATAGGAAAGTCCCAGAGTCAGACCGATAACTGTGATTGTAGATGCCTCGTCACCGATTCCCATCGGAGTGAAGACAGGTCTGAAAATTCGCTTGAGAAGATCCATGCCCCCGATTTTTTCAAGGATGTCCATGATACCCAGTACGGCGAGGATTACAAAGAAGATGGTTGCCATGCTTCTCAAGGTTCCAAGGAGCCATTCAGTCAGGCTCGCTCCCTGCTCTGCCGCGCTCCAAAGCACAGCAGGAGTTCCCTGCAGAGCGCCTGTTAGAGAGAACAGTCTGCCCAGGATAATTCCGAAGAGAAGACCGGTGATAAGTCTGAAGGGAATCAGAAACCATGGTTTGATCCCCGCACGGGCTGCGACTGTGATTTCCACGGGAAGTGAGTGAGAAATCAGAAGCATGCAGCAAAGAGTGGTAACTTGAGCTGAGTTCAGATGAAGCGAATGTATCATTCCTGCAGTAACGGTTAGACCGCCGTACATGTTGGAGAGCATTCCTGTAACCCAGGCAAGACCTGCTTCACCGGGGAGTCCGCATAGTTCCATTACAGGGGCGAAGGCGTCGGCGATGGGGCCAAAGATACCAGTGATCTCCAGAATCTTTACAGCAATCAGAGCAGGTATCATTACCCTGAAGAGATCCAGACAGACTCCCCCTGTTTTTCGGAGGAGTGCCCAGAACCATTGAGTTATTCGATTAATCATAGCAGTTAGTATAATGTGTATACATCAGCACAACCCATTCGGGAGGAAGCTTTGGAAAAGAGAATCACAGACAGATTTTGTGAACACATCATCGAAGAGGTTGCTGTAAGGTATGGAATCAGCAGGGACAGGCTGGAGAAACTGGGTGGATTTGAGAGTTACATGTTCAGGTACAGTCTGAATAACGCAGGATATGTTCTGAGGATAGCTCACAGTCTCCGCAGATCCGAAAAGCTTATTCAAGCTGAGGTTGAGTGGATAAGGTATCTTGCGTCAAATGGGGTTTCAGTGGCAGACGCGGTGTTGTCTTTCAGGGGGGATCTTGTCGAGGGTATTGCAGACGGACATGGTGACTATTTTCTTGCCACTGCTTTCAATGAAGTAAAGGGAAAGCCTCCCCGGGCGTTTGGATGGACTCCAGAGCTTTTCACCGACTACGGTACTTTAATGGGACAGATGCACAGGCTCGCAAAGCAGTACACTCCTTCAGATCCGGGTATCCAGAGGCCTTTGTGGAGTTCTCCGGACATAAACGATGATGTCCTGATAAACCTTCCTGACGATCAACCTGTTGCGAGAGAAAGATACGAAGAAATACTATCTCGACTGGAATCCCTTCCCTTGGATATTGATTCCTTCGGGCTGATTCATTTTGATGCCCATAGCGGGAACATGCTTGTTGATGAAAAGGGAACCATACATCTGTTTGACTTTGACGATTGCAACAGGAACTGGTTCATCAACGATCTGGCTATAGTTCTTTTTTATATGGTAACCAATGTTGAAGATCCGGAGAGAACGGCAGGTGAGTTCCTCCCATCATTTCTACATGGATACTCAAAAGAGAACAGCCTGGATTTTGTCTGGCTTAAGGAGATTCCTCTTTTCCTGAGAATGAGAGAGATTGACCTGTACGCCATCATTCATAGAAGCTTCGATGTGAATAATCTGACTGGATGGTGTGGACAATTCATGAAAGGCAGACTGGAAAAGATCGAGAATGCTGAACCTTACCTTGATCTTGATTTCACGACTCTGGCAAAGTATTTGAAGTGATCAGCGGAGGATCCCAGCCCCTACGGGCTATTCTCCGGCAGTAGTTCAATCGCTGAGTTTGCCCGGCTGGTTTCTTTTATTGGATTTGAGTTAGATAATACGACATTTGTTGAAAACCTCTTGCGGGAAAGCGATAAAGCGTTGTTAATCCAGTCTGTTACGCAGCGAAAAGTGAAGCTCAGGAAGGAGTCCATTATTCACTATGGCCTGAGACTGTATACAGACAGGAATAAAGCAGAGTATAGTAACCCGGGGAATGTACCTGAACTTGTTGATGTGGAGCGTGTTAAGCTCAGATTGGATGATCTGCCGGTAACAGGTTGTTTACTGTGTCGGAAAGCTGCTGTTCACAGGCTGCTTCAGGGGTGTGAAATACAATGGGAAAGTAAAGGTTTTGAAGTACGTGTGCATAAGTTTGTGGAAAACACCGTAACTGACCATTGGAGCTGGAGAAAATTGAGGATGATCAGTGGAGAGGCCTTGAAGGATTTACTGTCTGTTGTGTGAATTCATCTGGCTTCCGCAATGAAAATCAATTCTCCTGAACCGACAGGTTCACCGTTGTACCCTCCAAGGACAGACCGAACTCTGAACCCTGCTCTGTGGAGAAGATGCTCAGCTTCCCAGCGGTAAGTGAAGCGCATAGTGAATTTCTGCACCAGTCTTTCATGTCGTCCGTCAGAATGCTTTACTCTGAAGATCATCTCGCAGTGCACGATCTGCATAACAGGGTTCACCAAGGGGTTTCTGTATGTGACAGTGACTTCTCTGCCATCTCTCAGAATGAACGGCGGTTCTTCTCCGAATTCCTGTGCCCGATTAGTATCAGTGAGGATTTCCAGATCAGGATCGAATATATCCAGAACAAAAGTTCCTCCGGAAGCTGAATGACTGCGGATGCAGGAAAGAGCTGCCAGTTGTTCTTCTACAGTCGCCAGATGCTGGAAAGAGCGGAAAGGTGTGGTGATCAGCTGAAACTTCCGTCCCAGATCAAAGCTTGTCATATCTGCTTTTACAAGTTCAACTCTGCTGTTGACATTCCTGCTCTCCTGATTGACAGCCTTTCTGCAGAAGGACAGCATGTCCCCGGAAAGGTCCAGTCCAGTTACATCCGCGCCTGCTTTTGCGCAGGGGATGAGCGTTCTGCCGGTTCCACAGCCGACCTCAAGAACTTTTCCGCCAGTTGACCTGCAAAGCTCTGTGAAAAAGCGTACGTCATCACGTCCAACAGCGGCCAGATGGAAATGGTAGTACTCCGCGAATCCGTTGTAGAATTCTTCGGACATTATTCCTCTGTATTACTCAGAAGAGCCATGATCAATTCGTCATGATAACTGTTGTTGAAGAAAACACTCTGTTTCATGCAGCCTTCCCTGTGGAAACCCAGTTTCCCCAGAAGTTTTACGGATGGAATATTTTCCGGGACAACAGTGGTTTGGATCCTGTTAATCCTTAATATCTGAAAACCGTAGTTTATGATTTCAAGCAGAACTTCTTCCATGTATCCTTTTCCCTGATGTGACGGGAGCATGCTGAAGCCGATATCAGCTTTGCCGTCAAGGAAACTGAATTCCTCAAATCCGGCGGTACCGGCAAAGACTCCTGTTTCCTTGATATCAAGAGCCCAGATCAGGTTGTACCCTTCGCTGAAACCATCTTTGTAGTCTTCCAGGATGCCCCCGATTGCGTCTTCATTCTCCAGAGGAGTTGCCAGGTATTTCATAACTTCAGGATCGGAGTAGCACCGGAAGAGGTCGCCTGTGTCGTTGGTGGAAACCTGGCGCAGCAATAACCTCTCAGTTTCCAGAACTGGAAATTCATCAGGCCAGTTAACAGAACTAATAGGTGCATCAGCTGCCATTTGTTCAATCCTTCAGTACGACAGGTTTGTGTCTTCAATGGAGTAGAGAGTCATATCCATCACTTTTCTGTTTTTCTCACCGTATTCTCCGCCACTATCTGAGTTAGATTCGCTGTAAGAATATCTGCCTGATTATCAGGGGAGTGATTGGCAATTACTTTGTTCCTGCCTGCGCTGCCCAGACGGTCTGCCAGTTCTATTCCGGATAGCAGAGTTGTCATTGCGACGGCAAGTTCCTCAGGGGATTCAGGTTTTACAAGAATGCCGCTGATATCGTTCTCAATCAGTTCAGGAATACCGGAAATCCTGGTGGAAATGCATGGTACGCCCATGCCCATAGCTTCTATGAGAGCTACAGGGATTCCATCTTTGTCTCCGTTCTCTGCCTCAATGCAGGGAAGAACAAAGAAAGAGGCAGCTGAAACAGCATCCAGTGTTTCTTTCGAGTTCAGTACGCCGACAAAGTCAACTGGAAGATCTGTGGTATTCTTCCGGTATTCTTCGAGTTTTGTACCGTCAGGATCTGAGCCGATTACGGTAAGCCTGCAATTGATTCTCCTCTGTTGAAGCAACCGCATGGCTTGAATGAGTACATGTACTCCCTTTTTGGGAACAAGTCCGCTTGCAGTACAAACCGCCACAGGAGGGGAAGAAGGTTTTTTCCGGTAAGGCAGTTCTGTAGTATCCAGACCCAGTCGCGACACAACTATATTCTCACGATTTAGTCCATATTCCGCAAGGCGACTGAGATTGTATTCGGAGATGGTGAAAACTCTGGAAGCCCCGCAGAGGACCCTGCGCAATCTCGTTTTGCACTTTGGGACGAATATATCTGTAGCATGCGTGGTTACGGTGTATGGAACCTTGAGAATAGATGCCATGATTCTCGCGATGTGAGCCTGATCCTGCGCGAAGTGTGCATGTATCACATCCGGTTTGCTGGGATGATCCATTCCGGTCACTGCATCAGAGGCTATTACGAAGTATCTGAATTCCCTCTCTTTCAGTGATCTTGTGAGGGTCTTAATAAATCGGACAGACCTGAATGCCGGTGCTGCCAGCTGTTTCAGCGGGCAGGTCAGGTACTTGAATTTCAAGTTTCTTCGTATTCCTACAGAATTGGTTTCCGGGTACTGAGAAATACCGTTCCAGAAATCGGCTGTTTCGCTATTCTTTCTGTCTTCAGGAAGCAGAACGGAAATACTGTGTTCCCGGGTTGCCATTGCCTCGATTTCTCTTGTGATATACGGGGGAAGGAATCCGAGCACATACAGTATCCTCATGGACCGGCCATTCTGTTCAGGAAGTCAGCAGTTTTCTTCATTACATTAACTGCTGAAAACCTTTCCTCAATTTTCGCATAGTCAACAGGTACTCGAAGATTGGATGTTTTCCACTGGTATTCCATGTTTTCAAGTGTTGTTGCTATCTGTTCCGCATCAGGATGAACTATGTATCCTCTGCCCGGTTTTCTTATTCTTTCAGCCATTGATCCTTCAGGAACAATGCCAAGAATGGTTCTTCCGGAGACAAGATATTCAGCTGTCTTGCTGGCGTTTTTATAATGACTGCCTCTGCGGGGGTTGAGATATCCTATAAGGATGTCACAATTTTTTTGAAAAGGAGGCACTTTATCCCATTTGAGATGACCGTAGTGTGTAACTTTATCCTTTAGAGGCACACGGTTCAGCCTCTTCCGGGATATGGGGTCAATGCTGCCTGCCATTTTTATTCTGAGCTTTGAATGAGGGTTTCTTTTATAAAACATTTCAAGTCCCTCCAGCAACTCTCCGGGAGAATGGTTACCGAAAAAGTTTCCTGTCCATCCGGCAGTTAGATGCTCCGGGTCTGTCACCTCCGAATCCGCCCTTTTAATTCTTCGAGGGTCGTACGCGTTTTCGTTCACATGGGTAGGGGGGCAGATGTTTTCGTATCTGTCTATGAAGTAGCCGGTGGATGCCTCTGTAGTTGCAATAATTCCCCTTGCTTTGCGGACAACGTTTCTTTCGAGAAGGGATTCAACCAGCCTGTTGAAGCGACTGGGCCATTCCACGTAGCTGTCTTCCAGCCACAGATCACCGAAAAACGGGATGAGAGGAAGCGCGGTTTCTTTTGCAGCGGAGATGGCTATAAGGTGCAGAGAGTGATGCGGGCCGAACGACATTATTGCGTGTGGTTTTTCATCCGCGATGATCTTTTTCAGTACGGGAAGAACCTGATTCCTCCAGGTAATTACTCTGTCAGGTATCAAAATGTAGTTGTGGGCAACAAATCTGACCATTCTGCTGAGGGGGTTTACATGTGTGATTCCAGCGGTAGTAGTTGTTCCCGTGCCGCTTCTCCCATGCGGAACTCTGATCACCTTAAGGTCTCTCGGAAGGTCGTGAAGAAGCGATGGGTCTGTTTTCATTCCCTTTGGATTTTCAACAGTAACAACTGTTACCTCCCAGTCATTGTCAGGAAGGTACCTGCACATGTTCATTACAACCGGGGTACCGCCTGATGAAAGAGGGGGAAAAGTGTAGGTAAGGAGAATCAGTCTCTTCATGTCTGCCTCAGCTTTCTGTACAAGCTCCGGAGAAGATCGCTTTGTGGTTCCCAGTTGTATTTGTCCAGTGCGGCCGCTCTGCCGTTTTTCTTCATCCTTTTTCGCATAGCAGGGTCACCCGCAAGTTTGTCAACTGCATTGGATATAGATTCAGGGGAGTCCGGATCAACGGTAATCCCGCTTTTCACCTCATTCAGAACCCTCTTCAGCTCAGGGAAATCACTTGATACTATGGGAACTCCAGCCATCATGTATTCGTAAAGCTTGTTTGGCAGTGAGTAATAGTGGTTCAGGCAGGTATTCCTGAAAAGAATGAATCCGATATCCGCGTCCACAGTAATCTCCGGAAGCTCTTCTGAAGGTACAGGAGGAATAAATACAACTCTGTCCTTCAAGCCCATGTTCAGGGCCATTTCCTGAAGAGTTCCATTCCATGTGTCCATGCCTATAATTACGAATCTGACAGCAGGGTCAGTAGTGAGCTTTGCAGCGCTGAGCAGCTCTTCAAGACCTCTTTCAGGGCAGAGAACTCCCTGGTAAAGGGCGATCACAGTGTCGGGTGCTGCATTAATCATAGCTCGGAGCCTGCCGCTGGTGGGGAGTTCAATGAGTTTCTCCGGCGCGTTTTCCACAATTTCAAGGATTTTCATGGAGGGGTACATTTGTCGCATCTTCTTGCCCCGCATGGGGGTAACAGCGATAACCGCGTCTGCCTTCGGAACATATCGCTGTTCTATTCTTTTCAGTCTTAACCGGTTGACAGGGTGAGTAGCGATAAGATACCTGGAGGATTCCAGCCACAGCTCGTGGCTGTCGTAGACAAGTTTAGAATTTCTTTTTGCCGCGACAGAGCCGCAGATTTGCAATGTGTCCAGATCATTCGCGTGGTATACATCAGCGTTAACCTGCCAGGCAGCTCGCCAGAGTCTTTTTTCCCAGGGGATGTCCCGCTGGAGATCAGCAATAAATCTCCGGAGTTTATTTCTTCTCAGAGATCTGATCGCTCTGGCTTTAAGAGAGGTGTCAGTCTTTTCAGAAGCCTGAACAACTTGACCGCGAAGATTTTCTTTTGTCTTTGAGAATACCGGAGGCCTCAATATGCGGATGCCATCTCTGTTCTCTTCTTCCGGAAAGCCGGTCTCAGGCATGGCGATTACAGTTACATGCCACCCGTCTCCGGAAAGAGCTGCCATTTCCTTTTTTACACGGGCATCATTTGAAAGGCGATTCTTGACCACCATACAGACACTGTCCATTGACAAATTCCCTCCCTGCGCCAGGTGTCTCTCTGCCCGAACATAATTCTTCACGGGTTCTTTGCGCAGTGTGACTTTTATCCGATGCTTGGCTATACTCCTGCATTGCTCTGTGGCGCTGCGGAAGCTTATAGAAAGAGATAATTTGAGAATATCATTTGTTATGCTGGGACTGAAAAATTACAGTACGGGGGGGTATTACTTCAATTTTAAGATGGCCAGCGCATTGAGCAAGGCCGGGCATGAAGTTGATGTAATTCATCTTACCACAATGCCGAAGAAGCTCAGGGGCTCTCGGATTCGCGGATCTTTTTATGTTCTAAAACGAGTGCTGAGAAACAGACCTGATCTGCTTGTGGTCAGTAAAAGCTACAGTTTCATGGCACCTCTCAGGTTGATACTTTTCACCCTGGGGTATCCTGTGCTGTACATGGTTCATCACCTTGAGTGGCATGACAGAGCAGGCGGTGTTTCCAATCTCCGGAAAAACATTGTTCGCTGGTTCCTGTCCTGCGGAAAAAAGATATGGGTAAACAGCAGAAGCACAGCAGATGATGTGATTTCCCTTGGAATTCCGGAGAGCAGACTTTGTGTTATCCCGCCTGGTTTTGACCGGTTCAGGACTGATTCTGAACCGAAGCAACTACCTGTGCGAATTCTTTCTGTGGGCACTATCTGCTCCAGAAAAGATCAGCTTACTCTGGTAAAGGCGTGCGCCATGTTGGGAGACAGGGACTTCCATCTGTCTATTCTCGGAGATGAAACAGCAGACAGAGATTACGCGGAAGCGGTTCGAAAGGAGGCGGATTCACTTGGCGGGAAGGTTACATTCACAGGTCACCTTTTCACTGAAGGCCTTTACGAGATGTATAATCAGAGCCACATCCTTGCGAATCTTTCTCACTGGGAGGGGTATGGGATAGCGGTGGCTGAAGCCTTGTGGGCAGGTCTGCCGGTTCTCGCTGCTGATGCCGGGGCAGTTCCTGAACTGATTACCCACGGAGACAATGGATACCTGATGGCTCCGGGGGATGTTGAGAGTTGTGCCAGGTACTTGAGAATACTTATTGACAACGGAACATTGAGAAAAAAAATGTCTAGCAATGCCCGGGAGAGAGCCCGGAAGCTTTTTACATGGTGCGATACAGGAAGGGAGTTTGTTAGCCTTGCGGAAGAAACTGCTGGTTGCAAAATTCGGCGGAACCAGTCTGGCCACTGAAGAGAATCGGTGTGCTGCAGCGAACCACTGCAGCTCCCTTCTTCAGGAGGCAGAAAAACTGGTTGTAGTTGTGTCCGCCATGGGACGCAGTGGGGACCCGTATGCTACAGATACTCTTCTTGACCTTATTTCAACTGAATCAAGCGTTCGCGAGAAGGACAGGTTGATGATCTGCGGGGAGGTTGTAAGCGCGCTGGTTATGGCTTCAGCCCTCCGGAACAATGGTATCAGTGCTGAAGCACTCACCGGCTGGGAAGCTGGGATATCCACTGATGGAGTATCAGGCAACGCGCGGATAGTCAGTATAGATACTGCCAGAATTCAAGAATCCCTTTCAAAGTACAACGTTGTAGTCATTTCCGGGTTTCAGGGTGTGGCTCCAATGGGTCATTTGAACACACTGGGCCGAGGGGGAACGGACACTTCCGCTGTGGTTCTGGGGGTTGCGCTGGATGCTGATGAGGTTCTTCTTTACAAAACGGTTGATTCCGTTTACACTGCTGATCCGGAGAAGGTACCATTTGCACGGGAACTGGACATAATTTCAGCAGAAGATCTCAGGCAGATGGCATGGCATGGCGCAAAAGTTGTTCATCCCAGAGCCGCTGAGGTCGCTCAGGCATCTGCCTTGACCCTGAAAATCAAATCTTTCCGCACAGGAGAGATGGTTACTGAGGTGGCTGCAGAACCTCTTGAAAACACCAGATACATTGTTGGGGTTGCATCCGGACAGGTTGTTACAGGGTTTACTGTTACCGGTTCAGGGAAACCTTCTTTCTTCTTTGCCGGGCTGTTCAGGAAGATCGCAGACAGCGGGATCTCCATGGATATGTTCAGTGTTTTTAATTGTTCTGCCGCATTTACGGTACCTGTGGATTCTACCGGAGAGCTTAAGAAACTTCTTGATTCAATGGATCTGCAGTACACGACCATCAGCCCATGCGTGAAGGTTTCCATAGTGGGAGCAGGAATGCATGGGCTTCCCGGGGTTATGGCCAGGTTCTGCGAAGCACTTGAACGGGTTGATATCAATGCCCTGCAAACGGTGGATTCACATGCTACTATAAGCGCACTGGTTCTTCTTGATCAGAGGGACAGCGCGCTTCAGGAACTGCACAGGGAGTTTATAGAATGAATCCACTTGAAGCTTCAATTCTGGCTGTAGTTCAGGGTTTGACAGAATTTCTTCCAGTTTCCAGCTCCGGGCATCTCGCCATGGCATCAAATCTGCTGGATGTTCCCGAGGGCGGGCTGGCTTTTGACATTATCCTTCACCTCGGCACCCTTGTGGCTGTGTTTGTTTTCTACTGGAAAGATATTGTTATACTGCTTCGTGGTATCGTTCTCCGGGAGAAAAAGAGTGTTGTTCTTGGTCTTACCCTTGCGGCGGGAACGATACCTGTGGCCGTTGCGGGTTTGCTGTTCGGTGATTTTATAGAAAGCCTTCGCAGCAATATGTTATTTGTTTCCGGTGCTCTGATATTCACAGGAACATTCCTTTTCCTGTCCGGCAGAATCTCTGCCGTCAGGAAACCGGGAATTACTTTTAACAGGGGTGTGCTTGTCGGGCTGGCTCAGGCTCTTGCAATTCTGCCTGGAGTCTCCCGTTCAGGAACCACTATCTGTACAGGTCTTTTCGCGGGGCTTTCAAGAGAGGAAGCAGCCAGATTCTCGTTCCTTCTGGCCATACCCGCCATACTGGGAGCTGCAGTTAAGGAACTCCCATCGGCCAGCTGGAATATCCCGTTCAGTAACATAATTATTGGCTTTCTTGTGTCTGCCGTGGTGGGATTCGGAGCTCTTTCCCTTCTTGTTAAGTTTGTCAAACAGGGAAAACTCACAGGCTTTGCCTGGTACTGCTGGACCGTAGCACTTGCAGGGCTGACTTTTACAGTGTGGGGACAGTAAGTGAGACTGAAAGAGAGAGAAATCATTTCAAGAGATAAAATTGATAAATTCATAATGGAATGTTCTGTGGTCAGGCTTGGTATGATTTCCAGAGGGGAGCCTTATGTAGTTCCGCTGAACTTTGTTTACAGTAATGGTACTGTTTATTTCCACTGTGCTCTTGAAGGGCGAAAAGCAGAGGCAATGAGAGCAGAGCCAGGAGTATGTCTTGAGTTTGATGAAATGTACGGAGTTAGCACAGAGAAAAAGACAACTTACTACAAAAGTGTTATTGCCTGGGGAACCGCTGTTTTTGTTTCTGATATCGATATGGTAAAAAGGGTTCTTGAAATGATATGTGTGGAGTATCTGGGCAGCTCTTCCGTGATTACAGAGGAAATGGCGAAAAGAACAGGCATCATCGCAATACGAATTGATAGTGTAACCGGCAAGGAGAGAAAAAATTGATTTTCCTACTGACATTGTTGTCCGCCTGGCCTGTAGACTGGTATCAGGAATACTCTCAGTTGAACTGGGACAACATGGAGCGTGTATCCTCCCGATATGGCGATTCAGCTGTCGATCTCGCAGTGAAAGCTATTTCACAGTTTGGAAACGGTACAGGAGATCCGTTGAGAACTGCCGGGGAAGCTGTTGCGCTGGACAGTACAGACTACAGAACATGGACGGCCCTTGCCTTTGTGGGGATGCGGCAGGATTCAACCATAATGGATAGCCTGTTCTCGAAAGCCTTTCGACTTGCTATTGGTACTGATGCTGTTCTCAGCGAGGCATACAGCTACTGGCTGCTTTCTACGGGAAACAGCGCGGAAGCTGTGATTCACTCTAATGCTTCACTGGGGGCGGATTCTTCATTCGGTCCTGCATGGCTCACTCTGTCCATGGCGCTCATTGATGAAGGCAGGACTGGTGATGCTCTGGTTGTTTCAGAAGAAGGTGTACGACGCCTGCCGGATTGTATTCCCCTTCTCTATCAGTATGGTCAGGCTCTCGAAGAGTCGGGAGATGCCCTCAGAGCCATAGCTGTTTACAGAGAGGTTATTCAGCAGGACCCCGCAAGAGTCCCGACTTACTCATCCCTTGGTCTCCTTCTTGAGGGTATCAAGATGAACGGAGAAGCTATCAAAGTTTACAGGGAGGTGCTGCAGATCCGACCGGAATACGGATGGGCATGGAGCAAACTTGCGTCTTGTATGCTGGATCAGGGCAGGCCTGATCTCGCAGACAGTTTTTTTCAATGCTCTCTCGAGTTTTCTCCCGACAATCCCTGGTCTCTTTTCCAGCTTGCAAAGCTCAGGCTGAATACAGATCCCATTTATGCCAGAGAACTGCTTGAGCAGGCAGTTCTGCTGGATTCAAACTACTTGCAGGCCTGGCAGGAACTTGCTTTTCTCTATGAATCCGAAGAGAACTTCCCGGGAGCCGAGTCTGCTCTGCGAAAATGTATAGAACTTGATCCTGAACCATGGTTGTACGGTGAGCTGGGGTGGGTGCTTGAAAGCAGAGGAATGTATTCCGAGGCTGCTGAGGTTTATGAAACCAGTATTTCAATTGATCCGCAATACCTTTACGGCTGGCAGCGCAGAGGAGATCTTTTTAACATTGGTGGTGAAAGCCATACCGCAGCGGAATGGTACAGTGAAGCCCTTTTTGTTCTGGAGAACGGCGATCCATGGATATGGGGGGAACTCGGCAGCATGGCAGTAGCTGAATTATTGATTGATTCCGCCGAACACTGCTTTTCCAGAGCTCTGGAACTTGATCAGGAGTATTCCTCAATGTGGCTTGACCTTGCCAGAGTTCAGCGGATTATCGGTGAGCCCGATGAGGCGCTTTCTTCCCTTGATCAATATCTGCTTTTAAGCGGGGATTCCGGGGTTGTCGCAGCAGAAAGGATACTGCTCCTGGAAACCAAAGGAGAAAACACGGATTCTCTTTCGGAAGAAATATCGAACACGTGGCAGGATGCCTGGATTTCTGCCGGGTGGAGTGCTTATGATGGCCACTATATTTCATTATCTCATGACTTTGCCGATAGAGCATTTCTGTTTCTTCCGGATACCCCCTGGGAAATCATCAACCTTGGTGAGCTGTACCGGGTTCTGGAAAGATACTGGGACAGGAAGCTGTGCTACGAATTGGCGGCAGGGCTGGAAACAGACGATTATCAAGTTGCCGTGAGCATCGCAGACTACTACTACGAAGAAGAAATGATTGAGCAGGCAATTGAGCTGCTTGCAAATGCGTATGATTTCTACCCGTGGAACGAGATACTGACAACATCGCTTGCAGAAGCGCATCTCTTTGATGATCAATTGACAAGAGCTGAAGAGCTTCTTCTGCAAGTTGTCGAAAGAAATCCTGCTTCAGTCTATGCAATCTGCTATCTGGGTTTGATTGAGGAAAACCGCGGAAATCCCGAGGGAGCACTTGATCGGTATCTGGAAGCCCTGCGGATAGAACCGGGCTATTCTTATGCTGAGAGCAGGCTCCGGTATATCAGCGGTGAGGACTACGATCCAGGGCTTAAAAGAAGGAGTTTTAGTCCATTCAGCTGGAATCTCTGGATTGACCTGTCTTCCACAGGCGGTAACATTGACGAGCAGTACTACGGCGGCGGCGGTAGCATTTCAAGGAGCTTTGGCCGAATGGGCAGTTCCGTTTCCTTTGAGACCAGTGCCAGATCGGAGATAAAGGATGGAAAAGATATTCGCAGGACTGCCTGGGCTTCTCTTTCCGCAGAACATTTTCTCACCGATCATTTATATGCAGGAGCCAGCTCCAGCTGGGATCGGCAGCCTATAACAGTACGTCCATGGCAGGTGAGTTCTTACCTGGCTGCTGGTTGGAAAAGCTGGCCAGCCTCGTGGATATGGATTGCTCCGGAAACCGGAGCGGGTCTTGTTAACACGAAATGGAGCACAGATCAGGGAAGAACAGATGAGTTAACAGCCTATGCATCTTTGAGTACATGGGCTTCAAGTGTTGTGTCCTGGTTTCCTTCATTGTGGCTTTCGGGAAGTATCTATCTTCCGCCGAAGGACATGACTAAAATTGTTGCCAATGCAGTGGGAGAACTTGAATTCGATCTGCCTGGACGGATTTCACTGGTTTTCGGTACTTCGCTGGATTACACCCGCACGCCTGTGGTTGAAAGTTGGAAGAAACTGGATTCAGAGATGTATTTAAGGCTGAGATTCTGATTTGTTCTTATCACCCTTCGCCGTATAGCTTTGTTATACACTCGGGGCACATTCCGTGAGTGATTTTCGCGTCGGAGTGATCGGAGATATAAGACTCAATCTGCTGCCAGTAACCGTCATCATCCCTGATTTTCTTGCAGCTTGCGCAGATAGGAAGCATTCCCTGAAGTTTCTTCACATGAGTCAAAGCTTCGCGTAGCTGATTATTCATACCGGAAAGTTCGACGTTTTTCAAACGATAAATCTCAGCTTCATTTTCCTTCTTCTCGGTTTCGAATTGTACCTGAAGCCTTGCGATCTTTTCCAGACTTTTTTCGTTCAGATTCTCTTTTGTTCGTATGTTCAATTCCTGGGAGTACATCAGTGCCTTTTGCAGATCTCCTTTCGCTTCGTACAGGTCTGTTATCATCTCCAGGCAGTGGATCTCCCAATCCTGTATCTTTAGCTTTCTTGTTATCTCCAGGCCTCTGATGATAGTTTCTTCAGCTTTGTCAAGGCTTCCCAGGGCAGTGTATATCCCACCCGCACACCCGCATGTATAGGCAACTCCTCTTTGGTTGCCGATCTCCTCATACAGTTCGAGGCTTCTGTTGTAGAAGCTCAGAGCTGATTCATTATCGCCGAGATCTTTATGCAGACTTCCCAGATTGCTGAGAGTGCTTGCCATGCCTTTTTTATCTCCCAGATCCTTTCTGAAATCAAGAGCTTTCTGGAAGTACTCACGAGCCTTGTCCAGCTCTTTCTTTTTCCCATAGAGAGTGCCGATGTTGTTGTAGATGTATGCCAGATTCTCGAGTTCTCCTGACTTTTCCCATATTTTCAGCACGTATTCATAGGATGCCTGCGCCAGATCAAAACGGTTCAGGCTGCAGTAGCATGAGCCTATGTTGAAGTGGCAGTTGGCAAGTTCATCATGGCTGGCATCACATTCCTGTTTTTGCCTGAGAGATTCGAGGAAGTGCTCAAGAGCTTTGTCAATCATGCCCTGGGACCAGTATATGGCTGCCAGTGTACCATTAACAGATGCCATCCCGTTCCCGTCCCGGAGTTCTTCATAGATATTCATTGACTTCCGGCAATACGACATTGCCTCAGGGAAATTACCTGCCTCCTGATTAATCCTTCCAAGCGTAGTGTCGCTTTTTGCCAGCTCTACAGGAAATCCCAGATTTATCGAAAGGGACTGTGCTTCCAGAGCGTGCACTTCCGCGGTGCGTGGATCCGAATGGAGACAGGCATAAGCAAGTTTATTCAGCGTAACCGTGAGTTCTAAACCAGGAGATTCCAGTCTGAGTTTTTCCAGTTCATTTTCCAGCTTAATAATTTCTTCATTCGGCATGTCATGCACTCCATCACTATTTCAGGAACAGCTATCTTCCCGCAGAGCGAAGAAACTGGATATCTGATAATATCGAAATGTGATTCCGGTATTGTTTTTCAATTGCCTTTTACATTGAGTTCTCAACTTGATTACATGATAATGCCTGATACTCTGTTCGGTCAATGACAGTACCAAGTCTCACTTCAGGACAGACATTGCCCCAGTAGAGCCTGATCGTCCAATATCAGCTTCAGGAAATGCAGTCTACTCCCGTTGGAGACCCTGAAGAGGGGTCTCACTTGTTGAGATTAGTCAATTCAGTATAAAGATTCTTCTCGCATTCAGGACAGATCCCGTGACTGAACTGAGTGTCTGAACGCTCTGCTATGTATTCTTCTATCTGTTCCCAGTATCCGGAGTCATCACGGATTTTTTTACATGAAGAACAGTGTTTTTATTTCAGCAAGAGCTTTTGTCAGATTCTCATTTGTTTTTACCAGTTCGATATTCCTGAGCCTGTAAATCTCACTCTCCTTTTCCTTCTTTTCTGTTTCGTAGCTTATCTGGAGTTCGTTGAATTTCCTGCTGCTTTCCTTTGTGAATATCTCATCATCAAGTTTCTTGAACTGTTTGTAGTATTCAAATGCTTTCTTGAAATCTTTCTTTTTTTTGTAGATAGCCGAAAAGGATTCATAACAACTCATTATCAGATCAGGTACTTTAAGTGCTTTCGCAATTGAAAGTCCTTGCTGTATATATTTAACAGCTTCAGCAATCCTATCAGTCGAAGCGTAGGAATAACCAATATTGCGGAGTGTTTCAACAGAAGCATACTCATCACGGATTTCTTCCTGGATATTGAGTGATTGAAAAAAGTATTCCAACGATTTTTCATAATTTTCGGTATCCATATATACTGTGCCGATATTGGTTAAGGTGTGAGCTATTCTAAACTTCTCACCGATTTTTTTCTTGATTTCAAGTGCTTTCCTAAAATACTCCAGAGCCGTTTTATGTTCCTTTGAATCATTGTAAATGCTACCAATATTATTATACAGGATGGCAAGACTTCTTTTGTCATTTACTTCTTTAAGTGTTCTCATTGCTTTGCTGTAATACTCCAGAGCCTTTTCGCGGTCGCCTATTTTACTGCAGACCAATCCAATATTAATGTACAATCCTGCGATGCCACGTTTGTCACCGATGTTTTCATATATTTTAAGAGCCTGCATGAAACACTCAAGAGCTTGATTAAATAATGCCATATTCAGGTATGTCGTGCCAATTCTGTTTATAGCGGTTGCCTTGTGTAGATCATCATTGCTTGCATTAGATAGTTCAAGTGCTTTAAAGCCGTATTCCAGCGAAGTCTGGTATTTGCTAAGGTAATGATATGCCCTGCAGATCTCATTCAGAATAACTAATTTCAGTTTCTTCTCTTTGCTGTCCTGAAGCAGTTCCAGCCCCTGTTTCCCGAATTCAATTACTTTCTCGGGATTTATTTCCCTGAAGGCTACAGTTAAATCGGCGAGAAGCTCAATTTGCTGCGGCCCTTCAGTATCAGGAAGCTTTTTCAGCAGGATTTCCAGGTTTTTGTTCTCAAAAGATTCAGCCATGGGAATCCGAAGAGTCAGGATACAGTTTTTCCATGCAATAGTTCCTTTCCCTTTTTCTATTAATTTTCCACTGTATTACATGATAATGCCTGATACTCTGTTCGGTCAATGACATGGCATGCAGGTGCCGCAAAGCAGTACTTGACTCTGAGCCTCGAATTAATTAGCAGATTGTTACACAACAATTCAAGGAGGCATTCACATGAGGAGAACACTTATTCCTATTCTTTTTCTCGCAGCGTCTATTTCCTTTGGCCGGATTGACTATAAACCGATTACCGGTGAGTTACTGGAACACTGGAATACAGTCTCTCGAACAGTCCTGCCGATAGTGTATCATTTTGATACCGGCAACCTTCCGAATGGTATCTATGAGCTGCTGATAACGGGTATTGAAGTTGAGCGGGACTCGCTGGACATATATCTGCTGGGGAAAACCCATGACAGTGATATTCCTCTTCTTCTGGGTACCAGCAGCTACAGGGGGAACTACAACTTCGCGAAGTCAGATTCAAGATACTTCGAAGAGGAAGACGAGATCCGTCTGTTTTTTCAGATGCCATACAGTGCAAGCTACCATGCTGTTTGTTACCGGTGGAACATTGATTCCGGATCGCTTGAGTGTCTGCGATACTATTCAGGTGATCCATCAATGGAGGCTCTGGAGAGAGCAGACAGCCTTATGGCAGAGGGAAATATAGCTGAGGCAATACGCGAGATCAACGAAATGTTCTACCCGGGAAACTACTACAATTCCGATGAAATGTTCGTCCGTCTGCTGAGAAGCGTTAACCGGGCTGCAGGGGAAGCTGGAGCTGCTGGTAATTTCGGGAAAGCCGTGAGTCTGTTCGGAGATCTCGCCGGTTTTCTTCATACCGACAGAGAATGGTTTACCGCTTTCACGGACAGTCTGGACTATGTAGATTGTGATTATTCGGAATACATGGATCTGGGCGAATACGCAATGATCATGAACAACTACGCATACTATCTTGAGCAGACAGATGATCTTGACAAATCACTGATCGTTCTGAGAAAAGTTCTGGATCTGAAACCGGAACGGATGGTGGCTCATCTCAACATCGCGGATGTTCTCTGGGCTCTTGGTGAATCCACTGAGGCGCGAGGGCACTACATCATCTATCTGGAGATGATGACAGATCGTGAACTGACCCGTCAGATTCCGGCGTATGTCCGGGAGAGATTAACAGCAGAGTCGGTGTCGCCGGTTAATCCGGTGACAATCAACATTCTTTCGGAGCATTTATGTCCCATAGAGACAATGCGCTATAATCCGATACTGATAGACAGGTGTCAGTTTGAAGGATCAGGAAGAGATCGAGTACAGCTACAAAGGCATCTCTCTCGAAACATGGTTTCATTCTGTGATGAGTTGTGGACAGTTGAGACGGATTCCAACGGCTATCCGCTGTCATGCGAAGAGATCGTTTCAGGTAATCCTCTCATTATGACTACTGCTGCACTGGACGGTTCGAGAGAAAGGTCTCTGATCGCATGCAGCGGGCAGGCGGATACAGCATGGACATGTTCTCTTGAAGGAACAGACAGTGAGTGCTACTGGTCTTCTTGTGTTACAGAGCTTTCGGGTGGTGGGTATATGGTAAGCAGCTCGCCTGACGCTTTTGACTACGTTACAGAGATTCAGCGAATATCAGCCAACGGAGAGACTTTGTTTCACTATTCAATAACTTCTTCCTACCTGCTTGATCTGTCTGAAGGCAGTGGTGAGATCTGGCCGCATATCAAGTCCTTCAGAGAGACATCTGCCGGTAACATTATTGTCAGTGGCAATGTTCAGGAGTGGGTGACCGATCCGGATTGTTACTTCGTGTGTTTTCTGGACGGTGAAACCGGTAATCCTTTGTGGAAAACTGCCGGTGCCGGTCTGGGAGAGGCCTGCGTTTACGATGCAATAGAGATATCTTCGGGCCTGATATACGCAGTTGGTGCAACAGCGATCAGCATTTTTCCAGAAGGCCAATACTATACAGTCTGGGGCCGGAAGCAGCCGTTCATCGCTGTTTTCAGCGAAACTGGAGTTCTACAGAAAATGATGGTACTTGACCTTGATCTCACAGATTTATTCAGTAGTATTGTTGAGATAAACTCTTCCGAGAATGAATTTCTTATTATCGGCTCTGATTCTTTATCAGATCAAATGGTGCTTCTCAGAGCAATAATCCCAACGGATTCTGAAAGCTGGGAAAGAGGGCCGGACACCCCTGTTATAGTGATCGACAGTGCCGGTGATGAATACAGTAAGAATGAATTCGGAATATACTCACGGGCTGTTGTTACAGATCCTGATGGAACTGCCTGCTGGTCAACCGGAACGACGGAAGCTACTGTTGCCTGGGAAGGATTTCCAGGTGAGCGCGTGAAATGTGACGTTTACAGGAATGACAGATTCATGGGCGATTTCTGCGGATGGGTAAACAATAACGACTCGGAGGTAAGGCAAGCCTGCATACCTTCCAGATGGGGAACAGGTTCCGGTTTCCGGATTCGCATTGTTGATGATCAGGGAGTTCTCGGCTGGAGCGAGGAGTTTGAGATAGGCTCTCTTCCTGTAACTGTTGACGGGAAGACAATTGAATGGACAGGCGGTTCGGACTCAGTCAAAGTTGAGCTTTACGACGGCGTTACATCGGTATCAGATCTTTCCGGGTGGATAGATAACAACGGCAGCTTCAGCCTTCAGAATACTTCCGTTCCAGCTGAATACAACCTTGGAGGATCTGAATGCCGGATCAGGGTAACCGATGCTGCTGATCATTTCGGATGGGCTGACGCACGGGGTTTGACCTTTGGGCGCACCGGACCGGTAAGCGGCATGGAATTTGTAACCATACCTTCCGGAAGTTTCATGATGGGTGAGGAAGAGCAGCGTCTTGTTCAGATAGACAGCTTTGAGCTTATGACCACCGAGGTTACACAGGGCATGTGGAAGGAAGTTATGAATGAGAACCATAACAGCGGTAGCAACTATGGTGTGGGACCACTCAATCCTGTGCACGATGTAACCTGGAATGAATGTCAGAACTTTGTCGTTGCAATGAACAGCATGGATCAGAACTCAGCTTACAGATTACCAACAGAGTTAGAGTGGGAGTATGCCTGCAGGGCTGGAACAACTACCGGATACTACTGGGGCGACAGTTTTTCAGAGAGAGTGGTGAAACTCTATTGCTGGCATGCCGGTAGCTCCGATAACAGCACTCATCCGGTGGGGCTTCTCGAACCCAACGCATGGGGTCTATACGATATCCTGGGTAATGTTTCCGAGTGGTGCGAAGATGTGTACACGGCTGACTTAAGCGATTGTCCCGTGGATGGCAGCGCATTTGCAGGTTCAAGCGGCAATCGCGTTCTTCGCGGAGGAAGCTTTGCATCTGAACATCCCAGATTTTGCTCATATCGCAACGTAGCGCTCTTGTCAGGTCACTACTACAATGATGGTTTTCGTATTGCAAGAGCAGTAATGAGAACGCCGGAGGAAGTTGTCGCGTTCTTTGTGGATATGATGCTGAACAGCGATGGTGAATTTATCCTCGGCGGTTTGTCCGAAGAAGAGCTTGCTGACTTCAACGCGGTTCTCCGTGTGATGAAGCTGGCTCCGGATGAAATGGCTGCAGAATTATCTTCCGGGGGGATTGAGATAACTGCTGAAGAAATAGAGAACATGGCAATTGATGAATTCGTGATGGTTATGCTGGGCAGTGCGGAGATTGAGATTGGAGAAGCAGTAATCAATGGAGAAACTGCCCTTGTGCCGGTTACCTTTGAGGGAGCTATCGAGGAAATAAGGCTTGTTCTCGTGAACGGTCGATGGGTTATTGTTGACGATGGTGTAGATCTATTCTGAGCATCAGGCAACTTGAGTTCCGTATTTACATCAATACAACGAACATGAGTGTGTCCTGTACACGGACACACTCTTTGAGCGAATGAATTTCTACAGCACAACCACTTTGACTGAATTCACGGTTCCTTCGATTGTTGAGGTTACAATCAGTACGCCCACAGGGGCATTCTCCAGACTGAACTGTCGTGTTTCATTTTGAGTCATTACTGTTTCCGCAGTCCATACGGTTCTTCCCGCCAGATCAAAAGCACTGAGGGAAACGATACCGCCGTTTAAACAGGTGACGGCAACAGATGGTGCAGTTGAAGGTGAATGAAGTACGCTGAGCATATGTTCGTGCATGATCGGATCAATTCCCGTTGGATCAAACCCGATAATTTTCATCTTGTTGTCTGCTGTACATACAATGAATAGTCTTTCTCCATCAGGGTGAGCAGCGATGTTCGCAGGTCCGCCAGTAAGGGGGATTTCTCCCTTTTGAGTCAGATCGTCTGTGCCGAAGACTGTAATAGTATTCTGCTCTGGACACACCCCGTACAGGTAGGGCAGACCCGGCAGGGCAGCCATTTTCTCCGGGGCATCACCCGTGCATGGAATTGTTCCCTCTACAGTCAGGGATGCAATATCCATTACTCCAATAATGTTCCAGGACGGGCATGACAGGAATAGTCTTGTGCCATTACCTGAAACGGCGCAGCCGTAGCTGTCCATGCCACTGTTGATATGGGTAAGGACGCCGGTAGAGGTTGTGATTACTGCTTCTTCGGGACTTCCGTCATCTGCGGCAAATACGAGATCCTGCGCAGGGGTAATGCAAATGGAGTTGATTTCTTCACCGACCCAGAAGCTCTCCTCAACAGTTTGACTTTCAGTGTCTATTACTGTGATCATGCCGTTTTCATGAGAAAGGTATATCATGTTTCCGGCAGAGCAGAGAACCATGTCGGTTGGATCAGGTTGAATATCAAGAGTTTTTACCACAGAGAGTTCCGAGGTGTTAATGATGTGTACCAGATTGTTTTCCTGATCTGCCACGTAAAGATATTCACCTGTGGGGTCGCACTGAAGGGTCACCGGCTCTCCGTCTATGGTTACAAGCCCGGCAAGGGAGAAATCCGAGTAACCGTTTATATCAATAGCGGTGGCAAATCCGAATTCAACAGCAGCATAGGCTCTGTTGCCATCAGGGGATAGACAGACATCCATAGGGTTCTGACCCACAGAGACAGAGCCCAGAAAAGTATCCGGGAACTGAGCAATTGCAGCGAAAACAATTAGTGGCACAAGTGCGGCAAATTTCATTTTTCTCTCCTCTAGCGTCGTAAAAGTTCAGTGACAGGTGTTGTCAGTATTTTTCTGAAAAAGAACCAGGCTGAAACAGTTGAAACCGAAAGAACAAGCCCAAGCCCTGCCGAGAGCCAGCCGACAGGGAACACTGCCAGTGAGTTCACCGCCATTTTCAGTACAGGAAGCAGGTTCAGTAAGGTTGTGCTCACAAGGTAAGACAGACCGCAGCCCAGCAAGCCTCCCGATACAGTGCTGATCAGAGACATGAAGAAAATCTGGAAGGCAAAAATGTATACCAGCCTCTCTCTTTTAGTCCCCAGAGCTACAAGAACACCAAGCGCGTAAGATCTGTTTTTTAGATCTGCGACAAGAGTGTGAATGGCACTGGCTACAGCGGAGAAGAGAATTGCCGCGGCAAGTGCTCCGAGAGCTGCCGTTACCACACCAACCAGGATCTCGGCCTTCTGGGCTATTCCACGGCGGGTCTCCGCGGAAAGGCCCAGTTCTTCCGCGTAACGCACTATTTCCGGCACATCTTCCGCTTCGTGAGCTGTTACCATCAGGGCGCTGTACGTGTGCCGGTCATCCGGAAGGTAAAGAGCGTTTACTTCCTCTACAAACTCGATTGGAACTGCCAGAGCAAAAAGAGCCGTATTTCGGGATGTTCCCACTATCTCTGCTCGAAGATTAATCGGCGGTGCCTGGAGTGAGGCGATTGAGCTGCTGCCCACATTTACCCTTACCTCAAGGCCAATGACTCCTTCAGGGGTAAGACCCATGAGTCCGTTGGATTCAGCGAAGCCGGCGTTGTAAAGAATGAGAAGATTTTCACTGAGGATTATTGGAAGAGGTTTTTCCGAGCTGTCACTCAGTGTGTAGTTCCAGTCGATGTGCTCCAGCATGGAATCGGGTACGAAGGCATCGGAGACTCCTTCAAGAGTGATGTCCGTGTAATAGTTTCTTCCCCCGAGGAGTCCTCTCAGGTACGCTGGAACATGGGCATAAACCTGAGGGTCAATTCTATCCACCTGCGGGAGCGCGGCGAGAGAATCCATGATGTCGGCAGTAATCTCCATGCCGCCTCTTTCCGTCTGGAAAAACCCTGCCTGAACGCCAAGTGGTGTAACACGAACCTGTTCCTCGGGAAGATCAGAGGAGAGGAACCTTTGAAGAATAGTCCCTACACCCAGTCCTATGGATATGAAGAAGACAAGAAGAAGGGAGGCAATAAGCAGCATGCCCTGGCTGAACACATAATCTTTCCAGTGGCCGCGGTTCCAGAGGGATATGGCTTTACGCATGTTTTTCATAAAGAACTCCCTCCTTGAGCTCAAGAATTCTGTCTGCCCTGGAGAGTATTTTTTTCGAGTGCAGGACGGCAATCATCGCAAATCCCTTTTCCTTGCGCAGCGAATCAAGCAGATCGAAGAGATTTGCCTCACTCTCTTCGTCCAGACTTGCTGTGGGTTCATCAGCCATGAGAACCCGCGGATTGTTAACCAGTGCTCTGGCAGAGGCAACTCTCTGTCTTTCACCCCTTGAGAGAAATCGTGTTGGTGTGTTATCATTTCGAAGATCCAGTCTGGAAAGAATAGCCCTTGCGTCATCTCTGATACTGCCGGTGTCTGTTCCGCAGAAAACCGCCGGGAGAAGAACATTGTCCAGAGCACTGAGATTGGGAAGCAGGTGAAAATCCTGAAAAATGAACCCCATAAATTCCCTGCGCAGTTCTGCCAGCTGCGAGGAGGAGGCTTCAGCTGTATTAACTCCGTTGATAAACAGTTCTCCGCTGAAGGAAGAATCAAGGGTGCCAAGAACGCCCAGCAGAGTGGACTTTCCAACTCCGCTTTTGCCGGTTATGGCTACAAATTCTCCTTCTGTCAGGTTGAACTCGCTGCCGTTAAGAACCTTGAGGCTGTCGAAGAATCTTACAATAGAGTGGGCGCTGATTAAAGGTTTACTCATTAAAGACACTCCTTTCTGCCAGATTCAGCAGAAGAGTGAAGCAGCTGTCAGTGTCAATGCGGGTATCGGATACCGAAATCTCTACAGAACTGACTCCTCCATCCCGTCGGGCAAGAATAATTCCTGCCTGAACAGGTTCTTCCGCATGCGGCTCCGGCCAGGAGAAAGAGAGGGATAGAGCCGCGGGTTTTACCGTTTCGGCTGCATCCTTGTAGTTTGTCCACCATGGGATTTGTCTTTCCAGTGGCAACAGCGATACAAATCCGAACAGATTTCCCGGGAAAAGGACTGTTATGTGTCTGTTCTCTGGTATCACCTTTGCCAGGGAGGTATCCGCCGCAAGGGAATTATCTCTCTTTAGATCCAGCCAGCTGCCAAGTGTGATGTGCGGTGCTGGCCCTATGTAAACAGCTGTCCATCCGTCTCTTCCAGCAACTGAAGCTCTGGCGTACCCGTGTTCTGACATAAGATCAACCCTGTTTGCTTCCTGTCTGGGATCAAGATTCAGAACTCTGGCAGCAAGAGCAGTGGCATATTCTGTTGTTGCGTTCCGGGTAAGTATGAGAAGTTGGGGCTCCAGTGTTGAAATATCAACACCAATAAGGGAAAGACCCAGAGATCCCTTCTTAAGCAGAGAGTCAGCAAGAACAAAACCGCTGACATTGTCCCCGGCAAAAGATGTTAAGCTGGAGTTTAAACCGGGTTCAACATGCACATGGAGGAGTGCCGTGCCAGGCACAAGACGTAATTCCGGAATCGGATTCTCTCCACCGCAGGCTGAAAAAAGCACAGTGCAGGCGAGCAGAATCGCCGCTGGAATTCCATATTTGTTCATATTTCTGGCAGCCTCCAATCAAAAAGAAAGTTTGGACACCGAGTTATGAATTATGAATAAAAAATCCGCGTGTCAACAGGTACGTGCTTTTACTGTATTTCAGACTTGACGGTCATTTCATACCGTAGTATTATCGCTGTCCTGCGCTGGCGTAGCTCAATTGGTAGAGCAGCTGATTTGTAATCAGCAGGTTGCGGGTTCAAGTCCCATCGCCAGCTCCAGGAAGAAAAAAACGCATAAAGCGTTACTACATAAAGGACAGTGGCGAGGTTCCCGAGTGGTCAAAGGGGGCAGACTGTAAATCTGTTGGCGGATGCCTTCGGTGGTTCAAATCCACCCCTCGCCACCATGGTTCCGAGCGGGAGTAGCTCAGTTGGCAGAGCATCAGCCTTCCAAGCTGAGGGTCGCGAGTTCGAGGCTCGTCTCCCGCTCCAGAACCGCAGGAGGCGGCTTCAGGTTTTGGGTGCCCACGTAGCTCAGTCGGTAGAGCGCGTCCTTGGTAAGGACGAGGTCAGCAGTTCAATCCTGCTCGTGGGCTCCACGAGGCCTTTGTGTGTGCGGCGAAAGAAGAGTTGAAGAGATAGGCAGATTACGAAAACCCTTGCCGAGAGTAGGAGTAGCTCATGGCCAAAGAAAAATTTGAGAGGAATAAACCCCATGTGAATGTGGGTACTATTGGTCACATTGATCACGGTAAGACAACTCTTACCGCTGCGATCACCAAGTGCCTTGCCACACAGCATGACAACGTGGATTATGTGGCATTTGATCAGATTGATAACGCTCCGGAGGAAAAGGCTCGCGGTATAACAATCGCCACTTCCCATCAGGAGTACCAGACAGAAAACAGACACTATGCTCACGTTGACTGTCCGGGTCACGCTGATTACATCAAGAACATGATTACAGGTGCTGCGCAGATGGATGGCGCGATTCTTGTTATCGGTGCAAATGACGGTGTTATGGCCCAGACCAAGGAGCACGTTCTTCTTGCCCGTCAGGTGAATGTTCCCAGAATGGTTGTATTCCTCAACAAGGTAGACATGGTTGATGATGACGAGCTAATCGAGCTTGTAGAGATGGAAGTTCAGGAACTTCTTGACAAATACAAATTTGAAGAAGAGAGCCCGATTATTCGCGGTTCAGCTCTCAAGGCTCTTAACTGCACAGGCATGCCCGATGATCCTGATGCCAAATGCATTTATGAGCTCATGGAAGCTGTTGATACCTGGATTCCCACTCCTGAGCGTGACACAGACAAGCCTTTCCTCATGCCTGTTGAAGATGTTTTCTCGATTCCGGGCCGTGGTACTGTTGCCACCGGTCGTATTGAGCGCGGTATAGTTCACACACAGGACAAGATCGAGCTTGTTGGTATCCGTGAAACACGCCCTACAGTCTGCACAGGTGTTGAGATGTTCCGTAAAATCCTCGATGAGGGCATGGCCGGCGACAATGTAGGCCTTCTCCTCAGGGGTGTTGGCAAAGATGAGATCGAGCGCGGTCAGGTTATCGCCAAACCGGGTTCAATCACGCCTCATACCGATTTCGAGGGAGAGGTTTACATCCTCAGCCAGAAGGAGGGTGGCCGTCACAAGCCATTCTTTAACGGTTACAGGCCTCAGTTCTACTTCCGTACAACTGATGTTACAGGAGCTATCGGCCTTCCTGAGGGTATGGAAATGATCATGCCCGGTGACAATGTGAAGATGACAGTTAAACTTATTACTCCCATCGCCATGGAAGAGGGCCTCCGTTTCGCTATTCGCGAAGGCGGACGCACGGTAGGCGCAGGAGTTGTTACAAAGGTATTAAAGTAGGTTAGCGGTGAGAATTATAGCGACACTGGCATGCACAGAGTGCAAGCGTAGAAATTACACCACTACCAAGAACAAAAGAACCCATCCCGAGAGGATGGAGCTCAAGAAGTACTGCCGCTTCTGCAGAAAGCATACTCTGCACAGAGAAGGTAAATAAGCAGTATTGACCGGTTAAGAAGAGAGGTCGCAGGGCAGTAGCACAATTGGCAGTGCACCGGACTCCAAATCCGGGGGTTGAGGGTTCAAGTCCTTCCTGCCCTGCCAGCCGCTCTTTATTACAGAGCATTGACAGAAAACGCCGAAAGGACGGGGAGATGGCCGCAAAGGCTGCAAGAAGTGGGAATCTGCTGGTTAGATGGCTGCAGATAGTCACAGTGTTTTTCGGAGAGGTAAAAGCCGAAATGACCAAGGTGGCTTGGCCCAGCCGCGATGAAGCGATTTCTTCCACATGGGTTGTAATCGGTGCAGTTGTGGTTGTGGCAACCTGGATATTCATAGTTGATAAGATTACAGGGACGGTCATGGCCGGTCTTCTCCGGCTCCTGGGTTAGGAAGAATCCTCAGAGAAAGGCGCACAATGACTGTGGAAGAACCGTTGGCGAATACGGATAACGGAGCGGACGAGGTTGTGGCCGAGTCTGAAGAAGAGAATAATAATTTCAAGTGGTATGTAGTTCACTCATTTTCCGGTTACGAACAGAGGGTTGCGAAATTCCTTGAGGGTCAGTTGTTTCGCAGATATCCCGGTCGTATTGGAAAGACTCTGATACCCACAGAGGAGATTACTCACCGGAAGAACGGCAAAGAGTACACCAGGGAGAAAAAGCTCTATCCCGGTTATGTGTTTGTTGAACTGGAAATATCGGATGAGATTATTATGGATATTCGTGCAATGAACAATGTCAGCGGATTTCCTCCTATGAACAGAGGAAAACCTGTGCCTCTTACCGATTCGGATATGAAAAAAATTCAGGGACAGACCACAGGAGTATCGGACAAAAAAATCATCAGGATACAGTTTAAAGTCGGACAGACTGTGAGGGTAACCGATGGTCCGTTCAGAAACTTCACAGGTGTTGTGGAGGCTATTAACGCTGAGCGAGGCAAGGTCAGGATAATATTTACGATATTCGGGCGTAAAGCGCCGGTAGAAATAGATTATAAACAAGTCAGGATTGTCTGAAGGTACACCGGAACCTTTAGATATTTATCACAAAAATCCGGTAGACTACTGCTCACTCCAGTAAGGGGAGGAGTAAGCAGCAGAAAGGAGTAACCATGGCCAAGAAAATCTTGGGCGTGGTAAAGCTTCAGCTCCCTGCAGGCAAGGCTACACCGGCACCACCGGTTGGCCCGGCCCTCGGCCAGTACGGAATAAATCTGGCCGGGTTCTGTAAAGACTTCAACGCCCGAACCCAGGGCAAAGAAGGACTTATTGTTCCTGCGGTAGTGACTGTCTTCAAAGACAGAAGCTTTACCTTCATACTCAAGTCCCCTCCTGCTTCAGTATTGCTGAAACGGGCAGCCGGGTTAGCTAAGGGATCTGCCGAATCCAACCGTGAAAAGGTTGGAACTGTTACTGTTGAACAGTGCCGGGAGATTGCCAGGCTGAAAGTCAATGACCTGAATGCAGCGTCAGAGGATGCAGCTATCAGAATGATAGCCGGCACAGCACGCAGCATGGGCCTGGAGGTGGTGGATGGCTAAGAGCAAAAGATTTGCGAAAGTCCTGGAAGCCGTTGACAGAGAGAAAAGCTACACTCTCGAAGAAACTGTTGCGACAATCAAGGAACTTGCTACTGCCAGGTTTGACGAAACAGTAGAAGTCGCCTGTAATCTGGGAGTGAATCCCAAGTACAGCGATCAGGTTGTTCGCGGTACCTGTATGCTCCCTCACGGAACCGGTAAGGTTGTCCGCGTACTTGCTTTCGCCAGAGGCGACAAGGCAGAGGAAGCAAAGGCGGCGGGAGCTGACTTCATCGGAGACGAGGAAACAGCCCGGAAGATTACTGATGGATGGCTCGAATTTGATGTTGTTATCGCTTCACCTGACATGATGGGTGTTGTAGGGAAACTCGGCAGGGTTCTTGGCCCCAGAGGGCTGATGCCTAACCCGAAAACGGGTACAGTTACCATGGAAGTAGGAGCAGCAGTGAAGGATGCAAAGGCCGGAAAAATCAGCTTCAGGGTTGATAAAACCGGCAATGTGCATGTTCCCGTAGGCAAAGCAAGTTTTGAAGAGAATGCTCTCAGAGAAAACATTCTTACGTTCATGGAGAAAGTAATTCAGCTGAAACCGGCCTCAGTAAAGGGCCGTTATCTCAAGAATATGTCTGTTTCCTCGACTATGGGCCCCGGCATTCGTGTGGACATCAATGATATCCGCACGCTGCTCAGGTAGAAAGGAGTTGCGACAATGAGTATTACCAGAAACCAGAAAGAAGTCGTAGTCTCTGATCTTCACGGTGGTATCGGAGAGTCAGGCTCAGTTGTACTGGCTGATTTTACCGGCATCAATGTCGAGGATATGACTGAACTTCGTCTTCAGATGCGTGAAGCCGGTGTGATTTTCACTGTAGTCAAGAACACTCTTCTCAAGCGTGCTTTTGAGGAGATAGGTATAAAGCCGGAGGAGGACATTTTTGGTCTTCTTAACGGGCCGACTGCCATAGCCTACAGTGAAGATGAAGTAGCACCTGCAAGGATTATCAAGGCTTTCTCAAAAGCCCACAAGGGATTGCTTGTAATGAAGGGCGGGTTCGTTTCCGGAAGAACCTTCAGTGCGGACGAGGTTATCAGTCTGGCTGACATGCCAGGTAAGGAAGAGCTTCTTGCTCGGGTGATTGGTTCAATGAACTCACCTCTGCAGGGTTTCGTAATGGTTACCAGTGGTGTTATCAGAAAGTTCCTTTACGCTGTTAACGCCATCAGCGAGAGCAAAGAATAACTTGAACCATAACACGGAGTTCACAGGAATTCCGCGAAGTACGGAGGAAATACGATGAGTGAAGACAGAAAGGCCACGGTCATCGAGGCTATTTCAAACATGACCGTCCTTGAGCTTGCTGAGCTTGTAAAAGAAATGGAAGACAAGTTCGGTGTTTCAGCAGCAGCACCAGCCGCAGCAGTTGCCGCCGCCGGTCCTGCAGGAGAAGCAGCCGAAGAGCAGAGTGAGTTTGATGTTGTTCTTGAAAGCTTTGGCGCTAAGAAGATCGCCGTAATCAAGGTTGTTCGTGAACTTACAGGTCTGGGTCTCAAAGAAGCCAAGGATCTTGTAGACAATGTACCGTCCAAGGTTAAAGAAGGTGTTGAGAAGCCAGAGGCAGAAGAGGTAAAGAAGCAGCTTGAAGAGGCCGGTGGAAGCGCTGTTCTCAAATAGATACCGGATTACCTATACTGATGGCGGGAGGAGAGTACTACTTCTCTCGCCTTCAGCCCCTTATTCCCGGAGTTCTTGCCGGGTTCTTAAAAAGGTACTGGTGAGAGATTCGTGACATACCGCTAATTAGCTTATTTCGGTACAGGAGCAGTGTAGAGGAGTTGCAGTGAAAAAAACGAGACCTGTGAGGAATTATTCTCGTGTTAAACCCGCGATTAGAGTTCCTGACTTGCTGAGAGTACAGAAGGAATCGTTCGATAATTTTCTTCAGGCTGATGTTAAGCCCGAGGAAAGGCTCCCCCAGGGGCTACATAAGATATTGATAGACATTTTTCCCATTGAGAGTTCTACAAAAGAATTCTCTCTGGAGTATGTTGGTTACGATATTGGTCGTCCGAGGCACTCAATACGCGAAGCTGTAGAGCGGGGCGTAACATATTCCGCACCTCTGAATGCTACAATGCGACTGGTAACAAGAGACCCGGAAACGCTTGTTATGAAAATGGCTGTAGATCAGGGTACATTTCTTGGCGAGCTTCCCCAGATGACAGAAAACGGTTCATTTATTATTAATGGAGCCGAGCGTGTCATAGTGAGTCAGCTTCACAGAAGTCCCGGTGTGTTTTTCGAAGAAAAGACGCAGCAGCGGGGACGGAGAATCTGTACTGCGAGGGTGATTCCGCAGAAGGGTTCCTGGCTTGATCTGACCCTGGACTCTAACGATATAATATTTGCAAATATCGATAAAAAGCCTAAACGTATTCCAATTACAATGCTTTTGAGAGCTTTGGGATTGGGCTCGGAAGCAGAGATACTAAGTTCGTTTTATCCGGTGCAGGAAAGAGATCTCGCCTCATTACTCAAAAGGCAGTCAAAGGTTTCAGAGGTTGTTCATAAATCCTTTGCTGAAGATATTGTTGATCCCGAAACAGGAGAGCTTCTGGTTCGTTGCGATGAGCCTGTTGAGAGCGTGGAGAAACTCGATAAACTGCTCGCGGCGGGAATAGTAAAGATAAAATTCCTTGAGCCACGTAATGATCGCAACAGCATCGACAGTATACGCCGAACACTGGCAAAGGAAGAGGCTGCGCTGGGCGCAGGAGTTGAGAAGAGTGAAGCCTCTGCAACTATGTGGATATACGAGGCTCTTCGTGGAACCGACGCTCCCTCGCTGGATCACGCGAGGAGTTACCTCAGATCCATGTTCTTTGACAGCAAACGATACAGTCTCAGCGAAGTGGGTCGTTACAAACTCAACGAGAGACTGAACATAAACACATCCATGGACAAGCTGACTCTTACCGTCCCTGATCTTGTCTCAATAGTTGATAATCTCATTTGCCTCAGAGAGGGAACGAATGTCTCTGATGACATCGATCATCTGGGTAACAGAAGAGTTAAAACCGTTGGCGAGCTTCTGGGTCAGGAATTTTCAAAGGGACTTGCCAGGATGGCCAGAACAATAAAAGACAGGATGGGACAGCAGGACAGGGAGAAGCTGAGACCTCAGGATCTTGTTAACTCAAGAACCCTTTCCAGCGTGATAAACTCCTTCTTCGGACAGAGTCAGTTGTCCCAGTTTATGGAGCAGACGAATCCACTGGCGGAGCTTACCCACAAGCGCAGAACAAGTGCGCTTGGAGAGGGTGGTCTTACCAGAGAAAGAGCAGGCTTTGATGTCAGGGATGTGCATCACACGCATTACGGTCGTGTCTGCCCGGTAGAAACCCCCGAGGGACCCAACATCGGCCTTATCACAACCCTCTCTGTGTATGCTTCAATAAACAGATTTGGTTTCCTTGAAACTCCTTACAGGCGTGTAATTAACGGAAAGATTACCAACGAAGTTTCTTTCCTTTCCGCTGACAAAGAGGACAGAACAACTGTAGCGGAAGCGGATTCCCGGGTGGATGAGGAAAACAGGCTTGCAGGCCCTCTTGTAAGGGCAAGAAAGGCCGGAAGTTTTCCCATGGTTACCCCTGAGGAAGTAGAATACATTGATGTGAGTCCCATGCAGCTTGTAGGACTTTCAGCTGCTCTGATTCCTTTCCTCGAGCACGATGACGCAAACAGAGCATTAATGGGCTCCAATATGCAGCGCCAGGCTGTGCCTTTGCTTTTCACTGAAGACCCGGTGGTGGGCACAGGCATGGAAGAGGTTGCCGCGAGAGACAGCGGTGCTCTTGTCACAGCTGACAGAGCAGGCATCATAACTCATATTGACGCTGGCAGGATTGTTGTTAAAGCTGATGGCGATGAATATGATTTTGACAGAGAAGATGTATATAGCCTCAGAAAGTTCGAACGTTCAAATCAGGATACCTGTGTAAATCAGAAGCCTCTCGCATCTATCGGGGATCTGGTAAAGAAAGGTGATATTCTCGCGGATGGAATGGCAACAAAGAACGGCAGACTTGCCATTGGTGTAAACGCTCTGGTAGCGTTTATGCCCTGGAACGGCTACAACTTTGAAGATGCTATAGTTGTTAGTGAGAGGGTTGTTAAGGATGACACCTTCACCTCTGTTCACATCGTTGAATTTGAAACTCAGTTTCGCGAGACCAAGCTTGGCCCCGAAGAGCTTACCTACGATCTTCCCAACGCAACGGAGAAGCGTGACGCAATGCGCAATCTTGACGAGAGCGGTATTGTACGCATTGGCTCCAGGATCAGAGCCGGGGATATTCTTGTAGGAAAGGTGAGTCCCAAGGGGGAGCAGGATCTCTCTCCGGAAGAGCGTCTTATCCGTGCTATTTTCGGCAAAAGAGCCAGTGATGTGAAAGACACTTCGCTGAAGGCTCCAGTTGGTATGTCCGGAATTGTTGTTGATGTGAAAGTGTACTCCCGCAGAGATGACACCGAGCGTGGAAGACGGGAAATAGAATCCCGTGTTGACACACTTCGCGAAGAGCGTATTGAGAGCGAAAGACGACTATTTGAAGACCGGGATTCAATGCTTCGGGAGGTTCTCACCGGACAGAAAGCAGCAACATTCATTGATGGTGTCACCGGTGAGCAGTTGATTCCCGAGGGAAGAAAAATTACTGTTACTTTCCTTAAGAAAGTTGATTTCACTGATCTGGATTTCAATCGTCAGCTTGTTGAGGATCTTGTGGTTGATGACAGAGCCAGAAGAATCCTTCGCAGCGCAGAGAACAAGCTCAAGGAGCTGAATGAAAATTACCAGGGTATAGAGGACAAACTCCATCGCGGAGATGAGCTTAAGCCCGGCGTTACTCGTCTGGTAAAAGTTTACATTGCCAAACGGCGCACACTTCGTATCGGTGACAAGATGGCTGGACGACACGGCAACAAGGGTGTTGTTAGCATCATCGTTCCGGAAGAGGATATGCCGTATCTTCCTGATGGCACACCAGTTGATATCTGCCTTAATCCTCTGGGCGTGCCCAGTAGAATGAATGTCGGGCAGATTATGGAAACCAACCTGGGTATGGCTGCCGCTGATCTTGGCATTAATGCCATAACTCCGGTATTTGACAGCATTAACAATGAAACAATAAGTGATCTTCTGGAGGAAGCCGGGCACAGCCGCGACGGCAAAACCGTTCTTTACAACGGCAGAACCGGTGAGCCATTCGACCAAAGGGTGACTGTAGGCAGAATGTACATGCTGAAACTTGCTCATCAGGTTGAGGACAAGATACATGCAAGGTCCACAGGTCCATACGCCATGGTTACACAGCAACCGCTGGGTGGAAAAGCCCAGAATGGTGGACAGAGGCTTGGTGAGATGGAAGTCTGGGCTCTTGAGGCGTATGGTGCGTCACACTGTCTTCAGGAAATGCTTACCATCAAGAGTGATGATGTGGATGGGCGTACTGAAGCATATAAGGCAATTGTTCATGGCAGGAATGTCGAAACCAGAGGAACGCCTGAAGCGTTTAATGTTCTTCTCAGTGAGATGAGGAGCCTTGCTCTGGATGTCGAACTTGACATGACTGATGAGAGGGAGAGGTAGAATGCTTGATTCACATTCCCTAAGAGATGCCAATACATTTCCGGCTAATTTCTCAGGAATAAGGATCAGTCTTGCTTCGCCTGAGACCGTTAAGGAATGGTCTTACGGAGAAGTAACAAAGGCTGAAACAATAAATTACCGCAGTTACAAACCTGAGGCTGACGGTCTCTTTTGTGAAAAAATATTCGGTCCTGTGAAGGACTGGGAGTGCAGTTGCGGAAGGTACAAAAAGCCCCGCTACAGGGGCGTTAAATGTGACCGGTGCGGTGTCGAAGTTACTCACTCAAGGGTGAGAAGAAGTCGTATGGGGCACATTGAGCTTGCGGTACCTGTCTCTCATATATGGTATTTCAAGAGTCGTAAAATCAACAAACTTCTTGATATTACCAATCTTAACCTGGAGAGAGTTCTTTACTACGAATCGTACATTGTTATCACCAGTGAACATCCGTCCCTTAAGCCTGGAAAGGTTCTGGATGACGAGGATTACTACGCCGCGAGGGAAACCTACGGCGAGGACGCATTCACGGTTGGAATGGGAGCAGAGGCCGTCGCGAAGCTTCTCAGTGAGATTGATCTTGATGAGCTCGCTGCTACTCTGAGAACCAGCATTGCCAACGAAACCACACAGAGCAGACGTCAGAAAAATCTTAAGCGTCTGAAGGAAGTGGTTGCCTTTGAAAGCTCCAAGAACGACAACAAGCCTGAATGGATGATCCTCAGGATTCTCCCTGTGCTTCCTCCCGACCTCAGGCCTCTTGTACCGCTTGAAGGTGGAAGGTTCGCTTCCAGTGATCTTAACGATCTCTACAGGCGTGTTATCAACAGAAACAACCGGCTTCTCAGGCTTCTGGATCTTCAGGCTCCTGACGTGATTCTTCGCAACGAGAAGAGAATGCTGCAGGAGGCAGTTGACGCTGTGCTTGACAACGGCAGTCGCAGGAAACCTGTAAAAGGCGCTGGAATGCGTCCGCTCCGCAGTCTTTCTGACCTTCTGAAGGGCAAGCGGGGACGATTCCGCCAGAATCTTCTCGGAAAGCGTGTGGATTACTCCGGTCGTTCGGTTATTGTTGTGGGACCTGAGCTGAGAATGCACCAGTGCGGTCTTCCCAAAACGATGGCTTTGGAACTATTCAAGCCGTTTGTTGTTGGCAGACTTGCCAGATTAACCGGTGATAAAATCAAAATGGCTCAAAAGCAGGTTGAGGATAAAGAAGAGATAGTATGGGCTATTCTGGAAGAGGTTATCGCGAACCATCCAGTTATGCTGAATAGAGCACCCACACTGCACAGACTTGGCATACAGGCATTTGAACCGGTTCTGGTAGAAGGTCTTGCTATCAGGCTCCATCCTCTTGCATGCGCCGCGTTCAATGCTGATTTCGACGGTGATCAGATGGCAGTTCACTTACCACTCTCCGCCGAGGCTCAAGTGGAAGCCCGGATACTTATGCTGGGGAGCCGTAACATTCTCAAGCCATCCAGCGGTGAACCGGTCGCAGCCCCAAGTCACGATATTGTTATTGGCGCTTATTACATAACAAAACCGCTGGCAAAAGATCTGGGAGAAGGCATGATGTTTTCTTCAACAGATGAGGTTATAGGTGCCCTGGACGCGGGGAAAGTTAATCTCCACTCAAGGATTAAGATACGGGGTATCAACAAGATAAAAGAGACAAACTCCAAAGGTGAAAGGCGTCAACCCAAGTACTGGAAAGACTATACCACGCCAGGTCAGGTTATTTTCAACTCCATAGTTCCAGAGGGAATGGGGTACATTATGGCAAACGGGCTGACTGAATCCCATGCCAGGGTGTTTGGTAAAAAGGGCTTGAACCGTATGGTGTCCAGATCATTCACAGAACTTGGAGCTGTAAAAACTGCTGTTTTCCTTGACAACCTTAAGGATCTCGGATTCAAATACAGCACCTTAAGCGGTCTGACAGTAGGTATGAATGACATGATCATACCGACTGAAAAGAAAGGGATAGTCAAGGAGAGTACTGACCGTGTTGCCCAGATCGAATTCGCTTCCCGCAAGGGAGAAATGACCGAAAGTGACAGGTACAATAAGGTCATAGATGTTTGGTCAAAGGCCACCGATGACGTGAAGGACTCCATGATGGAGCAGCTAAGCCATGACAACCACGGGTTCAACCCGATTTTTCTTATGGCCAATTCAGGCGCAAGAGGAAGTGTTGAGCAGGTTCGTCAGCTCGCGGGAATGCGAGGTCTCATGGCCAAGCCCAAGAAGAAGCTTTCCGGTGAAATCGGTGAGACCATCGAAACTCCAATCATCAGCTCTCTTAAAGAAGGTCTTTCTGTTATCGAATACTCAATCTCCACACACGGTTCCAGAAAGGGTCTTGCCGACACTGCGTTAAAAACGGCTGATGCCGGTTACCTGACCCGCCGGCTGGTGGATGTCTGTCAGGATGTGGTAATCACCACAGATGACTGTGGAACAATTCGAGGTCGTGAAATTTCATCTCTCAAAGAGGGCGAAAAGGTCATAGAGAAACTCAGTGAACGAATTGTGGGAAGAGTAACTGCCGAGGATGTTTACGATCCTGTGACAGATGAAATAATATGTGAGGCAGGGGCGGAGATAACATCCAGGCTCGCGTCATACATAGATTCACGTTCACTAGAGTCTGTAAAAATCCGTTCTGTGCTCACATGTGAAGCAGAGCGTGGCCTTTGCGCCAAGTGCTATGGCTGGGATCTCAGCCGTAACCGTATGGTTACCGAGGGTGAGGCTGCCGGTGTTATTGCGGCTCAGTCAATCGGTGAGCCTGGTACTCAGCTTACGCTGCGTACCTTCCATACAGGAGGTGTCGCGTCTCGCGAGGCACAGGACAACCAGGTAAAAGCAAGGCACCCCGGTAAGGTCAGTTTCAGGAACATACACCTGGTGGAGGGTGTTGATGTCGATGGCAATTCCAGTGTTATTGCTTCCAGAAACGGACAAATTGATGTGATTGACAGCGATGGGGAAATTCTTTCAACTTATGAGATATCTCCCGGTTCAATCATGCTCATCACAGATGATCAGATAGTCAAGCGGGACGAATTGCTCTTTATAGCTGAACCATTCAGTAATCCCATTGTCAGCGAGCATTCAGGCTCCATACACTATGTGGATATTGAAGAGGATGTTACACTGCAGGAAGACATTGACAGCGAACAACACAGGCAGATGATTATTGTTGAGGATAGAAGTCGCACGCTTCATCCCCATGTCTTCATTCTCCCTGAGTTTATGGTGGTTCTTTCAGGTCGTCCAAGGCGCAGAGAAGAGGAACTTCTTACCTTCAACGAACTTCTCAGAGAAGCGGAGACCGCGAACGGCAGAATCGTTTTCACATATCGTGATACGAATGCCGCTCGTCCTACTTCACTTTACGATGACATTCTTGCAAGTTACGCGGAGAGCACTTCTGAAACTTCTTTCATTTCTCTTGATTGCAGGAGAGTTGGAACAGGCAGCTATGCAGCTTTTGTTGAGATTGTTCAGCAACTGGGTAAAGCAACAGCAAAGGGCAAGAAGGATAAGACAGAATTTGCCCTTCTGAAGGATGTTACAGATCGCCTTGCAGCTTCCAGCAGTCGAAAGAATGACGAGCTTGAGGACGAGTTCATGGATGTTTTGATCAACTACAGCCAGAAGCATCCTTTTGTAATGGGTCTGGCCAGTCTTGACAAAGCCCATGCGGGAACCAGGCAGGTAATACTGCGATTAAGCGATATTATTGCAACTTCACGAATCCTGGTTCTTGTAAGCTTCTTCCAGAAAGGCGGATTCAGAAGTCATATCGTTGTTCGAGGAAAGCAGCGTCAGATGGGTCAGGATCCGGTGGAGCAATTCATCAAGGATCATGTGAGAGGTGTTTACCCCATCCCCAGCGGAGCCACGCTTCATGTGCGAGACGGGCATCTCATCAGGACTGGAACGCATATCGCAAGAATGGTGAAAAGAGCCGGAATGCAGCGGGACATCACCGGCGGACTTCCCCGCGTCGACGAACTTTTTGAAGCAAGGCGACCCAGTGATGCGGCTGCCATAGCGGAAATCAGTGGAACTATCGGGTTGAGTCCGATTAAAGCTGCGATGCGTACGGTGACTATAATGGGCGATCAGGGTCAGGAAGCCAGTGTTAAGATACAGGCAACCAAGCACATAAGGGTTCGCGAAGGTGATCATGTGGAAGCCGGAGACAAACTTACTGACGGACCGCTTGATCCCCACGATATTCTCAGGGTAATTGGAACAGAAAGTGTTGAGGATTACCTTCTTAATGAGATCCAGGAGGTCTACAGGCTTCAGGGTGTTAAGATCAACGATAAACACATCGGCATTGTCGTAAGGCAGATGCTGGGTAAAGCCAGGATTGAGAACGCCGGAGACACACAGTTCCTCGAAGGAGCAAGAGTCAACCGTCTCATCCTGAACAAGGTAAACATGGAAATGATGAATCAGGGGAGACGCCCCGCTTCCAGTGATGTAATGCTGCTTGGTATAACTAAGGCATCACTGGCAACTAACAGCTTTCTGTCCGCCGCGTCCTTCCAGGAGACCAATTCGGTTCTTTCAGACGCAGCCATAAATGGCAAGCTTGACAGACTGGTTGGCTTGAAGGAAAATGTAATTGTGGGACATCTGGTTCCGGCAGGAACCGGAGTGAAAGGTTACCGCAGTCTCACCATTTCCATGAGTGATGGATCTGAGTTGCCGATACCGGTACCGGAGCCAGAGGTTGACGATAAGTTTATTCATGTATAGAGTTGCACTCACTGTAAAAGGAGAAACGGCAGCTCGCGCGAGCTGACCCACGAAAGGAGAAAGTTTGCCCACCATTAATCAGCTGGTGCGAAAAGGGCGCAAGAAGCCGACACAGAAGACCAAGGCTCCTGCTCTCACAGGTTGCCCGCAGAGAAAAGGAATTTGCACCCGCGTGTATACTTCCACCCCGAAGAAACCCAACTCGGCACTCCGTAAGGTTGCACGTGTGAGGCTTCGCAACGGGTTCGAGATTACAGCATATATTCCCGGCGAGGGACACAACCTTAATGAGCACTCCGTTGTTCTTGTAAGGGGCGGCCGAGTCAAAGATCTTCCCGGCGTGCGTTATCACATCATTCGTGGTGTTGAGGATACAAGCGGCGTGGAAGGCAGAAAACAGAGCCGTTCCAAATACGGAACAAAACGGGAATCGTAGAGCGGGGAATATAGAAAATGAGAAGAAACAGACCAAAACGCAGAGAAATTCTGCCTGATGTACGATACGGCAATCTTGTTGTTGCAAAGTTTATCAACAACATTATGCTGCAGGGTAAGAAATCAGTAGCCGAAGCTATTGTATACGGCGCGTTTGATATTATTTCCGAAAAGACCGGGCAGGATCCCGTGTCCGTTTTCAGCAAGGCCATGAACAATGTCCGTCCCACACTGAAGGTCAAGAGCCGTCGTGTTGGTGGATCCACATATCAGATTCCATTGGAGGTCCGCCCTGAAGAAAGGGACGCACTTGCCATGAGGTGGATTATCGGCTATTCAAGAAAGCGCAAGGGTAATACAATGAGATCGCGTCTGGCCGCCGAGTTCATGGATGCAGCCCGCAACGAGGGCGCAAGCGTCAAAAAGAAAGAGGATACCCACAAGATGGCCGACGCCAACAAGGCGTTCGCCCACTACCGCTGGTAACCCCGGACAAATAGAAAAGCCCCGCCACGGTTTATACCTGGCGGGGTTTTCTCTATGGAGCAGGAACAAATTCAATAACCAGACACTACCTGAGAAAAACTGAATTGTTCAGGAGTATTGATGAGACGATTGATTCCATTTGCAGTAATTGCCATTATCGTGAATTTGTTTGCATGCCAGTTATCTCCTGCTCGGCCAGAGCGGATCGTTGAAGAAAGACGGCTGGTTGTTGTGGATTCTCTGGGTGTGGATTACGGAGAGCCATACGAAGTATTCGGAAACATTTCCGGTGCTGCATTTATCAACGATTCCACATTTGTCCTCCTTGATAAGGGATATCAGGAATTGCGAGTTTTCGATAGAGACTGCAATTACATTGTTACAAGTAATTACTGCGGTAACGGACCTCTTGAGTATCGATGCGCTGCGTACCTTGCGGTAGTTGATTCAAGATTTGCGGTGTTTGAATTCAACATGCCTCCAAGGTGTGTCTTCTTTGATAATCTGGCTATTCCTGTGTCATCAGTGACTTTTGATGGGATGACTGCACTTCAGGAACCATGCTTTATTGACAATTCAACAGTGGTTGGTTTTGTCGGGAGTATTGATCGAGAGGGCGATTCTGTCAGTATCGGCTACGAAATATGTGTGTGGAACACAGTCAGCGGAAGGAAAGAGCGAGTTCTGTTTTCGAGATATCTTGAAGTTGATGCTCTGGAAAGTATATACGACTTGTTTGTTCAACTTGAGAACTCTATTGTGGCAAGTAGTTCCGGCCTTGTCTTTGTCGCACCGGACGCCCAGGATTACAAGGTACTGGTGTTTTCCATGGATGGAGTATTACTTGATACTCTCTACGCCCCGCATGAACAAGAGTTGCGTGATGCTGATGAGATCGAGATGGAACAAATCTGGAGAAAATTGAGAGACGGAGATATGGGGAACTGGGAGCCGTCTGCTCACGAACCTGGAATAACTGACCTGCAAGTGCAGAACTCAACGGGATGTCTCTGGGCTTGCCACGGTTCCTGGTTCAATCCATCCTTTGATGTTTACACTATGAACGGAGAATTGGCATTTACTTGCACCTGCGAAGGACTTCCGGGAGATGAGATGATTGCTTTCGGTATAACAGACTACGGGATTCTCGCTTACACAATGTGCCCAGGTTCTTTTCCCCGAGTGTATGTCATGGAGCTGCAACTTTAATAGTATCCATTGTGTATTTGCGCAATCAAATTGGTATTCCTTACCTTGTCAGGAGACACCATGATAAGAAACGCAGTAATCGACTCGCTGATGAACAGGAAATCCATCAGGGAGTTTACAGAGCAGATTCCCTCCGAAGAAGAAATTCTAACAATTGTCCGGGCCGGTCAGCAGGCTCCCTTCGCTATGCAACTGGGCAGCGTGATTATTCAGAGGAACAGAGAGACAAATGCCTTTAACGCCCCGATTCAGTTCATCATCCTATGTGACCTGCACAGAATGGAAAAGGTCATGAAGGTACGCGGCTGGAATAGAGAAGCTTCCAATATTCACAGCTTGCTGTTCGGTATGCAGGATGCCGCTTATATGGCTCAGAATATGGTTACAGCAGCGGAAAGCCTGGAGATGGGAAGTTGCTTCGTTGGATCTGCGCTCTATATGTCAGAAAAGCTTCGGGAAGACTGCAACCTTCCTGACCATGTGTTTCCTCTTGTAATCCTTGCCATGGGTTTTCCTGCCGAGGATCCTCCTGTGCGGCCCCGTTATCCCATGGAATTCCATCTTTTTCAGGAGAAGTATCCTGATTTCCCGGAGGACTCTGTAAAAAGAGCTATGGATCAAATGGATCGTGGCTACCTTGAGCAGAACTACTACAAAAAAGCCGGGTTCATGATTCCTCTTTCCGACAAAGCCAGAGAGGAGAAATTCACCTTTGACAACTACAGCTGGACAGAGCACATCTCGCGTAAAATGGCCCAGTGGAGTACTGATCCCGAGGATTTGCTGGAGCCACTTCGGATCTGTGGACTATCCCTGAACGAAAAGCGGGACTGAATTGCCGGAACCTCTCAGTATCTCACTTACAGAGTAAGGTTGCGCCGGCACCACATCCCAAGGAACCTGTCCACCAGAAAGTAACCGCCATCCTTGTTCTGTGCTGCATGATCTTTGTCAATTAGATAGGTCAATGCGCTTTTCGAAGAGGAAGGTGACGCGAATCCATGAGTTTGCACCGTTTTTCCTGAAGTTGGTTTGAAGAGAGGGTTTTCCATAGCCAGGGCTCTCAGCATTTTTCTCGGCTGCTCGGGAAGTGCGTTCCACAGAGTGATGTATGTGCTGCTTTCACGATCAAGAAGGAGATCTGTTGCGCTTTCCAGATCAGACACGGATACTGTGTTATCTGTAATGTCCCAGAGGGAAGAACAAAGCATCTGGGTGTAAAAAGGATGTCCTCCTGTTGCTTCAACCAGCGCAGTGATTGTCTCAGCAGTGATGCTCTTACCAGTGGTTGTAAATTCAGTTTTGATGAAGGGCTTCCAGTGATTGGGTGAGATGGATTCTATCGGATAGTGCCCGGAACTTCTGTAAAGCGGGCTGCTCTTTTCCAGAAACATTTTCTTTAAAAGACTTGTGCGGCTTCCGCAAAAAAAGTAGGCAACATTCTGCTGCTCCTGGACTCTGCTTCTTATAATCTGCTCAAGTTTCAGCCCTGAGATCTCTCTTATCTGCTGGAATTCATCAAAAACAACCAGAATCGGTCGATCAGGTTCTATTGCTCTTACTCGCTGTGGAGCCTTTAGGATTTCGTCAACGAACGGTCCCGGTTTATCGCTGCGGGCTCTCAGTAAAGTCACAGACGGTTTGCCTGCTTCATCAACACTGAATGATGGGGTTATGCCGGCAAAAAGAGTTTTCAGCCTTTCTACAACACTCTGTTTCTCTTTAAAAGCGTATTCCGCAAAGGCACTTGCGCAGACTCTGGAAAAGTCATCCTCGTCAAGGCACTTCCACACATCAATGTAGAAGCAGATGCCACTATTTTTCTCAATTTTCTGAATGACTGCTTTTAGCAAGGATGTTTTGCCGATACGTCTTTCCCCGTGGATAAACAGTTTTTCACTGTTTTCAACTGCTCTTATCAGATCCTTCTGCTCAGTGATTCTGTTGCAGAAGGTTTCTCCCTTGACAATACCGCCGTAAGAAAATGGATTGTTCATTGCATTCCCGTCGTTACGAAAATCTCGTTACGACAATAATGTAATTCATAATGTTGCCGCAGTCAAGGAAATGCGCTCCGAAAGCCCTGAATGGTTTCGCATGAAACATTGCAGTTTTGCCTGATATCCCATATTATCAATAAATTGGGAGTATGACACTCATTTCACAAAAAGGCAGGGAGTGATGGATTTTGAAAGAATGTGGCTGGAGAAGCTTTCCCTGCAGCTTGACGAGGTTAAGAGTAAGGAATTCAGGAAGGCAGCAATGAAGGGTTCTGAAAAGTTCAGCTCCAGCACTGCTCCTGGGAATGTAATGCGCTGGACCGCAGGAGCAGTGAACAAACTGAAGGAGGAACTTTCTGAAGTAGAGCTTCATGATGTTGTTACAGGTTGTGCCTGTCATTACCCCAGGGCAAAGCTGCTCTCTGTTCGAGCTGCTTTCAGGAAGAGCGGCAGCTTTCCTGAAGCTATTGACCTACTGAGGAAGCAGTTTGTTGAGTCACTGAGAGACGGTATGCTCATGGATATGGAGATTGTCAACAAGCTTCTTGAAATGGGAATGGGTGTGGCCGGTGTACTGGATGGTAGCCGGATAATCGCAGTAAAAATACCTAAAAGCGGCAATCTCAGAAAATGGATCGGCGAGAAAGATTCACAGGCAAGAAGAGAAATGTACTGCCATTGCCCCAGAGTGAACAAAGCAGTTAAGCAGGGTATAAGAATGCCTGTGGAGTACTGCCTGTGCGGAGCTGGCTTTTACCGGAATATCTGGGAAACCATTACTGAATCCCCCGTGAGAGTCGAAGTTATTGAATCTGTCTTTGACGGCGATGACAGGTGTTGTGTTGCCGTATATCCATATCTTTTATCAACTGACTGGAGAACCGAATGCTGATCTTTACTTCTCTTACTGTGATTGCTCTTTCCTCAGCAAGCCTGACCATTTCTGAACCTGCTGATGGCGAAACCTACGATGGAGACTGGCTTACTGTTCGGGCAATTGTAGAAAACGAAAATGAATTACCTGATTATGTTCACTACTCTCTGAACGGAGAGCAGGTTATTCAGATTCCGAGATTGAATACAAACTGGTATACCTATATGCAGAACAATGTGAACCACGGGTATTCAGAGTCTCCCGCTCCAACGGATAACACGGTTTTATGGACCGCTCCTGTAACGGGGACAGACCACGAGTTCCCAACACCGGTGGTCGTGGAAGGAGTCGTCTACTATCCATCAAATTACGGTACTGATTCTCTGTACGCTCTTGACGCAGCTACCGGGGAGCTTATCTGGAAGTACAACACCGGATACACAGATGATGCAGTAACAGTAAGAAACGGTCGCTTGTACACCGCAAGTGATTCTCTGTGGTGTCTTGACGCGTTAACAGGTGAGAAATTCTGGGCTACATCACTGGCTGATGCCAGTGGAAGTACGCCTGTAGCAACAGATGACAGAGTTTATGCTGCTCTATGGGTTCCCTATACAAGGGATACCAGTATTTCATGTTTTGATGCGGAAACAGGCACACAGATCTGGGTGGATACTCTTCCGGGAAGACCAGTCAGCTGTATGGCTCTCCGGGACGGGATGGTTTTTCTACCTACATTTTCGGAGATCTCCGAAAGCCCGCTGTATGCTCTGGATGCAAATACTGGTTCAGTTATCTGGGCAAATATGGACAGTGATGTAGGATACTGGGACTCATCACCCGTTATTGCAGGGAACACTGTATACATTGGTGGTGCTCATTCTTTGATAATAGCAATAGATGTATCAACAGGGCAAACTGTCTGGAATCGTGATTTATCTCCCGGAACAACAACAGCCACAATAGCATATCATGACGAGAGGTTGTATTTTGCGAAGCAGGCTGGTCCATACTACTGCCTTGATGCTTCCACCGGTAATACTTTCTGGTCTGTGCCCGGCAGACAGCACGGCTCATCCTGTATCGCCGACGGTATCATTTTTTACGGGGAAGCTTTTTACGGTGATAAAGCAGACAGCGCAAGAGTAATTGCTCTGGATTGTGAAAATGGATCAGAAATCTGGAGTCGTACAATCGCCAGCAGCCACTATGGATTCCAGGGTAGTCCGTCGATAACCGATGGTGTGATGTATTTTCCAGCAACAGACGGTAACCTGTATGCTTTTGGAACCGGCTTGAAGTATACCTATCTGGATGATCTGTTTACGCAGGTCGGAGCTAACGAACTCATCGTGACATCCTTCGATGACGGTCTCGCTGTTGCAGCAGACACCATCAACTTCGTGGTCACTGGAACCGGAATACATCTGGCGCCTTCCCGGCTGTTCGGATTATCTGTCAGCCCGAATCCTTTCCGCTCTTCAGCGACTATCTCATTCCACATCTCTGAATCGGGATATACTTCAATACAGGTATTTGATCTTTCCGGCAGAATTGTCTCCACCATAGAGAATTCCAATCTTTCTTCCGGTCAGCACTCTTGTTTATGGAGTGGAAGAAACCAGGATGGAGAAGCAGTTTCAGCAGGTTTGTATTTGTGCAGAATTCAGTCCGGTGAGACTTCTGAAACCATAGGATTGTGTCTGTTGAGATAGGTGTCATAGTTAAGCTGCAGCATCAAAAGCAGACTTTGCTGTAAAACCTGCCGTGAAAAAGGTGAAAAATCGGATATACGCGAGATTGTCAACATTACTCTTAAAGGTTGACATTCGTTGGCTTCTTCATAAGTTGCACTGTCAAGATTTACATACAGTGACATAAGAGGGAGACTGGAATGAGTATGCCCAGCAAAACAAGAAACATCGGGATATTCGCACACATAGATGCGGGAAAAACCACAGTAACAGAGAGAATCCTTTTTTATACCGGACGCACCCACCGAATGGGAGACGTGGATCACGGTACTGCCGTGATGGACTGGATGCCTCAGGAACGTGAACGGGGAATAACAATTGTCTCCGCAGCAACCACATGTGACTGGAAAGGCACAAGGATTAACATCATTGATACTCCCGGTCACGTTGATTTTACCGCTGAGGTAGAGCGTTCTCTTAGAGTACTAGATGGAGGAGTCGGTGTTTTCTGTGCTGTGGGAGGAGTAGAGCCTCAGACGGAAACTGTCTGGCGGCAGGCCCAGAAGTATCGCGTACCCGCTCTGGCTTTCGTTAACAAACTGGACAGACAGGGTGCCGATTTTCATCGTGTTCTCCAGATGATGAAGGATATTCTAGGTGAATGTCCTCTGCCGGTAATGCTGCCGGTGGGACAGGGAAGCGATTTCAAAGGTGTTATAGATGTTCTGGAGCAGAAAGCCCTTTACTTCGACATGGAATCTCTTGGAACGAAGTTCGAAATAGAGGAAATCCCGGAGGATCTCCAGGGGGAAGCCGCCGAGGCTTTAGAGAAAATCAAGGAGACAGTTGCCGAGCTGGATGATGGTGCTATGGAAAGATATTTTGCGGGGGAACTGGAAAATGAAGAGATAATTACTCTGATTCGAAAGGGCACTGTCCAGGGAACCTTTATACCTGTTCTGTGTGGTGCTGCTCTGAGGAATGTAGGTGTGCAGAGGCTGCTTGATGCTATTGTAGACTGGCTGCCTGCCCCGGAAGAGTTACCTTCAGTTACAGGAATCAAGCCCAACGGGAAAGAGGAAACACGGGAAAGGTCGAACAGTGAGCCTTTTACTGCCCTGGTTTTTAAGATACAGACAGATATCCATCTGGGCCGCCTTGCTTATCTAAGGGTTTACTCAGGAACCGCCAGGGATGGTCAGCCTGTTTTTAACAACAGAACCGGGAAAAAGGAAAGACTCACAAGACTTGTAATGATGCACGCGGACAAGAGAATTCATCTGGACAGTATTTCAGAGGGAGATATAGCAGCAGCCGGCATGAAGAACGCAGCCACAGGAGATACTTTAACTGAACTTGGAAAACCGCTTACTCTGGAGACCATACATTTTGTGGATCCGGTAATGGAAATGGCAATAGAGCCGGCAAGCGCAAGCGATGAGAAAAGGCTCGAAGATGCTCTTAACGATATGACCAGTGAAGACCCCAGCCTGAAAGTGGGAGTGGACAGAGAGACCGGTCAGATGCTGATTCGCGGTATGGGAGAACTGCATCTTGAAATCGTCGTTGATCGGATGAAACGGGAAAAAAGACTGAATGTGTACACGGGAAGACCTCAGGTGTCATACAGAGAGAGTGTCTCATCCAGCGGCAGAGGTGAGGATACTTTTGAAAGGCTTATCGCTGGAAAAGGCAATTTCGGGAACGCCTGCATTGAGGTAAGGCCGCTCGCTTCGGGCATCAAGTTTACTTCAGAGACCGATATTCTCTCAAAACAATTTATGGACGCGGTCTACAGCGGTGTTATGGGTTCAGTAAGCGCGGGTGTTCTGGCAGGTCATCCTCTTGATGGTGTTGAGATAGCATTGATATCCGCCAAAGTTCATGAGACTGATTCCACAGAGCTTGGTTACAGTTCCGCCGCTGCTGTTGCTCTCAGAAAAGCTCTTCAGAACTCATGTCCTGTTATCCGCGAACCAATAATGAAGGTTGATATTGTCACTCCAGCAGACTATATGGGTGATGTAATCGGTGATGTGAACGCCAGGCGCGGAACCGTTGTTTCCATTGAACATCGCGGGGAAGCTCAGGCAATTGTGGCAAACATTCCTCTTGCTGAACTTTTTGGGTATACCGGCGCACTGAGAAGTCTTTCTCAGGGAAGAGCCGGTTACACTATGCAGTTCAACGAATATGCCCAGGTGCCACCCAACGTGCAGAAGAAACTGCTGGAGAAGATGGGTCTTTCCTGCTGACAGATCAGTATTGTGGACAGGTTGTGTATGTCTACATGCAGCAATGATGTGATTAGCAGCTAAAGTGAGTATTTGGCTTTTATTTCTTTAACACGAGCTCTAAGTCGACTGCAGGGAGCCATGACGAACCTGCACTGAGGATCCCCCATTGCTTTGCAGGTAATCTCTTTTGCTTCCAGTTTTAAGTCAAAAGCTTCAGAGCACCAGCCGGCAGAGTATCCTGCGTTTAGAAAGTCAATGGGTTTATTTACAGGAAGACCTGCCTGAATGTAAGCCTCGGCTTCATAGGAATTCGGATGATCGTAAACAAGCAGGAAGTCCTCGTTAGGCGCAGGTGTGCTTTCCGGTAGGATTTTGACATTGGCATAGCCCCCAAGGGCAAACGCCACGGGTCCCATAGCAAGTCTCAGAGCTGGATCCTGAATGCCCGTTTTTTTAAAGTAATATTTTGCATCTGCAGCGCCTGTAGCTTTCCCTATCTGATAAATAGCCACACCGGCGCCAGGGCCCAGTACGGATTCAAGCTGTTGTCTTAACGCAGTAGCCATAGAATCACCTCTGTATATGACATATCGCTCTGAAGAAATGGTGATGCTTCCCTCTTCAGGAGCTCTCTTGAAGTCCCAGAAGAGCGGAGTAATAATATTCTCTGCTTCTCTGAACAGAGATGCGAATTCCGGAGGACAATCAACATACCTGGGCATAGCAAATCCTTACTTTATTGGTTTAGGCTCAATGACCAATATAGAACCACTGTACCTGCATAGCAAGCGAGGAATTGATCCCTCTGAAATTGAGCTGAGGGAATTTAAAGATGAAGATGATGTTACTTTGCTTTTCTTTCCGGAGAACACTATTTTGTGGAAGATGAAGGAGGAGCATGCTGGAGAGGTTCCGAATAGACATAGAAGGTGGTGTTCAGGGTGTAGGCTTTCGACCATTCGTATATCGTCTTGCGCTGGAGCACAATTTGAACGGGTGGGTCTGCAACTCACCTTCCGGTGTTTCCGTTGAAGTGGAGGGACTTCCAGAGGACCTGACGGGCTTCAAGAAGGAAATACAGAACAGGCTCCCGCCAGCCGCTTTCATTTTGTCTATGAAATTTTGCTCTGTTCAACCGCTGGGGGAAGACAGTTTTCAAATTCTCTCCAGCAAATCAGGACACCCCACTGCTGTGGTGGTGCCTGATATGGCTACCTGCACACAGTGCATTTCTGAGATATTCGATCCTGATGATCGTCGCTATCTCTATCCATTCACCAATTGTACGAATTGTGGTCCCCGGTATACAATCATCAAGTGTCTTCCTTACGACAGACCCTTCACTTCAATGGCCGAGTTTACTATGTGTCCCGAATGTGTCGCTGAATACACAGATCCCTTGAACAGACGGTTTCATGCCCAGCCAAACGCTTGTCCTGTATGTGGGCCGGAAGTTGTTCTCTGGGATTTCTCAGGGAAAACAGTTTGTAAAAGAAATGAAGCTATGCGTGAAGCGGCTCGTCTTCTTACTCAGGGGAATGTGCTTGCGGTAAAAGGGCTTGGCGGATTTCATCTGATGGTCAGGGCTGATGATGATAACGCTGTATTAAAACTCAGATCCAGAAAGAACAGACCGGCAAAGCCATTTGCTGTTATGATTCCATCCCATGACCTTCTGGATTGTTCCAGTCTGGCTTCTGAAACGCTTTCATCCACGGCAGCACCAATTGTTCTTCTTGAACGCGAGACGGTAAGGAATCTGTCCATCTCCAACCTTGTTGCACCGGGTAATCATATGGTTGGTGTGATGCTTCCCTACACCCCGTTTCATCACATTCTAATGAAACTTGCAGGAATTCCAATTATAACCACCAGCGGTAATCTGGCTGCGGAACCTATTTGCATTGATTCCCGCGAGGCCCTCTTCCGTCTATCCGGAATCGCTGACTATTTTCTTGTTCACAACAGGCAGATAGTAAGGCATGTTGATGATTCCGTCGTGGTTGTTTCCCGGGAGGGAGTCACTCCCATAAGAAGATCACGCGGATACGTGCCTCTGCCAATCTCCGTTAAAGGTATCAATGAGGGCATCCTTGCTCTGGGCGGTCACGAGAGGAATACTATCGCCATAACCCTTCCAGGTTCGGTGGTAATCAGCCAGCATATAGGGGACATGATTAATGAGCGTTCACTGGAATCAGCCCTGGAGACAACAGATGATTTGAGCTCAATCTACTCAAGCAAGGCAAAAGTTTGCGCAGTTGACATGCACCCGGACTACACAGTTTCGAGGTTTGCGTCTCCATTTCCCCTGAAGGTACAGCACCATCATGCCCATGTTCTTTCATGTATGGCTGAAAATGGTATCTCCGGACCGGTTATTGGAGTGGTGTGGGATGGTTCCGGTTACGGAACCGATGGCTCCATCTGGGGAGGGGAATTCCTGTTTGTGGAACACCTTTCCAGCTTTTCGAGATTCGCTCACTTCAGACAATTCAGACTGCCCGGAGGTGAATCAGCGGTGAAATATCCTCGCAAGACTGCTGCCGGGATGCTGTATGAGGCCGGTATCAGGGATTTCACAATGATTCCTTCGATGCGCCGGAAAGAAAGTGACCTTGTTGCTGCAATGCTGACCGGAGAGCTTAATTGTCCGGTCACTTCCAGTGTGGGCAGACTGTTCGACGGAATGTCTGCTATACTCGGGTTGTGTTCCGAGAACAGATACAGTGGCCAGGCAGCTATTGCGTTTCAGGGAGCAATAGCCGAATGCGATGAATTCTATCCGGTGAGATACTCTTCCGGAATTGTGGACTGGGTACCCATGCTGCTTGATGCGGTTGAGGAACTTTCCGATGGAGTTGAGGTTGGAATCATCGCAGCGAAGTTTCACAACTGGTTGGCCGAAGTGATTATTAAAGTTGTAAAGGATTGCGCAACGAACAGAGTTGTTCTTACCGGGGGGTGCTTTCAGAACACCTACCTGCTTGACCGGAGCGCGGAGCTGTTAAGGAAATCAGGCTGTCATGTGTATCGTCACTGTGTTGTTCCCCCCGGTGACGGAGGGCTCTCTCTGGGACAGGCAGTGGCAGTGATGGAGGTGAATAATGTGTCTGGGTATTCCAGGAAGGATAGTTGAAATCTTTGGTGGAGAAGAGATTCTGAGCCGGTCTGCAAAGGTTAATTTTGGTGGGGTTATTCGTGAGATTTCCCTTGCTGCCGTTCCGAATGCGGAAATAGGAGAGTATGTTGTTGTTCACGCCGGGTTGGCTTTGACCAGGCTGAAACAGGAGGAAGCTGATGAGGTTTTCAGTTATCTGGGTGAAAAGCTCCCCAAATCCCGTGTGAAAGGTGAGAATTGAAGTACATTGACGAGTACAGGGATGGGAAACTGGCTCTCAAATATGCTGAGTCCATCTCTGATGCTGTCTCAAGGCAGTGGAACATCATGGAAGTGTGCGGTGGTCAGACCAACTGCATAGTGAAATATGGATTGGATGAAATCCTTCCCTCTGAGATCACCCTTATTCACGGTCCCGGGTGTCCTGTGTGCGTAACACCGGTAGAAATCATTGATCAAGCCATCACTATTGCGTTACTTCCGGACGTAATACTCTGCTCATTCGGTGACATGCTCAGGGTACCGGGAAGCTCTGGAGATCTGCTCTCTGCGAAGGCGGAAGGCGGTGATGTAAGAATGGTCTATTCCCCGCTGGATGCAGTTTCCATAGCAGAAAAGAATCCGCATAGAGAGGTTGTGTTTTTTGCGGTTGGTTTTGAAACCACGGCCCCGGTGACTGCTGCGGCAGTCAGACGGGCCGAAGTCGCAGGGTTGCGAAATTTCTCCATTCTTGTTGCTCATGTGAGAGTACCTCCGGCGATAACCGGGATTCTTTCCTCCGGTAGCAACATCCATGGTTTCCTTGCTGCCGGCCATGTGTGCGCTGTCGCGGGCTACATGGAGTATGAACCTGTTTCTCAGGAATTTAAAGTACCCATTGTTGTTACTGGATTTGAGCCTGTTGACATTCTCCAGGGCATTCTTATGGTGGTAAGACAGCTTGAATCAGGAGCTTTCAGAGTAGAGAATCAATACTCAAGGGTTGTGAACCGCCAGCGCGGAGGTGCCTGGGAGTTACTTGATTCTGTCTATGAGGTTGTTGACAGAAAGTGGAGGGGACTTGGGGTGATTCCCCGGGGAGGTTTTGATTTGCGCAGTGAGTATAAAAAATACGATGCATCTGTCAGATTTAAGGTCAGTAGCCTGGCAGTAGAAGAAGAAACAGGCTGCAGAAGTGGTGATGTGCTCAGGGGCCTTATCAGACCAAAAGAGTGTGAAAAGTTTGCTGTTGAATGTACACCGGAACATCCGCTCGGTGCTCCAATGGTTTCATCCGAGGGAGCCTGCGCGGCGTATTTCAGATACAGGAGGCGATAAAATGAGTGTTGTCTGCCCTTCATTTATTTCCCGCTATCCCGTCGTTACAATGGCTCATGGAGGAGGTGGACGGCTTATGAACCAGCTTCTTGATGAGATGATTCATGTTGCTTTCAGAACCACAGAGGACTCCGAAAGACACGATGGAGCAGTGTTGGAAACAGCGCAGGAGAGAATTGCTTTTACTACGGATTCCTATGTTATTACTCCCCTTTTCTTCCCCGGTGGGGATATAGGAGAACTCTCAATTTATGGAACAGTGAATGACCTTGCCATGTGCGGAGCAATGCCCCGATGGATCAGCCTTGGCTTTATTCTGGAAGAGGGATTACCCATGCTGGACCTCCAGCGTGTGGTGGATTCCATTGCCAGGGCTGCGGAGCGGTGCGGAGTTCAAGTAGTTACAGGGGACACCAAGGTGGTTGAAAGAGGAAAAGCGGATGGTTTGTATATAAACACTTCGGGGATTGGGGTACTGAGAAATAATACCCCGTTCATAGGTCCGGCCTCGATTAAAGAGGGAGATGCTGTAATTCTCAGCGGAGATGTTGGAAGACACGGAATGGCAGTAATGTCGGTGAGAGAAGGTTTAAGCTTTTCAACAACTGTTGAGAGTGACCTTGCACCGCTCAGCGGTCCTGTTGATTCCCTTATCGGGCATGGTCTGCCTGTGCATTGTATGCGTGACTTGACAAGGGGGGGGCTGGCCAGTTCTCTGAACGAGATTGCCAGCGCGGCAGGGCTGGGAATAAACTTGTGTGAGAGCAAAATACCCGTACAGGAAGAGGTGCTGGGGGCTTGTGAGGTTCTTGGTTTTGACCCGCTCTATGTTGCCAACGAGGGCCGAATGGTTCTTATACTTCCCCGGGAGGCGGGTGAAGAAGCCGTATCGCTGATGCGTTCCTTCAAGATGTGTGAGAACGCAGCTTTAATTGGATCTGTGGTCCCATCCGGAATAGCGCCTGTTACTGTAAAAACTTCTGTTGGAACATCTAGGGTTCTTGATATGATAAGTGGAGACCAACTTCCCAGGATATGTTGAGTATACCACTGGTCAAGCAGGCTTTTTCTTGTTATGCTTTACTCGGGCTGCGGTGGATGGGATTTATACAGCAGATGCTGCGGGTGTAAATTTTTTTCTTACCACTTAATTATTATTAGCCACCAAGTTGGTATAATTTTTGCTTTTATGGTTAGTTGATAGATTTTATTGCTGTAGATAATTTAATATACGAAGGAGGGACAGAAATGCAGAGAGAAAAGGACAGATTGCACGGGATAGCGTTCCTCATCGGTTCTCTAACCCATGCAGCCGAGAAAAACCTTGGACAGGGCAGCCTGTCTTCATGTGCTCTGGCTGGAAAGAAATTCGGGCAGGAGGCTGTTGAGGATACAGAGACGACTCAGGATCCCATTAAAGCAATAAAGATTCTGAATGAAGCTTTGAAACAGCGCGGAATAGTCTGGGATTTTGTTCCATTCCAGGGAGACAAAGAGAATCTTATTGAGGAAAAAGATGGGAAACAGGTTATCAGACTGGTTTTTAATACATGCATGGTAAGAAACGCTCTCTTCAGGTATGCTCATGAGCAGAAGCTTTCCCTTTGTTACATGTCCCATGGTGTATTCGCCGGCGCAATGGAAAAGATAATGCCGGGGAAGAAAGTAGAGCTTGAGATTCTGCACGCAGGTCCCAATGCCTGTTTGAAAGAGCTGATTGTGGAGGATGCAAAATGAAGGCAAAAGTATCAACAGAATGGCTGTCGGGTTGTTCGGGGTGTCATATCGCTGTTGTTGATCTTCACGAAAAGCTTCTTAACCTGGTGGACAGCATTGAATTTGTCAGGATTCCGGTACTCATGGATGAACGCGGTTATCCAAAGGCTGATATTGGTCTGGTGGAAGGGGCTGTCAGAAGCGATCACGACAGGGAAGCTGTCTTAAAAATGCGCGAAAGCGTTGATAAACTGGTTGCATTCGGAACATGCGCTTCCTATGGAGGGGTTTCCGGACTGGGCTGGCTGTACAAAGACGATGCTATTCTCAGTAAAGTTTATGGTGGTCTTCCAACCACTACTGAAGCAGACAGACCCGAGGGAGCCCCTGTTCTTGAGCACAGCGTGATACCCATAGATGAAGTTGTTGAAGTGGATGTGCACCTGCCGGGATGCCCTCCGCACCCGTATTACATCGCCCAGGCCATAAAAGTTCTCCTGGGAGAAAAGGGTGCAGTGATGCCGGCTGGTACAGTCTGTTCGCAATGCAACAGAAAAATGGAAAAGCGAGTGGGAGTGACACTTAAAAAAGGAGCTGTTACTGCCCCTGAAAAGGATATCTGCTTTCTCAGCCAGGGGGTCATATGTCTTGGTTCGGTGACTCTTGAGAGATGCAGGGCTCAGTGCACAAACAAGGGTGTTGCCTGCGCGGGTTGCACAGGGCCGTCAATTGCCGTTGTAACTGAACCGCACCTGGATATCAGGAATATGGTAGCAAAAAGAATGAGTCTGCTCACGGATATCGATGAAACTGAGATCCGGGATTACATAGCGAAGGAAGCAAAGACCTTTTATTCCTATGCGCTTTCCTCCCCGATTATTTACAAAAAACCTGCTGTAGAGATCAGGGAATGGGTTGGTGTAAAGTGAACCTTCCGGGCGAAATAGAGAAGAGGCAGAAAAAATGTCAAAACTAGTAATAAATCCGGTGACCAGGATAGAAGGGCACGCAAAGATCACACTGGATATTGATGACGCGGGGAAAGTTAATCAAGGGCATCTTCAGGTTCTCGAGATAAGGGGCTTTGAAAAACTTCTGGAAGGTATGGAATTGTTCAAGATGCCGCTGATAACCGCAAGAATCTGCGGCGTATGTCCGGCGGCTCATCACATGGCAGCAGTTACTGCGATTGAAAACGGCCTGGGGGTGAAGATTACCGACACAGCAGGAAGACTTCGTGAACTGATGTACATGGGACACATACTGCACTCTCACGCGTTGAGCACATTTGTACTGGCAGGCCCGGATCTTCTTCTGGGGCTTGATGCTTCTCATGAGCAACGCAATATCTTTGAACTCTTGAGATTGAAACCTGACGCTGCTAAAAAAATGCTTCGGTTGCGAAGCATAGGACAGAGAGTAGTCGAGATCGTGGGCGGCAGGGGGGTTCATCCGGTAACATCCATTCCCGGAGGTCTGACTTCCGCTCCTTCTGCTGAGGAAATGACCAGCATGGCATCCTGGGGCAGTGAAGCAGTCGATTTGCTTGACCAGTTAAGTATTGTAATTACTGAGGCTCTGAAAAAGCTGGAGGATATTCGTGACAGCCTTGATATACCCTTCAGTTCCATGTCACTTACTGATAACGGGAAAGTGACCTTTTTCGAATCCCCCTGTGTGGTGATGAATCCTTCCGGAAAAACGGATCCGGTCTTTGACTCTGGTGATTATGCCGGATATTTAACTGAACACTCGATGCCGGGTTCCTACATGAAATCTGTGATGCTTAGAGACGGTGACAGGCCTTTCTTTGTGGGACCGCTGGCCAGACTGAATGTCAACGACAGTTTCATCACACCCAAAGCAGACAATCTGCTGGCTGCGTACAGGACGAAGAAGCATCCCAGAACTTCTGCTCTTGACTATGTGGAAGCTCGCTTTATCGAGATGGTTTACTGCGCGGAAAGAATAGAAGAACTTTCAGCAAAGGGTGCTGATGAGAATCTAATGGTTGGGGCAACTCCCGGGGCCGGTACATTTATCGGTATGGTTGAGGCTCCCAGGGGAACTCTTATCCATGAGTACAGAACTGATGATGAGGGTATTCTCACAGATGCCAACCTGATTGTAGCCACGCAGAATAACTATGCGGCTATTGATCACTGCATTACAGGGATGGCCTCAAAATATGCCGGCACGGGGCAGGATGAGTTGCTGATGAGCAGCGTAGAATTCGCTCTTAGATGTTTTGACCCATGTCTTGCCTGCGCCACTCACGCATCCGGACAGATGCCTATGGTGGTTGAGATACGGGAAAATGGCACAATAGTCAGAACAATCAGCCGGGGGGTGAAATGATGATCAAGGTATTTGTGGATGAAGAAGCATGCGTTGGCTGCACCTTGTGCGTGGATGAGTGTTCAACAGATGTGTTCGAATTCGACGAGGAGAAGAATCTGCCTGTGGTGAAGCGGGAAAAAGAATGTTTTGGTTGTTTCAGCTGTTTGGAAATCTGCCCCGCGGAAGCTATCAGCCATGAAGACGCTGAACTGTCTGACAACTACTATCACGATGATTACGCATTGGATTTTGCCGGGAAGCTTACCCCGGGAACCCCTCAGCAGGTAGATGTGAAGAACGAATCTGAGCAGAAGAAAGCTCTGGGTGATCTTGGTATAAGGCTGTTATCCATCGCTGCGGTATTCAGGCATACGCTGGGGGGAAGCATGCCTGCCGTGGGTACCATGGCCGGAAGAACGCTGGCCAATCAACTTCCCAGGTATCATGAGCCGGAATCATTTCAGGAAGTGCTTGAAATGGCAGTGAATCAGTTCGGTCCATCATGGGATCTTAACTTTTCAACTGATGGAGATCAACTCACAGTAACAACCAAAACATGTTTTATCAGAGAGCTGTGCTCAAAGGAAAACATTGAGCTTGGTGGGGATCTGTGCGTTCTCTTCTACAACAATCTTGCCGGTTATCTGGGCAAGATGGGGGGCATCAGGCTTAAGCTGGAATCAATGGAGCCCGGAAACGATCAGTGTGTTTACAGGGTAAAAACATTCCAACGCAAAAAATACTGAAGAACTGCCCGGCTCCGGCAAAGATTACCTTTATAGGTATTGGGAACACTCTGGCTGGAGATGACGGCGCGGGAATGGTTATGCTCTGGAAGCTGAGGCGCAGGATAGGGGATGTACCCGGGGTGGCTTTTCGGGAAATTCCCGGAGATATGTATGAGATATGGGATATTCTTCCAGGCACCGAATCAATGGTTTTCCTTGATGCTGTTGCGGGCGAGATACCGGGAATTATCTCTGCGGGTAAGACACTTCCAAGAGCTTTTTTCCCGTCTTTTCATCAGGCTGATCTGTGCTCGGTGGTAGCGTCTCTCGCAACACTTTACGATGGAGAATTCCCGCCGTGGATCCTGTGGGGAGTGACAATACATCCTCCCCGGATGCTTGGTGAAGGTCTGAGTGATGTTGTGGAGTATGCTGTTGACAAGGCGGTGACTGAGATAGTGAAGCTTCTTCGGGGAAATGGCCTGCCGATAGGCAGACTGCTGGTTAAGATTTGACCGGGGGCTGCCGTGCATGAACTGAGCCTTGCCGTGGAAGTTATACATATGGCGGAGGGCGAGCTTGTGCCGGGATTCAGCTTGAAAAGGATAACTCTTTCTGTAGGAATGCTTTCCAGCGTTAATCCCGATTCCCTGCAATTCTGCCTGGAATCACTTCTTGAACAGAAGGGCCACCGGAGCGTTCAGCTTGAGCTTAACAGAATAGAAGCCCTTCTTCTCTGCCGTGATTGCGGGATTCAGTACAAAACAGCGGATGTGTATGAACCCTGTCCGGGATGCAGCTCTTTTCATAGGGAAGTTTTGTCGGGACGGGATCTGATTATTGACAGTGTTGAAATGACAGGAGAAGAATGACGGAAAGAACAAAAAAAGTGAAGATGCTTTCCCCCGTCATGAAGCGTAATAACATGATTGCCGTACAGAACAGGAAAACAATAACGGATTCAAAGCTTCTGTGTATTAACCTCATAAGTTCACCCGGAGCCGGGAAGACCACTCTTCTTGAAAGACTTGCGGAAAGACTTGGCGGGCGTCTCGCGGTTATTGAAGGGGACGTGCAAACCAGCAGGGACGCAAACAGGGTGAACAGGGCTGGCTCGTACGCTTTTCAGATTGAGACAGGGGGCTCCTGTCATCTTGACGCAGGATCCGTCTCGGAAGCACTTCAGGAAATGAAACCGTTTCGGGATGAATGGGAGTTTCTTGTTATTGAGAATGTCGGTAATCTGATTTGTCCCAGTGGATACTTTCTGGGTGAACACATCACAGCCGGTATGCTTTCCCTCCCGGAGGGAGACGATAAAATAATGAAGTACCCCGCTCTGTTTACAAGAATTGATACCCTCCTTCTTAACAAGATCGATCTTGAAGCACAGTTGAGATTTGATTTGAAACGGGCGGAGAATGAGTGTCGCAGCCTGAATCCGGATGTTAGCATCTACAGGATTTCCGCCGAGACATCTCAAGGACTTGACGAACTTATTAGATATTTCGAGTCTGAGAGAACGCAGGTGTACTCCTGATTTGATACCTGATAAACCGCAGACAACCCGGGGTAGCGCAATTTGTTTTTATTGTGTATAATAGCCTCCCCTGCGGGTTTCTATGGGCTCGACAGGTGAGAAAGAGTTTCAGGTGCATGCACGGAAGTTCATACGCTGCGGGCAGATGGGTTTCTTTGCGGCAGTTATTATTGTACGGGCACTGCCCGTCAGGTTACTCAGGTTGTTTAAGGAGTTGCATTGAACGAGAACAGGTTGAGGATCAGACTTAGAGCCTATGATCATCGTCTTCTGGACAGGTCGGCCACCGATATAGTGCGAGGTGTTGTTAACACAGGTGCTCGCATCGCCGGACCAATTCCCCTGCCCACAAGACGTTCGGTTGTAACAGTTCTGAGAAGCCCTCATGTGAACAAAAAATCACGTGAGCAATTTGAGATCAGGGTTCATTCCCGGCTTATCGAGATAATGGATCCCAATGAGCAGACTACAGAGGCACTGCGGAAACTTGATGTTCCCGCCGGTGTTGATGTGGAGATCAAGTAGTAATTAGTTCCATTCCTTACTGACCCGGTAATCCCGGGTTAAGAGGAAAAACCGCATTGAAAGGACGAGGACGGTCGATCCTTCCGGCGGTAAAACAGAAACGCTTGTCCCCCCGTTCCATGGGGACTTCAGCGATGGGAAGTGGTTATGAGCGGAATAATGGCTCGTAAATTAGGTATGACCCGCGTCTTTGCAGAGGACGGTCGGGCAATACCTGTTACGGTGCTTGAAGCTGCCCCCAACCCGGTGGTGCAGGTGAAGACCCCGGAAACCGACGGATACTCCGCGGTTCAGGTGGGTTACAGGCCGAAGAAGGAGAGCAGAATCTCCAAGCCTCTCAAGGGTCATCTTGACAAGGCTGGAGCTCCTCCCGTTTCAAGGCTTGTTGAATTTCCTGTTCTCGCGAATGAGGTCAAGGCTGGTGATTCTTTCACAGTTTCGATGTTTGTTCCCGGTGAAAAGGTAAATGTTACAGGTCTCACCAAGGGTAAGGGCTTTCAGGGTGTTGTAAAGCGTCACGGTTTTTCCGGTTTTGACAAAACGCATGGTTATCATGGCAAACGTATTCCGGGTTCAATCGGTCAGTGCGCTACACCTGGAAGAGTCTGGAAAAACAAAAAGATGCCAGGTCAGACTGGAAACACAAAAAGAACCATTAAGAATCTTGAGATCATCCAGGTCGATGTCGAGAAAAATCTTCTGGTTATCAAGGGTGCCGTACCTGGTGCTAAAAATGGCTACCTCATGGTGAGGAAGCAGATTCGCAGGGGAGGTGAGAGCTGATGGCAGAAGCCAGAATTTACACCATGAAGGGTGAAGAAGTTGGTGCTGTGAAGCTCCCCGATGATCTCTTTGCAATGGGTGTTTCCACCCACGTTCTCTGGGAAGTGGTTCGTGCCGAGCAGAGCAACAAGCGTCAGGGTAATGCCTGCTCGCTCACCAGAGCAGAGGTTAGAGGCAGCGGCAGAAAGCCATGGAGACAGAAGGGTACAGGCCATGCCCGCGCAGGTTCTTTTAAGAGCCCGATCTGGCGCAGTGGCGGTGTTGCCCATGGTCCCAGGCCAAGATTCTTTAATCTGAAGATTAACCGTAAGGTTCGCCGCAAGGCCCTTGCCGGCATCCTCAGCGAAAGACTTTCCGAGGGTAACCTCAGAGTAATTCGCGATCTCTCAGTCGCGGGGAAAACCAGTGAAGTAAGAGAAATGCTGGGCGGAAACGGACTCACAGGCAAGAAAGCTGTGATTCTAACAAATGGCGATAATCTGGTTGCCAGAGCCGCCGGTAACATTCCCGGAGTCTATGCAGTGGCTGCGAGCCACGTGCCTGTAACTACCCTGGTTAATTCAGAGGTTGTACTGGTTGCAGAGAATGCTCTGGAGCAGCTGAAGGCGAGGGTGATTTGATGGACCCGCGTCAGATAATTCTGGAACCCATCGTAACAGAGAAGTCCACAATTGCCCGTGAGCTGTACAACAAGTACAGCTTTAAAGTGATTCCCGGTGCTACCAAACCTCAGATCGCAAACGCAATTGAAAAAATCTTTGAAGTTAAGGTGTTGAAGGTACACACAATAAATATGGACGGAAAAGTCAAGAGACTTGGCCGGAACCTTGGTCGCAGATCCGCCTGGAAAAAGGCGATAGTTACCCTTGCTGAGGGTGACTCTGTTGACTTCTTTGAGGGGGTGTAATCATGGGACTTAAAAGATGGAAACCCATGACTCCCGGTACCAGGTTTAAGGTTTCTCCTGATTTCGCTGAAATCACCAGAGACCACGGGGAAAAGTCGTTGATGACTCCCCTCAGAAAGACCGCAGGCAGGAACAGCAACGGTCGAATTACTGCCAGGCATCGTGGAGGCGGTCACAAGAAAATGTACCGCGCGATAGATTTCAAACGCAACAAAATCGGTATCCCTGGAAGAGTTGCGACAATTGAATACGATCCTAATCGTTCAGCAAGGATTGCCCTGGTTGTCTACGCTGATGGAGAGAAACGCTACATTCTGGCACCCATGGGCCTTTCCGTGGACACCGAGATTATGTCCGGTCCCATGGCTCCACCGGAAGTTGGTAATCACCTCCCGATGGAGAGAATTCCACTGGGTACAATGATTCATAATGTTGAACTCAAGCCCGGCAAGGGTGGCCAGATGGCCAGAAGCGCAGGTACAGCAGTTCAGCTCATGGCCCGTGAGGGCAAATACGCCATGCTTAAGCTTCCCTCAAGAGAGATGCGCAGAATACCGGTAAATTGCGCAGCTACAATCGGGACAGTTGGAAACATGGAGCACAATCTGGTTGTGCCGGGAAAAGCCGGAGCCAGTCGCTGGCGCGGTCGCAGACCTCATGTTCGCGGTGTAGCTATGAACCCTGTCGATCACCCTATGGGTGGAGGAGAGGGCAAAACCAGTGGAGGACGTCATCCGTGCTCTCCATGGGGACAGCTTGCCAAAGGGCTTCGTACCCGCAGGAACAAGAAGCAGTCAGATAAGATGATATCAAGACGTAGACCAACCGGTAAGAGGAGGAAGTAGTTATGGCCCGTTCACTTAAGAAAGGCCCATACATCGATGCGAACCTCCAGAGAAAGGTAAATGTCCAGAAGGAATCGGGAGACAAGAGAGTAATCAAGACCTGGGCTCGCAGGTCGGATATTCCACCTGATTTTGTGGGTCACACCTTTGCCGTGCATAACGGCAGGAAATTCGTACCGGTGTTTGTGGTTGAAAACATGGTTGGGCACAAGCTCGGTGAGTTTGCTCCCACAAGAACCTTCCGCGGTCATCGCGAGAAGAAGACCACCACCACTTAAGGAGGGGGAGCATGGAAGCCATAGCAAAGGCAAGATTTGTCAAAGTCCCCCCGAGGAAGGCTCGTGCAGTAGCTGACCTTGTAAGAGGTAAGTCTGTTAATCAGGCTCTGGCAATTCTTATGACCGTTCCCAAGAACGCGTCAAAGATCATCGGTCGCATACTTGACTCCGCAGTTGCTAACGCAGTTGTCAAGGCGGAAGGTGCAAAACTGGACATTGATGACCTTAAGGTCGAAGTGATAACAGTTGACGAAGGCCCCACCACTATGCGCTGGAGACCCAGAGCTCGCGGCAGGGCAACCAAGATTCGCCACCGGACAAGCCACATTGTGGTAAGAGTTGCCGGCGGCGCCGAACCTGGAGAGGAGTAATCGTTTGGGTCAGAAAACCAATCCGATCGGTCTCAGGCTCGGTATAAGCCGCAGCTGGGACTCGAACTGGTTTGCCAGAGGAAGAGACTTTGCCAGATTCATTGAGGAAGACGAACGTATCAGAAGATATGTCTATCGTCGTCTTGAGAGAGCTCAGCTTTCCAGGATACTCATTGAGCGTAAGCCTCAGGAAGTACAGGTTGTGATCAGTACAGCCCGTCCCGGTCTTGTTATCGGAAGTCGCGGAAGTACAATCGACAGTCTTACCAGTGAGCTTAAGCACCTGACAAAGAAGACGGTAAAGATCAAAGTCAACCAGGTGGAGAAGCCTGAAACTGACGCCATGCTTGTGGCAGACAGTGTGGCCCGCCAGCTGGAAAACAGAGTAAGTGTACGAAGAGCCATGAAGAGAACCATCTCAGACTCTATGCGTGCCGGAGCGCTGGGTATTAAAATTACCTGTTCCGGTCGTCTGGGTGGCGCGGAGATGTCCAGGGTTAACACTTACCACGAAGGAAGAGTTCCCCTGCACACTCTCAGAGCGGATATTGATTTCGCCAAGGGCGTTGCCCGTACAACATACGGTGTGATCGGCGTTAAGGTGTGGATCTACAAAGGCGAGGTACATGAAGTACCTGTTGCGGGATTCTAAGAGAGCGGTGATATAGAATGTTAATGCCGAAAAGAACTAAGTTTCGCAAGCATCACCGGGGTCGCATGCGCGGCCGCGCCAAGGGCGGAGACACTGTAGTCTTTGGCGAGTTCGGTCTGCAGGCCACAGAAGCCAGCTGGGTAACCAGCGCTCAGATCGAATCCGCTCGTATTGCTTTGACGCGACATGTCCGTCGTGGAGGAAAAGTGTGGATCAGGCTCTTCCCTGATAAACCCGTCACCTCTACCCCGGCGGAAACAAGGATGGGTAAAGGAAAAGGAGCAGTCGATTTCTGGGTGGCTGTAGTTAAGCCCGGAAGAGTGATGTTCGAGATCGAAGGTGTTCCCCTGGATGTTGCCAGGGAAGCAATGAGACTCGCGGGCCACAAACTTCCTCTTAAAACAAGGTTTGTTGCCAGGGACAAGGAGGCAATTCAGAGATGAAAGCACACGAACTCCGGTCCATGAGTCTGGAGGAACTTCAGGAACAGGTGCGGGACATGCGCGCAGAGATATTCAATCTTCGGTTTCGCAAAGCGTCCCGGCAGCTTGAAAATCCACTGAAGATCCGTGACTCAAAGAAAAGTCTTGCCAGGGCTCTGACTCTTATTCGTGAAAGAGAGCTTGGGCTGATTGCGAACGAGGAAGGGAGCTGACGGTGGAAGAAGCAACAAAAGGAACCCGGAAGGTTCTCCGTGGTGTGGTTGTTTCAGACAGGATGGACAAAACCATCGTCGTCGAAGTAACTACACTCAGAGCACATCCGGTTTACCGTAAGAGATTCAGAACAACCAGAAAATACTATGCCCACGACGAGCAGAATCAGTGTGGAGCAGGAGATGTGGTAACCATTTCGGAAACCCGCCCCTTCTCAAGACTCAAGCGCTGGCGTCTGCTCGAAATCGTGGAGAAGGCACTTTAGGAGGACTATAGGATGATCCAGGTGGAATCCAGACTCAAGGTGGCCGACAACTCCGGCGCCCGCGAGGTTCTCTGCATCAAGGTGCTCGGCGGCACAAGACGCCGCTATGCCAGGATTGGTGATGTCATTGTTATTACAGTGAAGGAAGCCATTCCCGGGGGCACAGTGAAGAAGAGTGAAGTTCGCAGGGCCGTTGTGGTCCGCACACGCAAGGAACTCAGCAGGTCCGACGGCACAATCGTTCGTTTTGATGATAACGCGGCCGTCATTCTTGATGAGGCGGGACAGCCCGTTGCTACTCGTATCTTCGGCCCTGTAGGCCGTGAACTCCGTCAGCGTTTCATGAAGATCGTGTCGCTGGCGCCGGAGGTGATATAGATGCATGTAAAAAAGGGCGATAAGGTTAAGGTATTGTCAGGAAACGAGAGGGGGAAATCCGGTAAAATACTTAAGGTATTCACCGGAAGCCAGAGGGCAATTGTTGAAGGTCTTAACATGATCAAGAGACACACCCGTCCCTCCCAGAGGAATCAGCAGGGCGGCATCATCGAGCGTGAGGCTCCGATACACATATCGAACCTCAGAATGATATGCCCCGGATGCGGCAAAGCCACAGGCATGAGCCGTACCCGCGATGCCGAAGGCCGTCTCAGGCGCATATGCAAAGCCTGCGGCGAAACCATTGGGAGCTGATGATGGAGAAAAAAGAAATGCCCAGGCTGCAGAATATTTACCGCAGTGAAATCAGGAAGAAAATGCAGGAGAGGTTCAACTATGCCAATCCAATGCAGATTCCCGGATTTACCAAAGTGGTTCTCAATATGGGGCTTGGCAAGGAAGCCATGGATAACGCCAACAACGTAACCAACGCTCAGGGCCAGATGGAAGCCATCTCCGGCCAGAAGTGCGTTGTTGCCAAAGCGCGTGCCTCCATAGCTGGTTTCAGACTTCGTGAAGGAATGCCCATCGGCGTGTTCACCACACTCAGAGGTGATCGCATGTGGGAATTTCTTGACAGACTGATAAACTTTTCCATACCGCGGGTCAGAGACTTCAGAGGTCTTTCTCCCAAGGCATTTGACGGTAGGGGGAACTACAACTTCGGTGTTGAGGAACAGGCAATTTTCCCTGAGATCGATGTGGACAAAATCGATAAATTCAGGGGAATGAACATCACCATAGTTACCACCGCCAAGACGGACGAGGAAGGCTTTGAACTCATGAAGTTCCTTGGAATGCCTTTCCGCCAAAGTGGCAGAGGAGGTATGTAATGGCAAAAAAAGGCCTGATCGAGAAATGTAAAAGAACACCAAAGTTCGCAGTCAGGAAATACAACAGGTGCTCGCTGTGTGGAAGACCCAGGGGCTACCTCAGGAAGTTCGGCATCTGTCGCATCTGTTTCCGGGATATGGCCAATCGTGGTATGATTCCGGGCGTGCGCAAGGCAAGCTGGTAGGGAGAGAAATATGTCAATGACAGATCCTATCGCTGATATGCTGACCCGCATCAGGAATGCTTCTTCGGCCGGACACAAGATGGTCGATATACCAGCCTCTAAGATGAAGGCAAGCATCGCTAGAGTTCTTTACAATCACGGATACATTCGTGGTTTCAGGAGAATGGAAGACAGTAAGCAGGGAATGCTGAGAGTCTATCTGTCCTATCGAAACGGACAGTCTCTAATTCTCGGGCTGAAGCGTATTTCAAAACCTGGATGCAGGGTTTACGCAGGCGTTAATGATATCAAAAGAGTAATGGGCGGACGAGGTCTTGCGGTTCTCACCACACCTCGCGGTGTTATCACAGACTCTGAAGCAAGAAAAAACAAAATCGGCGGCGAAGTGCTGCTTCACGTCTGGTAGGGAGGGGAAAATGTCAAGAATAGGCAGACTTCCCATCTCTGTTGATGGTGTAGAAGTTAAGATCGCTGACGGTATGGTCTCCGTAAAGGGTAAGCGTGGAGAGGGTTCATACCCCCTCCCGGAAGGAATCACAGCCAAAGTGGAAGGCACATTTCTTCATATTGCCAGGGCGGATGACAGTCAGTATCAGCGCAGGCTCCATGGAGTAACTCGTGCTGAGGTAAACAACAGAGTGCTGGGCGTCTCAAAAGGACACTCACGCACATTGATAGTTCAGGGAAAAGGTTACAGCGCCGAAGTTATGCCAAAGGCTCTCGATATGCAGATTGGCTTCAGCCACAGAGTTGTGGCTGCAATTCCTGATGGATTGAAAGTCGAAGTCAAACCCGGTCAGAATACTTTCTCCCTGACGATAACAGGCAACGACAAGCATCTTGTGGGTGCATTCGCATCGGTTCTTTACAAGCTGCGCAAGGTGGAGCCCTATAACCTTACAGGTTTCCGCTACAGCGACCAGCAGGTGAAGCGCAAGGCTGCCAAGTCGGTAGTCACTTAGAAAGGAGAGGTGTAAAATGGCAAAATTGACTAGAAGAGAAAGCCTCTCCCGCAGGCACAGGCGACTCAGAAAGAAAGTTTCCGGTACGCCGGAGCGACCGAGACTCTTCGTTAGAAGATCTCTCAGGCACATGATTGCCTGCCTGATTGATGATGTTGAGGGAAAAACCCTTCTTTCTCTTACCACGGATTCCAAAGAATTCAAGGCATCAGCCAGTGGCTCAAAAACAGAGATGGCTGAGGCCCTTGGTGCAAAACTTGCCGAGAAGGCAAAGGAAAAGGGAATCAACACCGTGGTGTTTGACAGAGGTGGACATCCCTATCACGGCAGAGTGAAAGCTCTGGCGGAGAAGGTCCGCGAATGCGGACTGGAATTCTAGGGGGACACTGATGGAAAAAAAGACCGAAAGAACCGACAGAAACGACAGGAACCCCAGAGGCGGAAGGAATTCCAGAGATTCCAGAGGCAAGAAGGGGCAGAAGAAAGAACGCAGACCCTCTGCTATAGAAGAGGCAGGTCTTATTGACAGGCTGATCACGGTAAACAGGTGCGCAAAAGTGACTAAAGGTGGAAGAACCTTCGGTTTCAATGCCATCGTTGCTGTTGGAGATCAGAACGGAAGAGTTGGTATTGGTTTGGGCAAAGCGACAGAGCTTCCTGAATCAATCAGGAAAGCAACAGAGAATGCCCAGAAAACCATGATCAAGGTGCCGCTCGTTGATAATCGAACACTTCCTCATCTTATCATTGGTAATTACGGCGCGGGCAAGGTGCTCTTGAGACCCGCCAGCCCCGGTACCGGAGTTATTGCAGGAAGTGCTGTACGCGCCATTATGGAGTGTGCCGGTGTGAAGGATGTGCTTACTAAAGCACAGGGATCAAACAACCCGCATAACGTTACAAAAGCAACTATGGCGGGTTTGAAGGATCTCATTACCATCAATCACATCAGTTCTGTAAGGCGTAAGATAGTTACTGAAAGGAGCAAGGCTAATGGCTGAGAAGAAGCTCAAAGTAACTAAGATCAGAAGTGCTATCGGACGTCAGGGTATACAGAAGAGAACTCTTGAGGCTCTCGGTCTCGGAAAAATGAACTCTTCAAAAGTACACAACGATACACCTCAGATCCGCGGAATGATATTTAAAGTTAAGCACCTTCTGAAGGTAGAGGAGGTGGACGCATGAGAAGGCTTCAGCATCTCCGTCCTGCACAGGGCGCAAAGAAGGATAGCAAGCGCAGAGGCTGCGGCATTGGAACCGGAAACGGCGGCACTGCCGGTAAGGGTCATAAGGGACAGAAAGCAAGAGCTACTGTTCACGCCTGGTTTGAGGGCGGGCAGATGCCCCTCCAGCGTCGTATGACACACAAGGGCTTCAATAATGCCCGCCATGCAGTGAAGTACCAGGTTGTGAATATTGGCATGCTTAACCGGTTTGAGAAAGACTCAGTAGTTACGCCGGATACGCTAAAAGAGGCTGGCCTCATCTCTTCAAGGATGAAGCCTGTAAAGATACTCGGGCACGGACAGCTTGAACACAGTCTTACAGTGTGTGCCGACGCGTACACTGCAAGCGCGGAGAAAGCTATTACCGAAGCCGGAGGTACAGTGGAGGTGCTTAGCTGATGCGCGGCTTTGACAACGTAATGAAGATCCCGGAGCTTCGGAAGAAGATTTTCTATACGTTCGGGCTGCTTGCGATTTACCGCCTCGGCGGGTTTATCCCGGTACCCGGCATCAACAGTCACGCTCTTCAGGAGGCTTTCTCCGGCGGTGGTGGCGTTATGGGGATGTTCGACCTTTTTGTGGGTGGAGCTCTTCAAAGGGCAAGTATCTTTGCGCTTGGTATTATGCCTTACATCTCCGCCTCCATTATTGTGCAGCTTCTTGGGTCAGTTCTTCCCTACTTCGAGAAATTGAAGAAAGAGGGAGAAGCCGGTCGTCAGAAGATGACCGAGATCACAAGGTATGGAACGGTTCTGCTGGCCACAATACAGGGTCTTGGAATCAGCCAGTACATTATCGGGATGAATTCCCAGGTGCCTGGTGTGGTTCCCTACCCGGGACTGGCATTCACAATACAGACCGTTATAACACTCGTTACCGGAACCATCTTTGTGATGTGGCTGGGAGAGCGTATAGGCGAGCGCGGGATTGGTAACGGTATAAGCCTTATCATTTTTGCAGGTATTGTGGGCAGGATGCCCAGCGACATCGGGACTCTGTACAGAGATATTTTCGTTCTTCAGCAGACAAGCTTTATTACGGGACTATTCCTTGCAGCGTTCATGTTCGCTATTGTTACTTTTGTGGTAATTATGACGGAGGCTCAACGAAGAATACCTGTTTCCTACGCGAAGCAGGTTCGAGGCAGAAAGGTTTACGGAGGACAAAGTACTCATATACCACTCAGGTTGAATACTGCCGGAGTTATTCCGGTGATTTTCGCCCAGTCATTTATGATGTTCCCTTCCACCCTCGCGATGTTTTTCCCGAACAGTGATATTTCAGGATGGGTGAACACATGGATGGCACCGGGAGGTGCGGTCTATATCATAATTTACTCCGCACTGATTATTCTGTTCGCGTATGTTTACACTGCTATAGTGTTCAATCCGCAGGATCTTGCGGACAACATGAAGAAGCAGGGCGGATTTATTCCCGGTCGCAAGCCTGGAAAGAGCACAGCTAAATACATAGAGAAGGTTCTGGTAAGGGTTACCCTTCCGGGAGCTCTTTTCCTTGCTGCCATTGCTGTACTCCCAATGGTGCTGATGCGCCATGTTGGTCTTAACTTCATGTTTGGTGGAACCAGTCTTCTGATTGTTGTTGGTGTAGCTCTTGAGACACTCAGACAGATAGAAACTCATCTTCTCATGAGGCACTACGACGGATTCCTTGCAAAGGGAAGGATACGCGGAAGACGATGAGAATAGCATTCTTCGGCTCTCCAGGTTCAGGCAAAGGTACTCAGGCTACAGAATTGGCCACCGGGTACAGCCTGACACATGTCTCAACCGGAGAACTATTCAGGGCTAAGGTTCTGGATCGTACTCGGATAGGCAGGAGAATCGGAGACACAATTGCCGCGGGTAGTCTGGTGGATGACATCACCGCCAACTACGTTCTGTTCAAGGCTATTGAAGGGCTGAACAGATTTCTGGTGGATGGCTATCCGCGGAATATTGCACAGGCCAGAATGTTTGATGTACATCTGGAGAATTTAGGTACTGAACTGACCTGCGCGCTGTTTTTGGATGTGCCCGTTGAGGAGGCCGAAAAACGACTTACTCTCAGACGGAGCCAGAGGCAGGACAAAGTAGAGAATTACCGGAGAGCTGATGATGCCCCGGCGGTGATCCATCATCGGTTCGATGTTTACCGGCAGGAAACTGAACCCCTGATCCAGTACTACAGCGGTAGAATTATCAAAGTAGATGGAACAGGTTCTCCTACTGAGGTGACCCACAAAATTGTAAGGGCTCTTCGGGAATGGGAATAGTTACTCTGAAAAGGGATGTAGCTGCGGTGAGGGAATCGTGCAGAATAGTGAGGAAGGTTCTCACGGAACTTGCACAATTTATTCAGCCGGGTGTTACCACGGCGGAGATTAATGCACTGGGACGGGATATCTTGAGAGCAGAGGGCGCAGTTCCTTCTTTTCTCAACTACAACGGATATCCGGCAGCGGTTTGTGTTTCCATCAATCGCGAAGTTGTGCATGGCATTCCATCCGCCGACAGGGCAGTAAAAGATGGAGATATTGTGGGTATCGATGTAGGTGCCTACAAGAACGGTTACCACGGTGATGCTGCTGAAACCATTATGGTTGGAAGCGTATCACCGGAAGCCAGAAGACTTGTGGAGGTAACTTATGAAGCAAGGAGTCTGGGAATAGCTGCTGCTGTTCACGGTAATTGTGTAGGAGATATAGGACATGCTGTACAGAGCTGTGTGGAGGCAAACGGATTCAGTGTTGTTTACCAACTGGTGGGGCATGGAATCGGCAGGAAACTTCATGAGAAACCGCAAGTACCGAATTACGGAAAAGCGGGAAAAGGCATGAAGCTCAGTAACGGACTTCTGCTGGCAATTGAACCCATGGTGAATGCTGGTGCTTCCGGTGTTCGATGTTTGCAGGACGGATGGACAGTTGTTACTGATGATGGAAGTCTCTCCGCTCACGCAGAGAACACTATCATGGTTAACGGCAATGAGCCGGAAATATTGACGGCATAGTCTTTTATAAAGATATTTGCACTTCCTTGACCAAATGGAGAGGACAAGATGGCGAAAGAACAGGGCATAGTTGTTGACGGAACGGTTCTGGAGACCCTTCCAAACAGCATGTGTCGCGTTGAGCTTGATAAGCCGGAGGGACATGTTGTTCTCTGTCATGTGTCAGGCAAGATGAGGATGCACTACATTCGTATTCTGATCGGGGACAGGGTGACAGTAGAACTGTCTCCTTACGATTTGAGCAGAGGACGAATCACTTACAGGTATAAGTGAGGTAAAAGCAATGAAAGTACGCAGCTCAGTTAAGAAGATTTGCGAATACTGTCGAATTGTACGGAGAGAGGGAAGAGTATTCGTTATATGTTCCCGCAATCCACGTCACAAGCAGAGGCAGGGATAGCCGCCGGGCGGCATTAACGGAGGTAACAATTGGCGAGAATAGCAGGTGTGGATCTGCCGCGTAACAAAATGGTAGTTTACGCGCTCCCATACATTCACGGTATAGGTATGACTTCGTCCAGAGAGATTCTCACAAAAGCGGGAATACCTTTTGACAGAAGTACCGATACCCTTACGGAGACCGATGTTGCGGCTCTCCGTAAAGTTATTGAAGATGGATACAAGGTTGAAGGCTCTCTCAGAGCAGAAGTTACTATGAACCGCAAGAGACTGATGGATATTGGCTGCTATCGCGGGCTCAGACACAGGAAGAACCTTCCTGTACGCGGACAGCGTACCCACACCAACGCCAGGACCCGGAAAGGTCCCAAGCGCGGTCATGGAAAGAGAAAGTAGGTGAGTCATGCCTAAAGGAAAAGCACGCAGAACCACAAAAAAGATCGTTAAGGTCTCTGATATACACGGTGTGGCCCACATCAAATCCTCTTTCAACAACACAGTGATAACCATTTCTGACAGGAATGGGAATGTTATCACCTGGGCCAGTGGCGGCACTACGGGTGTTCACGGAACAAGAAAAAGTACTGCGTTCGCGGCAAGTCAGGCTTCAGTACAGGCAGCCGAGAAGGCTCTTGAGGCCGGACTGAAAAAAGTTGAAGTATGGGTTAGAGGGCCCGGTTCTGGAAGAGAAGCGGCAGTTCGCGCGCTTCAATCAACAGACCTGGAAGTGACCGGAGTGAAGGATATCACCAGGATACCTCACAATGGCTGCAGGCTTAACAAGAGGCGCAGAGGTAAGTAACTGAAAACTTCAGCTTTCGGGGGGATACGATGGAATTCATGAAACTTCATCTGCCGGATGTCATTGAGTGGGATAATGAAACCCTGACCGATGTTTACGGCAGAATGACTGTTACTGCTCTTGAAAGAGGGTTTGGCAGAACGCTGGGTACAGCTCTTCGCCGAGTAATGCTCTCTTCTCTGGAAGGTGCGGCACCGGTTTCCGTTTCTATCAAGGGTGCTGAGCACGAATTCAGCACACTTAGTGGTGTACTGGAAGATGTACCGGATATCATTCTCAATGTGAAGTCACTTGCTGTCAGGTATGATGGTGTTGAAACTGTTCAACTCTCACTCAAAGCAACTGAACCCGGAGTGTATACCGGTGGATCGTTCGAATGTCCTGAAGGCATTACCATTTCAAATTCTGATCAGGTTATTGCTGAAATTACAGAGGACGGTGGAGAGCTTGATATTACCGTTGATATTGAAAGAGGTAAAGGCTTCATAACACAGGACGAGTGGTACAATGCAGGTAAAGGCCGTGAAATCGGCACAATCCTTGTTGACTCATGGTTCTGTCCGGTGAAAAAGGTTAACTTCGAAGTTGAGAGTGCTCGCGTGGGAGATCGAACTGATTTTGATCGTCTCAACATTGAAGTAACTACAGATGGAAGCATCTCTCCCAGGGATGCGATTGAGAATGCCACGAAGATTCTTATGAGACATTTTGAGATGATTCTCGGCATCGGGATTGAAGAGCCTGCTCCGGAGATAACAGAAGAAGAGATAGTAGAGGAATCGGAAGTGCTTGAGGATAAACCCTCTATGGAGGATGTTGATCTTGCCGACACCGACCTCTCAAAGAGGTATGTAAAAATCCTGTCAGCCGGTGGCATTGCCACAATTGATCAGCTGGCAGCGAAGACTGCTGACGAGCTCCTTGAACTCCGCAATTTCGGCGCGGCATCTCTTGATGTTGCCAGAGAACTGCTGGAAACTCATGGTCGCTCACTGGCCACATAGAAAGGATCGGGAGTTTTAGATGCGCCACAGGAAAACAACTCCCAAGCTGGGCAGAAAAAAGGACGCCAGAACGAGAATGCTTCGCAATCTGGTTACATCGCTTTTCATTGAGGAAAGAGTTGTTACCAGTCATGCCAGAGCAAAGGCGACCAGAAGTCTGGCCGAGAGAATAATTACAAAGGGCAAGAAGGATACTGTTCACTCACGGAGACTGGTTGCCGGCATGGTATACGGTTCACCTGCAGTGAAAAAGATATTCAACGAACTTGGTCCCCGCTACGCGGACAGACCGGGCGGTTACACCCGCATAATCAAGCTTGGCCCCCGTCACGGAGACGCAGCCGAAGCTGTTATTCTCGAGCTTGTTGACTCCCCTGCCGACAGCGGGAAGTAAAGACGCTTGAAAGCTATTGCAGTTCTGACCAGCGGCGGAGACGCCCCGGGAATGAACGCCGGAATAAGGGCCACAGTGAGGACAGCACTCACCTGTGGCCTTTCCGTGTTTGGTGTGAAACGCGGTTTTCAGGGACTGATTGAAGACGATCTTAACTCCATGTACTCCACTGATGTGAGCAATATTCTCCAGCGGGGAGGAACAATTCTCCATTCCGCCAGAAGCGAAGAGTTCAGAACAGCAGAGGGCAGGATCAAAGCTGCGGAAAATCTCAGAAAAAGAAACATTGATGGTCTGATTGTTCTCGGCGGAGACGGCAGTTTTCGCGGGGCCAACGATATCCACCGGGAGCACGGCACAAGAGTTGTGGGGATTCCGGCAACCATAGACAATGACATCTGGGGAAGCGACTTTACAATAGGATTTGACACGGCAGTGAACACTGCTCTTGAAGCCATCGACAAAGTCAGAGATACAGCAGCCGCTCACGACCGACTTTTTATTGTCGAGGTAATGGGCAGACGCGCGGGCTTCATTGCCCTGGAGGTTGGAATAGGTGCCGGAGCTGAAGAAATTCTCATACCGGAAACAAAAACGGATATTCCTGAAATCTGCCGAAAGCTCCGGAACAGATACGATAACGGCAGAACTTCAAGCATTCTTGTTGTCGCCGAGGGCGATGAAGAAGGCAATGCATACGAGATTGCAAAGAAGATAGAAATCCACTCTGGAATGAAGAGTCGTGTAACCGTTCTGGGCCATGTTCAGCGCGGCGGCAGCCCCACTGCGGCGGACAGAATGCTTGCGACAAAACTTGGCTACGGCGCGATAAAGGCGCTTCTTGATGATGCGGCACCCTGCATGATCGGCGTGGAAGACGGTTCAATCAGCCGCCACCCGCTTGCCGACGCATGGACCCGCAAGAAAGAACTCGACAAACTTCTGGTTCAGCTCAGCTCAGGGCTGGAATAAACCCGCAAGCAGTTTTGTCAAATCTGTCACCGTTTTTCAGTACTATGCTTTATTCGCAACAACTCCCGGTGCGGAGCAGCGAGAGGGAGAAGTTTTGATTCTTCGCAGCTCATCAGCCTCAGAGCAGTGCCGGGAGTGATTCCGCGTCGTCCATTGATTATCTCGTTAATCCTTTGATACGGAACATGGATTGAATCAGCCAGCTCTCTTTGAGTGATTTTCATAGGCTTCAAGAATTCTTCAAGAAGCATCTCACCGGGATGCGCTGGTGTTCTATTTGCTGGTACTCGAATCATTACTCTTTCTCCCCGGGCACTTAATGATAATCGGTGATTTCTGCAGCTTCCGGCCCTGCTTCCCCGTGGGCATCTTACAGTATTGCCAATCATTGCAGATATGCTTAGGCTTTTTAGAACAGCAGAAGGAGCGCAGCATGAAAAAAATTGGAATAATAATCTGTGATCGTTACCATACCTGTGCAGGTGGAAAGTGTCTGCGATCATTGCGGAATCGTGAGGGAGCCTTTGCTCTGTATAAGAATGAAGAAGTCGAGCTTGTTGGCTATACAACATGTGGAGGTTGTCCCGGTGGTAATGTCGAGTATGCCCCGGAGGAAATGAAGAAGAATGGAGCAGAAGTTATCCATCTTGCTACCGGTCTGATAGTTGGCTATCCCCCATGTCCAAGGCTTAGGGCTTTTACTGAATTCATACCCGTAAAGTACAGGCTGAATGTTGTTGCCGGCACCCATCCTGTTCCGCAGAAGTATTTCCTGACTCACCGGAAACTGGGAACCTGGGAGTCAACCGCATCACAGGAACTTATCAGGCATGTCATTACAGATGAAGAAACACGCCTGGCATACGATTAACATAAGAGAGCACAGAAACTTGTCCTGACTCCCGGGAGAGATTATTCGCGCTTTTCCTGGAATTACATTCTGTTACAAAACTGAAACACTCCTGTGACAGGCTGCCTGCATCTTTGGTTGTAATCCAGTGGAAGGAATAGTCAATGAAGTGTTTCAGCAGACTGCTTGTTCTGGTGTTGCCTGCGCTTTCGCCGGGAGACTTTACCCCGCAGGAGCACCCGCTTTTTGTCGGGGACGAGGTTCAGGAAATCAGGCTGTATTTCTATGAGGATAACTTCTGGAGTCTGCTGGAAGATAATTACCAGGATAAGATTTATCTTCAGGCTGAATTCCAGTGGGAAGATGTATCATTTGATACTGTGGGAGTTCGCTTCAAGGGTGGATCGAGTTTCACCGGGAATCCCACGATGAAAAAATCGTTCAAGATAGATTTCAACGAGTTCGTGGATAATCAGGATTTCCTCGGTCTCAGGAAGATAAACCTCAACTGTAATTTTCACGATCCCAGCTTTGTCCGGGAAATATGTGCGTACGAGTTGTGTGCGGAAGCTGGCCTGCCTGCAGTGAGAACCACTTTTGCTGCTCTTTACATAAACGATATTTACTGGGGTCTCTACACAGTTATCGAACAATTTGACGGCCAGTTCGTCGAGGACCATTTCGGCCCGGAGGAAGACGGTAATCTGTGGAAGGGAGATAACCACGGCTCACTTGAGTATCTGGGAGAATCTCAAGAGGCTTATTTCACGGAGTATGAGTTGAAGACCAATGAGGAGGAGAACGACTGGTCCGGACTCATAGAACTGACATATGGCTTGAACAACACCGCTTCAGAGTTCCTTCCGGATTCACTTTCAAACCTTATGGATGTAAATACCGCTCTTGCTCTGCTCGCAGTTGACAATCTTCTTGTTAATCTGGACAGTTACGCGGGGAGGTGCGCAAACTACTATCTCTATCACAAAGATCTGGATGACAGATTTGTATTCAGCAACTGGGATATGAATGAATCCTGGGGAGTGTTTGATTTCTGGAACCATTCCATAGAAGAACTTCAGTCTCTGGACATTTACTGGGTCTCCCCGGCTCCCGGGGAAAGCAGACCTCTGGCGGTAAACCTGTGGAGTGTGGACGAGTATCAGCAGGTCTATGAAGGGCATATTCTTCGTCTGATGAGCGGAGGTGCTGATCCTGATGCTCTGGTCTCCCGAATGGAGGAATTGAGGGATATCATTCGCGATTGGGTTTACCTGGAAGTACCTCCCAGAAGCATGTTTTCCCCGGAACAGTTTGAGGCGGCTATGGATCAGAACATCCCTACCGGTCCTGGAGGTTTTATTCCTGCTCTTGAGACTTTTATCAGGAACCGTGATGCTTACCTGACGAACCTTCTGGGCAGCTGGGAGCCGGTGGAGGGGCTTGTGCTTAACGAACTTATGGCCAAAAACGATACCACTATCGCCGATGCTTTCGATGAATACAACGATTGGCTTGAGGTTGCAAATTGCGGTAGTGAAAGCATAAATCTCAGCAGTTTCTACCTCACTGACGACATGGCCTTTCCGCACAAATACGCATTTCCTGATACAGTGATTGAGTCCGGTGAGTATTTCGTCATCTGGACTGACTCCGATGAGGAACAGGGCTCAATGCATACATGCTTCAAACTGGATTCGGACGGCGAAGAGGTGTATCTGCTTCAGTCGTGGATCATAGTTGACCAGATTACATTTCCTGCTCTGGGAACAGACATCAGCTATGGCCGATCTCCGGATTCTACAGGCGAATGGCAGATACTTTCAAATTCGTCACCGGGCTCGGGAAACCATACCGGGAACGGATCGTCATTTCAGATTGAAAACGGATCTGAGGCAGGCACCCTTGCCATTTTTGTACCGAATCCTGTTTATGCCGGTTCGATTGTGGAAATCCAGGGCGGGAATGGATTGGTTCAATTCGCGGTTTATGACTTGACTGGAAGAGCGGTGGCTGAACCTCTGGTTGAGCACATGGAGTTCTCCTTGTCTCTTGAATGGGATAGCGCCAGTCTTCCAGCTGGAGTATACATTATGAGACTGTCTCAGAACGGAAACTCAGTGTGCAGGCGTGTAACACTCATACGATGACTACCTCAGCAGGACGAAGCTTCCTGAAGCGATGACTCCCCCGGGTGCTCTGGCGGAGACGAAGTAAACACCCACTGGAAATGATTCCAGCCCTACGGAGTGCATAGTATTCTGCGGAAGGCTTAAAGATTCAACAACTCTTCCCGCAAGATTGAAGACGGCTATATCATAGGTGGTGGAGATGCCGGTAACCTTAAAGGTGATCACTTCATCAGTAAGCGGGTTGGGGCTCAGCATGACCACCTGGAATGGTGAAGGCGGAATAGGGTTGAAACTGCTGACTCCGAGAACCTTCAGAGACGGATCCATGAAAGCGGAGTAAGCGATGACAGATTGCATTACCCTGTCATAGGGGCCAGTCATCATGGGAATCTCAAGATCTTTTGCTGTTGTGTACGCAAGCCCCAGCGATGGTGCTTTCTGCTGATAGACCTGCTCCACGGTGTTGTTGCAGAGTCTTTCAGAAGATCCGATCTCAGGCCAGTAGCCTTCCCATCCCCATGAAGTGTTGAACATGCCTGCTACTCCGCCGCCGTTGGGCAGTGTAAGAAGCGTGTCAGGGAGACAGACGCCCGGATCGGTGAAGTCACCTGTGTGGCATCCTATGCAGGTGTGAATGCCAGTTCGGCCAGGGTTGGCATCTTCGTTGGTTCCAGTGTATTCCTCGCTGAAACCATCCATTCTGGCTATGTTTAATATGGCAGCGCCGTTGCCTGCCCAGTAAACGCCTCTGTCGTTTCCATGGCCTGCATAGTGGTTCCAGCCTGCTCCATCATAAAGTACTGGGAAGTAGGTGTCCGGATAATCTCCTACAGACAATTCGTAAGCCCTGGTTAAAGTGAAATCGTCAGGGAATTCTTCAGCCATGATCTCGCAACCCTTTGCGCCCACATATCCAATTTCCTTGAAGAGCATCGCTCCGCAGAGAACTGCGCTTTTATACCATGTCTCAGAGGTGCTGACACTGGCGTAAATTGTGTTTTTCTCAAAAACAGCAGTGGCTCCTGCTGAGGTGGAGAATAGAAGTCTTCCCAGCAGCACATCAGCGTAAAGATCAAGGCTGTCGGCGTATTCTCCATAGATTCCATTGCCGTTATGATCCCATGATCCATCAAGGTCAGCGTAGTACAGGTCGGAGGGAGCCAGTTCACTCAATCCTTCACACTCTGTATAGATTTCTCGTACAGGAACAACGGTTTCATCACCCGCAAGAAGGACAAAAGCGGTCCCCTGATTGAAAGCATAGTGCCTGATGCAGTTTCTTATATCCTCCTGTATGTCAATACCTTCCCAGTTGCCGCTGATTGCCTGAACGGTAAGAGTCTGGAAGGTGATCTCTTTTCTATCAAGGAGGTTTTCAAGTATGGCTGTTTCATCAAGGAGATTCTCGGACGTGATAATCAGATAGTCAATACCGGAGTCAGTTCCCGGCAGATAAGGAGTTTGTGTGAGCAATACACCGTATCTGTCAGCCAGAGAAGCTATGCGGAAATCAAGCATTTCAATCTGACATTCAGATAGATCGGCCTGGGAGCAGGTACTAACCCAGTCAAGTTCGATCGTACAGGAAGCAGACAGTCCCAGTTCCTGTGTGCCTGAATCGTAGATCCAAGGGTTTACAGAGCATGAAACAATAGTGTACGCATCAAGAATGTGACCTGTATGGAAGGAGAAAGACTGACCACCGGATGGTATGCTGGCAGTGGAGGCAGTGAGTGCCTGGTGGTTTGATCGGCCTGTCGGCTGAACAACAGGGGCACCAGCCAGAGGAGCGGGGAGTTTTTCAATGTATGCCGGTTGTTCGAAATTCACTGAAAGAGAAAGAACTTCGCATCTTCCGGGAAGAATAAAGACTCTGGAAACGAGGGGAAGAAAAGGTGCTCCGGGTTCCGCAGAAAAGAAGCCATCTTTCTTCTCAACAGCTACTGTGCTTACTCCATCCCTCTGTGAGATTGAATACCCCGAAGGAAGTGGAGTGAATGTGTCTGTTTCAGTGGTGGACAGCAGGAAGAACAGTATGCCGAGAATCATTTTTCACCTTCAGTCTTATGTGTACATTAACCGCTAACATACTGTTCAACCCCGATGAGGTCTATTTGTTCCAGAGCTCCACCTGAATATATTCGGTATTATGAAACTTGCAGTTCTCTGTTACTTGAGAAACAACGGCAGAACCCTCATGATGCACCGTAATTCCCGACCGGAAGACACGCATTTCGGTAAGTGGAATGCGCCGGGGGGCAAGCTTGAGCCGGGGGAGACTCCAGAGGAGTGCGCTGTAAGGGAAGTTTTTGAGGAAACGGATCTGATTGTGGTGAATCCTCGGATGCGGGGCATTTTGACCTTTCCGGCCTTTGATAGCGAGGAGGACTGGTATGTGTATGTTTTTACTGCTGAGGAGTTTTCGGGTGATCTGAAGAGTAGCTGCCACGAAGGTGATTTACTCTGGATAAAGGACAGTGATCTGATGGCTCTTTCTCTCTGGGACGGAGACAGAATTTTCATGAAATGGCTTGACGGCAACAGGTTTTTCAGCGGAAAGTTTATTTACAATACATCCGGCTTTGAGTCTTACTCTGTGGTTTTTTATGGCGATGAGCTTAAAAATTACAACGGTTTTAACTCAGAGAGACAGAGTGAGGTGAAGAATGCCTCTCAGTAATAATACAATTCCGGTTTTTCAAGTTGATGAATCCTGTGTGATTCTTGACTGCAACAGCAAAGCCTGCGAGTTTTCCGGTTTGAAATATGAGGATATGAAGGGTAGACATCTTTATGATTTTCTTCAGAGCAATTGCAAGCTCAGTGATATTCTAACAGGAGAACGAGACTATGCCATAAGCCGTTTTTACCGCAGTTCAGGAATTATTTCCGAAGTGGTGGTCATGGTTGACAATGTTGTCAGGCAGGAAAAGCGCATATACTACATGAGCATATTTGATGTTTCCGCGAACGGGTTTCCTGAAGACGACATCAGGAGAGAGAATATAAAGCTTCTGGTTGGCCACGTAGCTCATGCTTTCAACAACATACTTACCGGTATCCTTGGCTCCCTGAGTGTTCTCAGAGAAGAAGTGGATACCAGAGAGCAGTTTAATTTGATGCTTGATAATGCTGAAAGCGGAGCCATCAGAGCAAGACATCTTACGGGCAGAATGCTTACATTCTCCAGGGGAGAAATCATTCCAGTATCCAGGCGGGCAGAATCGCAATCAAGCAGGCAGAAGCGGCTGTTTCCAGGGAATGAGCTAAATAACGGAAGGCTTCTGTTTCTGGATGACAACCCTTTCGTGGCAGATACAGCTATCGGTATGCTCTGCACTCTGGGTTACTGTGTTGATGTGGTTTCAGAAGGGAAAGCTGCTCTGAATAAGTACGGAACAGCAATGAGAAACGGAAATCCGTACGGTGCAGTTATTTTAAATCTTGCTACTCCAGAGGGGATGGGAGGAACCGAAGTCATCAAGTTCCTTCTTGAGATGGATCCTGATGCTGTGGTAATTCTCTCCAGCGGTTTTGCCGGAAGCGATATCATGAGGAACTACAGCTCATTTGGCTTTAAGGCGGTTCTTCCAAAACCTTATACTGTTCGAGAATTGTTTGAGTCTCTGAATACTGCCCTTGGGCAGTAATGGAACAGAAGACTCTCCGGTGGTGTATATTGATCGACACTCCGGAGGTTTTTCATGGTAGAGAAGATAAAAACCGCTGTATTCTCCAGAGAGGCTGCTGAACCTGTGGGTCCGTACAGTCAGGCTGTTCTTACAGGCTCACTTGTTTTTATCAGCGGGCAGCTGGGTATGGATTTGAAAACAGGGAAACTGAGTGAAACAGTGGAGGAACAGACCCGTCTGGCTCTGGAAAGTATTGAAAAAATAATAGCTGAGGCCGGTGGATGTCTGGATGATATTGTGAAAACAACGGTTCTCCTTGCAGATATGAGTGATTTTGCTGCAATGAACAGGGCGTATTCCGAATTCTTTAAGCAACCATATCCTGCTCGTGCAGCTTTTCAGGTGGCAAAACTTCCATTGAATGCCAGGGTTGAAATAGAGGCCGTGGCAAGACTGAAAGAGAGATAGAATGCTGGGTCAGGTCTGGTCAACTGTGGCAGGTTCAGATGGTTTTACCAAGTTCATACTCCTACTCATTCTTATCCTGTCTGTAGGATCATGGGCAGTAGCTATAGCCAAGCTCAAGGAACTGCGCCGGATAATGGGTTCATCCCGGACTTTCATGGAGGCACTGAGAACCACAGGGCATCCTCCGGGAGGCGATTTTCTCAAGAGTTCCGGAGACATGGGTCCTCTGGCGAGAATGTACACTGAAGCCGGAAGGTATCTCAGTCGCAGAAAAGATCAGGGGCGAACTGAACCACTGAATCGGGACGAGGTGGCGATCCTGCACAGTGCCCTGGAAAGGGAAGCCAGCGAGGACCTCGCTCACAGAAGCCGCAACATCGGTTTCCTGGCCACGGTAACCAGTGTCAGCCCTCTTCTCGGCCTCCTGGGAACCGTGTGGGGAGTACTTGCCAGCTTTATTGCCATGCGGGAAGCAGGAGTTGCGGATATCAGTGCTGTTGGAGCCGGAGTGGCCGCAGCGCTTACAACCACAGTTGCGGGACTTTTAGCTGCTATCCCCGCCAATGTTTTCCATAACTACGCAGTGGGCAAGGTTGATGATCTTGCCGGTGAAATGGATAGATTTTTGAGTGAGCTTGTGGATGTCTGCCGAAGAGGATCAATACAATGATAAGACAGAGGTACAGGCAGTTCTCTTCCATCAATGTGACAAACCTTGTGGATGTTACTTTTGTTCTGCTTGTTATCTTTATGCTGAGCGCACCTGTTATGCAGAGAAGTACTGATGTTACACCGCCCTCCTCCGATCAGGGGCAGATCATTCGAAGACTGGATCCCGGTACCTCTCTTGTTGTTGAAATGGATGAACTTGGAAATATGTCAGTGGCAGGAGAGTCAGTTGCACCTGAAGATCTTGCATTTCTTGCAGAGGCAGCTCTTTTTTCCGGGAGATCAGAGGCATATCTGAGAGCTGACGGTCAGGTACAGTATGCCATCCTCGCTGGAGCACTGACAGAACTCAGGCGTGGAGGTTATGCCAATGTCGGCCTCATTCAGGAGTCAGCAAGTGGAGTCGAGTAACCCCTTTCTTAAACCGCAAAGATCACAGGGTTACCACCGCAAGGGTGACTTTTACCTGTCTGCCGGTATTCACACTGGAATTCTTCTTCTTCTTGTCCTGGCAGGACTGATTGCTGGCAGCAGGGAGACCATTCCCATGGGTGGTGGCGATTTCGTCTCTGTTGAGATGATCGTACTGGATACTGGCGACAGTCAGACAGAGGTCGTTCCGGAAGTAATTCACAATCCGGCAGAGGTAGTTCCGGAAGAAGTTGTAGAAGTAATCGAGGAACCTGTCGAGTCAGAGGCAGTGGAAGTGGAAGAGGTGCAGGAGGCAGTGGAAGTAATTCCTGAGCAGGTTGAAGAGGAAATAACTCCACAGCAGAGCACTGATTTTATCGGCGTTGGTTCAGAGGGTGAAGCTGGAAGCGGAGCGCCTGGCCCGGCCAGCTATGAGGGTAGAGTCTTCAGTGCGATAAGAAGGAATTTCAGGACATCTGTAAATCCTTCACAAAGCTACCGTATTGGTTTTACTGTCAATCTGGACGGTTCTCATTCTTATGAGGTGGTAAGAACAAGCGGAGACAGCGGTTTTGACAGAGCCGTAACCCATGCATTGAACAGCGCCAGCATACCCCCCATGCCACCGGGACGTACCTCTCCGGTTAATCTGCAGATCGAGTTTTTCGGGCCCGATTCCTGAATTCTTCAACAGTTTTATCCGGATCGCCTGACCCGTTTTCTCACTTCAAGATCCTTATGACTTTTCTTCTGTGCTATTTTTCAACTATTTTATTTGTTCTGTACAATGTCTTCTTCGATTAGAAATTCTGAAACCAGATTTGAGATCTCCATGGTTCCGGCTTCCGAAAAATGCATTTCATCTACAAAAAAGGCATTCTCATGTCCAAGGGCAGTTGCCAGATCAAAACATGAAACTCCCTCTTCACGGCAGACCTGCTTGAGTTTTGTGTTGAACATGTTAAGCATTTGCCACATTGATGAAGCTGAACAGACCATGCCTGATGTTCCAAACCAGTACGATTCTCCCTGAATGCCGTGCCAGTACTCATTGTCTTCGAATAGGAGTGGTTGAGTTAGGAAAAGTATTCTCGTATCTGCTTCCCGGGCCTGATGAATGATTGTGCGGATATTCGATTCATATTCTGGCAGAGACGGAAGTATGGTCTTCAGATCGGGAGGGAGTTGAACCTCCGGAGATTCGAGAACGGTATGAATATAAGGTCGGGGCAGGTTCTCTGTGATTACTAAGGCATCTTCGAACTGTATTCGCTTCCATCTGTCGAGTACCTGGAGAAGTCGACTTGAGGCAAGGATTCTGTCGCCAATGCTGGCCTGCTCCCAGGGGACCCCCTCCCGGGAGACATTCGGTTTGAGGGAAAGTCCCAGGTCATTTATCCCGCACAGGACTATCACCATATCCGGGTTCAACCGGGGTATGACTTCTCTCATGAATATGATATGTCCTCTTGTCGTGTGTCCAATGAGACCCCCGTTGCCAACCCAGATTCTGTTCTTCCGGGCTCTCAGGTTTTCCTGAAGATGATGAGGCCAGGTTTGCCGGTCATCGAGATAGAAACAATGAGTTGTACTGCCGCCAACAGTGATAATGGTGAAATACTCATCCCACTCTTCGGGAGGCTCTTCTCCTCTTAAACCGATACTGTTTGTGGAGTGGTAACTGGTGTTTGCGACTCCCGGAATGTTATTCAGTATCTCAAACTTCAGGTTTGGTCTCAGGTCAAGGGATGGATGGTATATGCTGTTCGGTAAAGCGATATGGAGAAACAACTCTACCATTATCAGAGAGATAATAAGACCAATGAAGAATCCGCCCATTCGTCCAGCGAAGGATTTTCTTCTTTCTCCGCTCATGAGTACAGGGATGATGAGTATTATAGATGCCAGTAATACAGAAAGACTCAACGCGAAAAATGGTTTACTCAGCAGAGGAGTCAGTGCGGCTCCTGCAATCAGGATGAACGCAGATGTAAGGCATATGATGATAGTCATCAGTTCGGGAAGGATGCCGAATCTCATTACGAGTGCAGCGAGGAATTGCCGGTATGTTCTTCTTTTCCATCCAAGAATTAATCCGGATGTGAACAGGAAAACGAAAATGGAAATGATAGCCATGGCGAGAGTGAGCGAATATTGATTAAGAACAACAGGATGACTGCTTCTTGAAGAGACAAGCGTAATCAGGATGCCTGCTGTTGCCATGTATGAAAGAAAAAGGAGAGTATTGATGAATATTATTTGAAATCGATTAGTATGCATGCCAATATCAGCAATAGCGAATAGGGAACTGGATTTCATGCAACTCGAGGTGCCCTCCTGATGGTACTCATCTGCCCCTTATTTTTCTCAATTTCTACATCCGCCTTAATGATGATAATACCTGAAACTCCCCACAGTCAATGTTACCACAGTCTTGCTGGTCTGCAGCTTTAAGAGTGAAGCGGGAATATCTTGATAACGCATGCTGAGATACCATGTTTCCAGTACATTCTCCGGGTTCAGGGAAAGAACAGAGTTGAAATTGGTTAATGCCCGTTCGTCATCGAAAGTTCGCCAACAGCAGCGTCTTCGAGTACTTCCGGTGAAACGAGTAACGAAGTACATTGAAGGAGAGTGAACCCCGTGAGAGCACATCTGAAAAAAGAAGATCAATCTTCCCGTTGTTCTGAACATCGGATCGGATACAGACAGTGATGTTAATGAAGTTATAGCAGAACCATGGGAATCAACATTACATCACTCCCTCCGGTCATCGGCTTGCGGAAACCGCTACTGGAGATGAGCGATGAGTTTCAAATTTGCTTTACTTGGGGTTCGGTGCTATTTATCAGTTCGGAGTAAACGTTCAGGAGGGTGGAGAATGAGTGGCTCACAGTATTTCGTTGTAGCAGTGCTTGCGGCGATTGTTGTATTGCTGTATTCAAGAAAACTGTCTCCTCCTGTGATATTCCTTTCCGCTGCCGCGGTTCTTACCTTTTCAGGTATTATCTCACCTTTTGAAGCTCTTGCCGGTTTTGGGAACAATGCTATCGCAGTAATGCTTATGCTGCTTATCATCAGTCAGATTATCTGGAGAACCGGTTTTGTTCAGTGGATATTTGAGGTAAGGCTGAAGCCTTCAAACAGCTACAGATCGTTCCTTTCTCAGATGATGCCTTTTGTTGGCGGAAGTTCTGCTTTCATGAACAACACCCCGGTTGTCGCTATGATGATTCCGTTTGTGAGCGACTGGGGGAGCAGACACAATGTTCCGGCATCCAGGCTGTTGATGCCCTTGTCGTGGGCTGCGATTCTTGGCGGCATGGTTACCCTTATCGGTACGTCCACCAATATGATCGTGAACAGCCTTGTAGTAGGAACTGGAGAAGCAGGGCTCTCAATCCTTGACTTTACTCCTGTTGGGCTGATGCTGTTTGCCGGCGGCATGGGGTATGTGCTCGTTTTTGGATACAAAACACTTCCTGTGCGAAAAAGCCCTTCAGAAAAGCTCGCGGAAAGTCCCAGAGAATACATATCCAACCTGATTGTTGAAGCCGGTTCAGATCTTGTTGGAAAAACTGTAGAATCAGCAAGCCTTAGAAGCCTGAAAGATCTCTTCCTGGTTGAGATACTCCGAGGTGATTCTGTAATTGCACCGGTGGTTCCTCATGAAGTGCTGGAGGCAGGAGACCAGCTTCTGCTCGCGGGAAGGATATCCGCTGTTGCGGAGCTTGCTGCCGGTAGAAAGGGGCTTTCTCTGGCAGGGGAGGAGGCTTTTCCCGAAGCAGAAAAAATACATGTAGTAAAAGTTGTTGTATCAGCCGAATCATCTCTTATCGGAGAGAAAGTCAGTAATACAAATTTCCGAGGCAGGTACGATGCCGCGATTCTTGCAGTTCACAGGCAGGGTAGAAGGCAGGAAGGCAAGATCGGAGATACGAAGCTTCGATCAGGTGATCTTCTTCTGCTTGTCACCGGTGATGATTTTGCCGGATCTGCCATAGATACTGAAGATTTCTTCGTTATATCCATGATCAGACAGATACACAACATCGACATAAAGAAATCCATATTCATCACAGCTTCAAGTTTTTCCTGCATACTTCTGAGCATATTCGGAATCGTTCCTCTCTTCAATTCTCTTCTTGCCCTTATTGCGGTTTTTCTGATCTTGAGGATTGTTTCTTCAAGTGAGCTAAAGAATATGATCAACATGGATCTGCTTGTAATCGCGGCATTTGCCATTGCTGTTGGCAGGGCAGTGCAGGTCACAGGTCTCGGAGAGTTACTGGCCGGTTCCGTTGTTACATGGTTCGAACCTCTGGGAGTTGTGGGGGTGCTGGCCGCGGTTTACCTTACCACCAACATCCTTGCGGAATTGATCACAACCACTGCTGCCGCGACAATCGTATTCCCCTTCGCGGCGGCCTCAGTCGCAGCTCTGGGCATTGACGGGACGCCCTTCTATCTTGCGGTAGCTTACGGCGCTGCGGCGAACTTCATTACGCCTGTTGGTTATCAGACAAACCTGATGATTTACGGTCCCGGAGGTTACCGTATTAATGATTTCCTGAAAGCTGGGCTGCCTCTGAAATTGATTTGTGCTGTTGTCGCGATTACCGGTCTTTCGCTGGTTCACGGGTTGTTGTAAATCTACCGGACTGTGTCGTCTCCGGTGTAGCCCTCCTCTCGATTACTGCTCCAGCAGATTGCCACTGCGATTTCCTTTGTGTTGTTTTCAAAGGTGTGCCTGATTCCCCGGGGAATGGTGAGAATAGAGGGAGTCTTTGCGGACAGAGTTGTATTCCCGTCCTTCTGTTTTACTGTGATGTCTCCTGAAAGCACCAGTATCTGCTCGTTACGGGCAGGATGGGTGTGGTTGCCCCTTGTGCATCCCGGTTCTATTGAGAATGCGTGGCAGTTGCTGATGTCTCCTGTGTTTGCAAGGTGTTCAAAGGGGTTAACCACGAATCCCCTGTTGTCTCTGTGATCGTTGAGAATCTGATTTCTCATTTTGTCTCCATTCGTTTCTGGTTTCGATATTCTGATGGATTTCTGCTTTGTGTGCAACTGGTATTGCCATTTATGTACATTTGCATATAATTGCATAAATACGAAAGGATGCCATGAAACCGGAGGAAATGCACTTTTACAGGAAGAGAACGGAGACGTTGAAAGCTCTTGCAAACCCGTACAGAATCTGGATGGTGGAGAAGCTTGCCGAGGGCGAACTCTGCGTCTGTGAATTCAATAAGGTTCTTGATCTGGACTATTCTACGATTTCCCGGCATCTGTCTGTTCTTCGCAACGCTGGAATAGTGGACTACAGAAAGAACGGGAAACAGGTTTACTACAGCTTGAGAACTCCCTGCATTCTTGGTTTTCTCAGTTGTTTTGATGAGGCAGTAAAAATGAATGTGAAACTTGAGACTGAATACCTGATCAGCAGGGAGAGGGTGGAATGAACTGGAAAAAGGAGTGGAAAGCCCTGGCCTGGATAGTGGGGATATTCCTTGGTATTTATTTCCTGCCGGTAGGGAAAGACAGGTTTGATTACTCTGTGCTGGAAGCTCTGGAGCTTGCCAGGTGGTATGCCAGGGAACATGTGCTTCTGTGCCTGCTTCCCGCATTCTTCATAGCCGGAGCCATCAGTGTTTTTGTCAGCCAGGGCTCTGTGATGAAGTACCTCGGAGCCGGTGCGAAAAAGGTTGTTGCTTATAGCGTGGCTTCAGTTTCCGGCTCAATCCTCGCAGTGTGTTCCTGTACTGTTCTTCCCCTTTTTGCAGGTATTTACAGGATGGGTGCGGGTCTTGGTCCTGCTACTGCTTTCCTGTATTCCGGCCCCGCTATCAATGTACTTGCAATAATTCTGACTGCCCGTGTCCTTGGAATGGAGATTGGGATAGCCAGAGCTGTCGGGGCGGTGATATTCAGTGTTGTGATCGGACTTCTGATGCATCTGATCTTCAGAAAAGATGACGCGAAGAGGATGGTCGCAGTTCCGGTGGTATCTTCAGAAGACAGTGGTAGAGCCTTATGGAAGAATGCTGTATTTTTCTTTATCCTGGTTGCCATAATGGTTACTGTAACCTGGGGTGGATGCAATTGCACAGACAGCTTCCAGAATACCGTCTGGGCAATGAAGGGTCCTATACTGTCGGTTTTGGCCGTCGCACTTGGAGTTGTTCTGGTGCTGTGGATGAAGATAAAGGTGTGGAAGATCATTGCTCTTATCGTACCTGTTGTTCTGGCTTCCCTGCTTGCTCCAGGAGGAATCACGATTCCATTTGTGGTGGGAATGCTGGGCCTTTCCGTGGTTCTTGCGAGTGGCGGCGGGGAAGGCTCTGAATGGTTTGAGGCAACATTCGGTTTTGCAAGACAGATTCTGCCTTTACTGCTTGCCGGTGTCTTTGTGGCAGGTATGCTTCTCGGCAGAGTGGGTTACGAAGGGCTTATTCCCTCCTCGTGGATTGAAGCTGCAGTGGGCGGGAACTCGTTGCGGGCAAATCTCTTTGCCTCAATAGCCGGAGCGTTCATGTACTTCGCGACACTTACAGAGATACCGATTCTTCAGGGACTTATCGGCAGCGGAATGGGCAAGGGCCCGGCACTTGCTCTGCTGCTGGCGGGACCGGCGCTGAGTCTGCCCAACATGCTTGTTATCAGAAGTGTAATGGGAATAAAGAAAACAGTTACTTTCGTTGTCCTGGTAGTTGTTATGGCCACGGTGAGCGGTCTGCTTTTCGGTGTTATTTAGAAGGAGAGAAAAAATGATCAAGATACAGGTGCTGGGTACAGGATGCCCGAAATGCAAAAAAATGGCTGAGGTGGCGGAAAACGCTGCTCTTGAACTGGGCATTGAATATGAACTGGAGAAGGTTACAGATCTTAATCAGATCCTGAGCTTTGGAGTGATGATAACACCTGCACTGGCTGTTGATGGAGTTGTAAAGGTGTCCGGAAAAGTACCATCTCCTGGTGACATAAAGAAGATGCTGAGTTGAATATGAAAGGGAAAAGGCTGGTATCCGGGAGCGCGCTTCCTCTTGCTTTACAACTGGATTCTTCCGCTCTGATTCCGCATTCTCATCTGATGAGATTACTACTCTTTTGAGAAATTTGTTATCTGCGGGTTCGGGTCAGTTTTTGTTTTGGTGTTTTTGCTCTGTTGGAACAATTCGACCCATTGGAATAGTATAGTAGCCATACAGGTAGTCATAAATTGGGAAAGCGAAAGAGTGGTGTTCAATGAAGTTTCTGATGGCGGGGTTGATTCTCGCGTTCAGCGGTTTTTCTTCCGAGTTCATGCAGATGACTCCCATTGGGGCGGAATGTATTCCTGTCAGTGTGCAGCTTACCGGCTGCGGGGATGCTTCGGAGGCGTTGAATCAACTGGAATTCGACATTGATTTCTCCGGAATACTTGAGACAGCGAATCAGGGAGACGGGTATGCCCACGCACGGTGTGTTCTCTCCGGAAGAAGCGGCAGTTACATACTGTCTGTGGATGTCGCGGGGCTTGAAGGAGAGATGCTTCTGAAGAAAGAGTATTCAGGCTCTTCCTGGGAATCACTTATTCACCGGTTCGCGGACGAGTTTGTCTATCTGCTTTCCGGAGAACAGGGGATTGCATCTACTCAGGTGGCATTCATTTCCAGAAACAATGGAGTGTACTCTCTTAAGGCTCAATCTCTGGACTCACGCACACCTCAAGTTATTGTCACCGACGACGAAGTTATTACTACTCCTGCCTGGAGCCCGGATGGCGGGGATATTGCGTTTACTTCGTACAGGAATGGTTTTGGAGATCTTTATCTGTACTCATTTGATAACGCTTCTGCACGAAGAATAATCACAGGAGGATTGAATTCATCACCTGCATGGACACCCGGTTCCAGGTATATCGCGTTTACAAGAAGCATCAGCGGCAATTCGGATATACACAGATTTGATACAGCTTCAGGAGATGTTCAGAGACTTACCGCAAGAGGATCAATTGAAACATCAGCGTCGTTTTCGCCTACAGGGCAGCAGATGATTCTTACCAGCGACAGGGTTGGCTATCCTCAGCTTTACATAATGGATTCTGCTGGAGGTACCGCGGAAAGAGCCGGATTTGCCCACGGATACTGCGACAGTCCGTCATGGTCGCCGGCTGGAGACAGAATCGCTTACTGTGCCAGATCCAATGGCAACTTTCACATCTTTGTGATGAATGTGGACGGAACGGATATAAAACAGGTTACCGCAGAGGGTACTCTCAACGAGGATCCCGTATGGTCCCCGACCGGTGGTCACCTTGCATTTTCAAGTGACAGAGATGGAGTAAGATCCATCTATCTGCTGGAACTAAATAAACTAACTGTTTACAGGCTGTCCAGTGGCAGTGAAAGCTACTGCGCAACATGGTCACCTGTGACTATTCAGGGAGGAATTCAGTGAAAAAAGCAGCACTGATTTTTGCATGTTGCCTGATCGCCGGTTTTGCTGCCGGCTGCAGGCCCGATGACACAGATGATAATCCTGTCCATGATCCGGATTCTTTAGCGTTTATTGCGGATGATACACTGGATGTGGGTGTCTGGGTGGATGACACAGTGATTACCTATGCTGACCGGCTTGCGGAGCACCAACTGGTTTTGAACGATGTATTTTTTCAGTACGATTCTGAGGATCTTTCTCCGGAGATGCTCCAGATTCTCATGGCTGATGCAGACTATATCATGAACAATCCCGGCTTCCGGCTGCTTCTTGAAGGGCATTGTGACAACAGAGGAACCATCGACTACAACCTCGCCCTGGGCGAAAGAAGGGCTCAGTCGGTGTACGATTATCTGTCAAACTACGGGATACCTTCATTCAGGCTTGAGACTGTGAGTTACGGTAAAGAGCGACCATTTGTCTCCGGTGAAGACGACTGGGCGCTTTCGCAGAACAGACGCGTGCATCTGCGCGTTATTCCGGAGTAAATTATGAAACTGCTATTGCTGCCTGTCGCTGCTGTTCTTCTTCTCACTGCGTGCTGGGGCGGTCAGTGGGTTAATTCACCCGGAAGAGTTGAAGATATTGATGTAAGAACCGAGCAGATTACCCGGATGCTTGATTCCCTGAGGATAGTTTCGGAGCAGAATGAGATTCTGCTGAGAGCGATACAGGCTCAGGCGGGGATGCGTGGTGGAGACCAGACGCAGAACCTTCTGGAACTGGCTGATCAGCTGGAGAGATTGCTTAACTCAACCAGTTCTTCCGGATCAACCGGAACACCTGCCGGTGTGCGGATTGCCTATGAAGAGGCTTTCCGCCAGTATCAGCAGGGAGGTTATTCTGTAGCGGCGGATGGTTTTTTTGAAGTTGCTATGGGAAGTCCCGATGCTGATATAGCAGATGACGCGCTTTACTATCTGGCTCTCTGTCATCAGAGCCTTGGTGAAACCCATCGGGCTATAGAAGAGCTGGCTGCTGTTTACTACAGGTATCCATCATCTGAGAAGGCCGCACCGGCTCTTGCCAGAGCCGCAGCAATTTACAGTGCCAATTCAGCAGCGGCAGAGATGCATCGGCTTGAAACACTGATTCTGGAAAGCTATCCCAACAGCGAAGAAGCTCGTCTCATCGCCGGCAGAAGAGGCGGGCAGTAAGTTTAAAATGCGGTTACTTGGCTTTCTGAGGAGAATTCAAGCATAATACTGTGCTGAAGTAGATTAATGAATCCCCTCGAAGGGGGCTTGTAACTGTATGTCGCACAGCTGGTTGCCGATCACGCAGTCAGTGGTGGCAGGGGTGCGTTTTCGTAACTGCACAGAAAAAGAGGAGACAATGGCCTACGAATTGATAAAGGAAGAGGGCGATAAGAGAGTTGTCCAGTTTAAAATGGACGCCTCTGACCTTAAAAAAGTTTTCAGAAAAGTAAAAAAAGACATCTCCAGAGAAGTCAACATCCCCGGTTTTCGTCCCGGTCATGTCCCGGACAGCATTATTGAAAAGAAATTTGGTAACATTATACTCGCTGAAGTTGCGGAGAATGCTCATAAGCAGCTTACTGAAGGTCTTTTCGACAAGTTCGACTGGGTTCTTTCCGACAATGATCCGAAATTTGACAGTGTGCTTCCGGTTGAAGGTAAAGATTATGTCTATACGGTCACCTATCACATTTACCAGACACCTGAACCGGTGGATTACAAAGAAATCAAGTTATCAGTTCCCACTTATGATTTCGAAAAAGTTATTGAGGAGACCCTTGATAATATTCGCAGGCAGTTTGTGACCTTTGATGAAACCGATCAGCCTTCCGCGAAAGATGATCTTGTCATTCTTACGTACCCCGATCCTGACGGGAAAGGGGATTCCGACCCCAGAGAGCTTACTGCCGTTATCGGACAGAATGACATGGGGCCGGGGTTTGACGAGCTTATTACAGGAGTGAAAGCAGGGGATGTCTTCACCATGCAGATGAAGGTGGAGAAGGGAGATGACCCGGGTCTCAAGGGTCCTGCACATACATTTACAGTTAAAGAAGTGAAGATGCATTCTCTGCCCGAGATGGATGACGAGTTTGCCACAAAGGCGGGTGGCTTCCAGACAATGGAAGAATTTCGCCAGAAGGTTCGCGACGATGTCACCGGCCGGTTTGACTCAGAAATGAAAAGCTTCACTGAAAGACAGGCCATTGACAGCATGCTGGACAGTAATGTGTTTGATGTCCCCAGGTTCATGGTTGAAAACCTCACTGCAGATTATGTGAGTCGACTTGAAGGCGGAGATTCCACTGAAGAAACGGAAAAAGCCGCAGGTGAAATGGCTGAGAGAAAAGTCAGGGAATTTCTTATCCTTCGCGAAATTGCCATACGCGAAAGTCTTGAGATTACAGAGGAGGAGATTGACAGGGCTCTTGCCTCAGGTGATAGCAGATCCTCATATCTGGACAGGAACAGGAACGAAAAGGCACTGGAATTCGTTTTAAACTCAGCAGTAATTGAAGAGAAGGCTCAGGAAGAAGATTCCCATGAATCGGATGTGGCTCCCTGGAAATGGGTTGCAGTTGACCCTTCTGAAACTGAAACAAGTGACAAAGGAGAAGAATAATGCCTGTAATTCCCTTTGTGGTTGAGAGAGAGGGCAATTCCGAGAGATCGTATGATATCTACTCAAGACTCCTGAAGGATCGAATCATCTTTATCGCAGACGCTATCACTGCTCAGACTGCAAGTGTTGTTGTAGCGCAGCTTCTATTTCTTGAAGGTCAGGACACAAAGCGGGATATCAACATGTACATTCACAGTCCTGGAGGCTCAATATCCGCAGGATTGGCTATATACGATACAATGGAATTCATCAAGCCGGATATTTCCACCTTCTGCATGGGAAGCGCCGCTTCAATGGCCTCCGTTCTTCTCGCGGCAGGGGCAAAGGGAAAGAGAAGTATTCTGCCCCACGCCAGAGTCATGATTCACCAGCCCAGCGGTGGTGCCAGAGGACAGTCTGCGGACATCCAGATAGAAGCAAGAGAAATCCTTAAAATCCGTGAGCAGATGGATCAGATCCTGTCGTATCACACAGGACAGGGTGTTGAGAGGGTTAACCTGGATAGTGATAGAAATTTCTGGATGGACGCGAAAGAAGCATTGGATTACGGAATAGTTGACAATATTTTGACGAATCGAGACTGAAAATGCCCAAAGAGAACCGATGTTCATTCTGTAACAGATCCGCCGCAGAGGTGAATAACCTCATTCAGGGTCCAGGTGTTTTTATCTGTGACGACTGTGTGCGCTACTGCCATGAAATTGTGGAAGAAACCAGCGAGAAGAAGGGTGGCAGTAAACCCGATTTTCTTAAAAGTGATCTGCCTACACCCGTAGAGATCAAGGAACAGCTTGATCAGCATGTGGTCGGACAGGATGAAGCGAAGAAAGTTCTATCAGTAGCGGTCTACAATCATTACAGAAGACTTCAGAGCAAACATGACAGTACTGCTTCTGTTGAACTTGAGAAGAGCAACATTGTTCTGCTTGGACCTACCGGAGTTGGCAAAACGCTCCTGGCCAGAACTCTCGCAAAGATACTTGATGTGCCCTTTGCCATCGCGGACGCAACAACGCTTACTGAAGCCGGATATGTTGGGGAAGATGTAGAGAATATTCTTCTCAGACTTCTTCAGGTTACAGATATGGATGTGGATCTCGCGGAGCACGGAATCATCTACATTGATGAGATAGATAAAATCGCGAGAAAATCAGAGAATTCCTCAATAACAAGAGATGTCTCAGGTGAGGGTGTTCAGCAGGCTCTTCTGAAGATGATTGAGGGTACAGTTGCCGGAGTTCCGCCAGGCGGTGGCCGGAAACACCCCTATCAGGATCACATTCAGGTGGATACTACCGGGATTTTGTTTATTTGCGGTGGAGCTTTCCACGGTATAGAAAAGATTATTTCAAAGAGAGTCCGGAGATCTTCTCTGGGATTCAACGCCGAGCTGGGCAATGAAGAAGAATTTGAAGGAACAAAAATTCTCAGAAAGATCGAAGCACATGATCTGGTTCACTACGGTATAATCCCTGAGCTGGTTGGGCGCCTGCCAGTTGTGGTCACTCTGGATGATCTTTCAGAGAAAGATCTTATCCGTGTACTGACAGAGCCTAAAAATGCTCTTGTCAAGCAGTACAGATACATGTTCAACCTTGAGGGCGTTGACCTGCGGATTACAGATGATGCTCTTCTGGCTATTGCCAGGGAAGCTAAAAAAAGTCAGAGCGGTGCACGGGGGCTGCGTTCCATTGTGGAACGGATACTCCTTGAACCTATGTACACAACACCATCAAGAAAGCAGCCTTTCAGCGAATTGATCATAAATGAGAAGTGTGTTCTGGATGGAGAGTTGCCTGAGATGGTTGTGCAGGATATCCGGAAGGAAGCTGTCTGACTTGGCGAAATTGCATATCCAGTTTCTTAAAAGTTGCCCTGGCAGAACCGGTCTGCCCACCGATGGTCTGCCGGAAATGGCTTTTATCGGAAGATCCAATGTGGGTAAATCGTCTCTTATCAACAAGCTGGCAGGCGGATCAAAGATTGCCAGAACGAGTTCCAGACCCGGCTGTACCCAGTACATAAACATCTTTACCACAAACAAAAATTTCTACATTGCAGATCTTCCCGGATATGGTTTTGCCAAAGCCCCGGAAAGACTGCGTAAACAATGGATTGGTTGGATTGGCTGGTACCTCCGGGAAAGAAAACCTCTTCGGGGAACTGTGCTTCTGGTGGATGCCAGGCATCCGGAAATGGAGAACGATCTTTCCATGGCAAGGTTTCTCATGGAAGGAGGCAAACCATACATTGTAGCTTTAACTAAAAGCGATAAACTGAAAAGAAATAAATTGGCACAGTCTGTAAGAATTGCCGGTGAGCTGGGACCTGTTATTCCGGTTTCCTCAGTTGACGGCAGTGGAATCAATGAGCTTTGCAAGTGGCTGGCCACAGCCACCGCCACACTTTCAGCGGGGAGCTGATAATGCCTGTTAGTATAGTTGTTGGCCTTCAGTGGGGAGACGAGGGAAAGGGAAAGATGGTCGATCACATGGCGGAGAACGCTGTGGTTGTAGCAAGGTTCAGCGGAGGTGCCAATGCAGGTCACACAGTTGAAGCGGATGGTAAAAGATTTGCCCTTCATCTGCTTCCTTCCGGCCTTGTTCGCAGAGGCGTTACAGGAATGATAGGTTCCGCATGTGCAATGGATCCCGTTTCAATCCTTGAGGAGATCAAGTCACTGGAGGATAATGGCATTCCGGTTGACGGCAGATTGAAGATTTCAGGTAAAATCAACCTTACTCATCCTGGATACAAGTGTGTGGAAAAGCAGAATGAATCGGATCTGGCAGGCGGAAAGATTGGAACTACAGGCCGGGGGATTGGTCCTACTTACGAGAGAAAATACAGGCGCAACGCAATCCGACTCGAAGATGTGTTCAACACTGAGACCTTCAGGACTCTTGTAGATTTCCACACAAATGAAGCAATAAAATCCCTGAATATAAGCCAGGCAAAGATTGAAGAACTTCACTCTTCCGCTGAGAAATTCATTGAAGCAACCAGAGAAGTTTCCCGTTACTGCGATGATGTTTCACTTTCCATCAGCCATGTTCTTAAAGATAATGGATTGGTGATAGCAGAGGGTGCCCAGGGGTCACTCCTCGACCCCGATCATGGTTCTTATCCCTTTGTCACCTGCGGGCAGTGTGTTTCCGGGGCTGCATGCACCAGTCTTGGATTCGGCCCCACAATGGTGACTGAGGTTACAGGAATTCTCAAGGCATACACCACCAGAGTTGGAGCAGGTCCCTTCCCCACCGAACTGAACAATGAGACTGGAGAGAGGATACGTCAGGCAGGGCATGAGTTTGGAACTACCACAGGAAGACCCAGAAGATGTGGATGGCTTGACTGCGTGCTTGCGGAATATTCGGCAAGAATCAATGGCTGCACTTCCATTACACTGACACTTCTCGATGTTTTGAGTGGCTTTGATCAGTTGAAAATCTGTACGGGATATGAAGGCGGCAAATTCACCACCGGACGATCAATGGACGAACTGGTTCCTGTCTATGAAACTCTTGCCGGCTGGACGAGGAACATACGTGGAGAGACTGAATGGGAAAACCTTCCGGTGGAAGCAAAGCAGTACGTCCTTGCAGTAGAGAAGATTGTGGATGTTCCAATTACATCGATTTCCACAGGCCCCGGACGTGACGATGTCATCTGGCGTTGAGGTTTGTCATGACACTGGGATTTGACAGCCATTGCCACCTGCACTTTCACCACTTTAACGAAGATCTGGATGCAGTGGTTACTGATTCAGGAAAAGCTGGAATCAGTCACATTATGATACCTTCCATTGATGTCGAGACGGCAGAGAGATCTGCGGATATTGCCGAGAAATATAACCTCTTCTCTGCGGCAGCGTTTCACCCTGAGCATTTGCCTGAGGAGAGTATCGGTGAAGCGGAATGGCTTGCCATTAAGCATGTGCTGCTTCGACCCAATACCGTTGCAGTGGGGGAAACTGGTCTTGATTATCATCACGGAACTTTCGAACCGGCGAAACAGATCCGGTGGTTTCACCGGCATATTGAGCTTGCGGAGTCAATCGGCTATCCTCTGATAGTACATTCACGGGGGGCAGAGTCTGAAGTTCTCAACCAGCTGCCATCATCTTTATCGGTACCTGTGATACTGCACTGCTGGGGCGGTGATGAGTCGCTTACAGACATAGCTGTTGCCAGAGGCTTCTATATCGGAGTCGATGGTCCTCTGACCTATAAAAAAAGCAACAAGCTTCGTGGACTGATTCCCAGGATTCCCAGAGACAGACTTCTTGTTGAGACGGATTCACCTTTTCTGCCTCCGGAGCCTTTCAGGGGCAGAAGGAATCAACCGGCCTTTACCGGGTTTATCATCATGAAAATCAGGGAACTTTGGGGTGATAACATGTCTATAGAGAACACCTCGTACATCCTCTGGGAGAATGCCATGAGGGCATACAGGCTTCACCCGGGAAACAGAAGGGCAGATATTGTTTACCGTTATGGAGATTCCCTTTACGTCAATCTTACTTCAAGATGTCAGAACAACTGTGGATTTTGCATCAGGAAATCTGCCGACGGCATTGCCGGTTACAGCCTCAGGCACAGAGAAGACCCTTCTAAAAGCCTTGTTCTCTCCACTATTGAAGCGTTTCCAATTGAGGGTTTTAAGGAGCTTGTATTCTGCGGTTTTGGAGAACCCACACTTAGAACTGACCTTCTCATGACGAGCGCCACGGCGGCTGGAGCCAGAGGAGTAAAAACCCGATTGAATACCAACGGCCTCTGCACCTCCTTTCTCAGCGATCGGCAGGTTGTAACGCTTCTGCGCTGTTTCGACTCGGTGAACATCAGTTTGAATGCTTCCGGGGCCAGAGAGTACAACAGAGTGTGTCCATCCACAGTTGAAGATCCCTGGGAGCACCTGATGAAGTTTATCAAGCTGGTAAAGACCACTTGTATCAGGGCCAGGGTTTCCGTTGTTAAAAATTCAGGAGCTGATATGCACCGCGTGACAGCCCTGGCAGAGAGGCTTCAGATGCCATTGAGGATACGCTGATAAAATGAATATCAGTCAAACAAGACAAGCGCTGAACGAACTGGAGCTAAGACCGGATAAGTCGAAAGGGCAGAACTTTCTTGTTAACCCCCTGGCAGTTCGACGGATAGTAAATGCTCTGGGTGAAGTATCCGGTACTGTTCTGGAGATTGGTCCAGGTCTTGGAGCTCTTACGAATGGACTGGTTCGCGCCGGACACAATTTGTCCGCCATTGAACTGAGTGAGCCCATGTCCGAGTGGCTGAAACGAGAATATCCCGGTGTGGGGCTGGTAACAGGCGACTTTCTTTCAGTAGATCCCAGAAGTATTCCAGGTTACCCATTTTCCGCAGTGGCATCCAATCTGCCTTACAACATCTCTTCTCAGACTGTTTTCACTCTCTGCGAACCGCAGTTTGACGAAGTTGAAAAAGCCGTTCTCATGTTTCAGAAAGAGATGGCTACACGGCTTGCCTGCCTGGATGGCGGGAGAAATTACGGTCGACTGTCTCTGCTGGTATGGCCCTGGTTTACTGTCGAGAAACTTTTTGATCTTAATCCCGGGGATTTCATGCCCAGACCTAATGTTGATTCCAGCGTTGTCATTCTCAAAAGAAGAAAGGATATGCTCCTCAACAGAGATGAATATGCTATTTTTGCCAGGATTGTAAGGGCTGCTTTCTCAGGCAGAAGGAAGAAAGTGATTAACTGTCTCACCAGGGTATTCGGAAAGACTGATTCAATGGCTATGTTAGAGGCTGCGAACATTGATCCTGATCTCAGAGCTGAGAGAATTGAACCGGAGAAGTTCGCGGAGCTTGCAGGAAAGGCGAAAGTTTGAGATTTATCTATTTAGTTCTTGCGATTGTTTTAACTGCGGCGGGCTGGGATTTCACCTACAATCTTAATATGGAGCAGACTAAGGAAACAACCACTCTAACCAACAGTTTTTCGGTTTCTAATGCGATTTCACGCACCGTGAGCTTAAACGGAAACGGCTCTTTCTCCGCGAAGAGGGCAGATGGTTTGAATCAGTTTACTGATTTCAGAACGGGAAGCGGCTGGATCAGCTGGAAGCCCTTGAATGGTGTTGAGATGTCATCCACTTTTGCCAGGAGTATCTCCCTGGAAGACAGATTCGGTTCCAGAATCAGAGATGACAGAACAGAATCCGCCACCGGAGCTGTCCGTTACTCAAAAGGCAGCTGGCTTACCACTAATACGGCTGTGGGCATTCAGCAGAGAGATTACATTGACGAAACCGGTGCAAGAGACAACGATGGAAATTTCTACCGTGTAAGTGCAACTGTTAATAAAACGGTTTTCAATGGAGTTAACACATCTGTCAGTTTTCTGGAGAACCGTTCCTATGGAAGCGAAACCAACAACTTTGCTGACGGTATCTCCGCCAGAATGAGCTACTACTTTCCCGAGGAGTACAGAGGAGGAAGTATCTCCGCGGAAGTTTCAGGAGACAGGAATTCAATTATCAAGATTGATTCTCTGGAAAACCACTTTGGAGATTCATGGTCGCATTCCGAAAGCCTGGAGCTTCCTGAACTTATCCCGGGCGTTTTTATGGATATCAGCACAAGTTGGTCCGGTGACAGAGATTACTACAAGAGCGCATTTCCCGATTCAATACAGGTTGATCCCCGAAATGATGATCAAACACGAAGATCACTAAGCTCAAATCTTATTTGGGAAATGGCAGAAAACATAGAGTTGAATTTTGCATTCTCAAAATCGTTGACAGGCAGAGAACATACAGTTGAAGTTTATGAGGCAGATTCTTACAAACTCGACGAGTCAACAGATGATAAGCTTCTCAACATAACACTTTCATACACACCCGGCAGAGCCAGGGTTGTGTTCCAGAGGCTTGTAGAGCTTTATTCCTACGACACAGTTGTTGATGAGGGTGACACATCAAGTGCCTACACCCACGACTATGACAGAGATGAGTACAGAGATCTTCTCGGGATATCAGCCAGCATTCCTCTTTCTTCCCGATTTACCATCACCTGCGCAATGACCGGTCAGCAGAGAAGCAGCTATTATCTCATTGCTTCTCAAAGCGCTAACTCAAAGACAGCATCCACTTATTCTTTCCACCCCGGTTACAGATATGACCTGGGTAACAACTGGAAAATTTCTCAGTACATGAAGATTACCGCGAACTACACCACATACATTTTTCCGGAAGCCAGCGCCAGCGATCGTCTTTTCCGAAGACTTGAGGAATCATTTTCCCTGAGCAGAGTATCCACTGACAGTACCACACTGGGTATTTCACACAGATTCACATTCAACGATCAGGGAACATATGATGACAATATTTTTCTTAGAAGTGAGGAGACAATTAACAACAGGATTACACTGGACTCTGGCTTTCATATCTCATCTAAAGTGGGATTAACTCCGAGCTATTCATATGAGTATGCATCCAGAAACCGGATGGATATGTTTATCAAAACAGTTGACCATATCCACCATGTGGGCATAAGAAGCGTCATCAAAACTATGGGGGGAACCCTGAACACAAATATTACCAGAACATTTTACAGTAATGCCAGAAGAGAAAGTTACTGGAAAGCCTCTGTTGGATTCAATATTAGAATGTGAGGAAGATATGAATAAACGTTTTTCAGTTGCAGTGCTGATTGCACTTGTTTTTTCTTCCTGCAATCTGTTTGAGCCCCGTACACCTGAGGATCCATCCAACGAAGGAGTTGTCTGGCTGGACCCCACAAGTCCCGATATTGTTGTTGAGAACATTCAGTCTACCCTGAATGGCGGATCAACTCTTTACATGGACTGTTTCACAGAGTCATTCGTATTTTACGCAGACAGCAACGATATCAACGAGTATTCCGGGTACAATTTCGACGACTGGACAAAGGCTGTTGAAAACAGCACAGTCAGCTTGCTGTTTACCATTGTCCCCGCAGACAGCATAATCGCCGCTGAATTTTTGATTGATACGGGTAATCCTGATCCCGCTGCCCCCAGCGACAGTGTTACAATTTATCGAAATTATACAATTTCCATTCCACAGTCATATCACTCGGGAACTGGAACCCCCGCAGCAGGAATAGCGGAGCTTCACATGGTGGAAAACGATGGCTTGTGGGCCATCCAGGAGTGGCATGATGTGCGGCATGTAGAGACATCTCTGGTGACCTGGGCAGTTGCGAAAGCGTATTACCGCTGAGTTTTCCGGGAAGAGAGATTACCACTGATACTCTGCTCCTTGCGGAAGCGGCCAGTGCGGTTTCATGCGGAATCTGTTTTGATCTGGGTACGGGAACCGGTGAAGTTCTCAATAACGCAAATCTAAGAGATGCGTTTACTGTGGGAGTTGACATCTCAATTGATGCTCTCAGGAAGTTTGACAAAGCAGCAGGGCAACCGGTTCTCTGTTCCGTGAACATGGTTTCCTCCTTATTCAGAAAAGGTTGTGCCGATCTTGTACTGGCAAATCCGCCGTACAACACAGCAGAGCAAGGAAGGACTTCTCCAGACCCCTTTCGAAAGGAAGCCAGGGAAGGAGATTCACTTCTGCTTTACAGATTCATATTCGCGGGCGCCCACCTTCTGAAACCCGGTGGATGCATGATTATTACCGGAAGACGGGATCGAAGCGAAGAGATTGAATGCGGTTTCCGTGCTGCTGGATTTTACCGCATCGAGAAAATTCTAAGGGGCCGGGTTATGACCATGAAGGCTTTACTGAAGCGTTCTTGATCTTCTGAAAATTGCTGCTGCATAGTAAGCTGTGTCTGAGTAGGCACCCTCAAGAAGTTCCATCTCAAGCTGCCATATTCCCGTTTCTGCCGAGTCCGGCATGATGGCCAGAGCGGTATGGTCACCTATATCACTTCTTGGCGTTCCTCCCTGGGGATTTGTAAGCCAGAAGTCTACACAATTGAATGCTGAGTCTGTCCAGACAATGAATTGATAACTGTATGTAGAGGAGATGTTTACGTTAATGGAAAGAGTATCGCCAGCAATGAGTATTCCGCTCAGGGGATTTCCTGTCATTTCCTCGCCAATACAAACAAGCATGTCTGCTGTCATCGACAACCGTCCCAGAGCTTTGTCTTCTCCCTCAACCCCGAAGGCGAATGGTAATGAAAATAGCAACACAAACAAAAGCGATTTTGACACCGCTGCCCCCATCCTGAATATTCCCCTGTTGAGCAATATAGTCTGTAGAGGGGAAGTGGTCATCTGTCAGTAATAGATCTGCATTCGCATATAGTTCCAGCTGTAGACGATGGAGCAGGGACGAATTCTGAGGCTGCGGAAATGCTCCATAGAATGAGCTGCAAGCTTGAAGTTGATTCCACTATTGTATTTACTCCTCACTTCTCCTGCTCTATGCATCGAAGAGTTGTTGAAGCCAGACGGAGAAAATCGCTTCAGTTTCAGAGCAGAGTTGAAGAAAAGTACACTCCCGGATTCAGTTTCCTTACTGCCGGAGAGCTGTTGATTCAGGGCTGGTCTTTAAAGTACCTGGAGGAATTGAGATACCCGGGCACAGGGTGGGTGCTGGTGGAATTTGACTCCCGTGTAACATGGATTGAGACTCTCATACAACTGAAACGGATCATCAGGATGGGGTACTCCCCTCTGATCGCGCATCCCGAAAGGTACACATGGTGCAGACGGAAAAAAGAAAGACTGATAAAGCTTTCAAGAATGGGTTGCGGCGTAATAGTCAGTGCTCGTTCTTTCCGGCTGAAAAAGTTTGCCACCGCAGCCAGGGAGCTACTCAGAGAGGGACTCAGTCACGCTTTGTGCAGTGATGCACACTCGCCTCAGGATTTCATTCTTGATGAAACGCTGAAGAAAAAAACTGAGGAGTTTTCTGTCATTCCGTGGCATGTGCTTACCAGAGAGATGCCCGGCATGATTCTTGGCGATATAAAGCTGCCTGAACTCCCTCTTCTTCAGCAAAGGGAATCAGGATGAAAGTAATTGTGGTGGGCTCATCAGGTATGCTTGGTTCTGAAATAATGAAACTTCTGGGAAACAGCGGCACTGGTTTTGACCTTCCCGATTTTGATGTAACTGACTCCGATTGTATAGAAGCAGCTGTAAACAGAGTGAAACCTGATGTGATCCTGAATACTTCTGCGATAACCGATGTGGATTACTGCGAAAAGAATCCCGATGAAGCAGAGAATGTTCACCACACCGCTGTTAGAAACCTTGCTGCCACCGGTATTCGCCTTGTTACTTTATCAACCGACCAGGTGTTTTCCTGCGGAGGAGAAAGGTATCTTATCGAAACGGACAGAACAGAACCGGCTAACATCTATGCCGCCAGCAAGCTTCGAGGAGAGAAGGCTGCTCTTGAGCATCCGGGCAATGCTGTTGTGAGAACATCATGGCTTTTCGGGGAAAAGGGGCTGCTGCCCTGGATTGTCAGGAAGCTTCTTGAGGATGGTACTGTTACTGCTGTAACCGATCAGACATCGTGTCTGACTTCAGTTGACTCTCTGGCAGAGAGCCTGGCAGGTATAGTCGCTGACAAAGACAGAACAGGTCTGTATCATTGTGTGAACAAAGGCGCTGTAACCCCGTATGAACTTGCCTGTCGTGTGCGGGACAGAATTGGAACAGGTACGGTGAAGGCCACAGAGTGGACACGACTTGCCTTATCGGCTCCCAGACCTGTATGGTCAGCCCTTGGAACTAAAAGAGATATTGAATTACCGCTGCTGGAAGAGGTAATGGAGCTATGTCTGCAAAAAATGCTGTAAAAGAATACATCGAAAAAGCAAAAATTCTCCTGACAGAGATGGAAGTCGACTCTGTTGCGGAGATTACTGAGGAACTGAACCGATGTTTCGGCGATGGTAAAAAAATACTTGTATGCGGCAATGGAGGCAGTGCTTCAGATGCCTCTCACTTTGTTGGAGAGCTGGCAGGCAGGTTCAGGCGGGATCGAGAAGCCATTGCAGCAATTGCCTTGACTGTGGACCCTGCTGTAATCACAGCCATTGCCAACGATTATGGTTATGAGAATGTCTTTTCCCGTCAGGTGGAAGCTCTGGGCAGAGAGGGGGACGTTCTTATCGCGATTACCACCAGTGGAGAAAGCCCGAATATTCTCAAAGCTGCGGAGACTGCCCGGGAGTCGGGACTTCGTGTGATTGCGTTTACCTCAGCACAGTGCGAAAACCCGAACTGGGCCGACCTTCACTGGAAGTCTCACTCCGTGGCAACCAGCCACACCCAGGAACAAATACTTGTGGCCTTTCACGCTATCTGTTACGGGCTGGAGGAAATTCTTGCTGAAAAAGAATAAGAACGCTGTTAAACTGGTTTTGGGGATAATCATCGCTGCGGTAACAATATGGCTTACATTCAGGAACACAGACTGGCCGGATCTGAGAAGTGCTTTCAGCAATGCCCGATGGGGTTACATTCTGCTTGTTATACCCGCTCTGGCCTCCAGCTACGTTTTCAGAGTTTACAGGTGGGTAATGCTTCTCTCTCCGATGAAAAAAGTGAGCAAGGCTGTGGCTGCGCCACCTCTTTTAACCGGATTCATGCTCAACAGTGTTTTGCCTGGACGATTGGGGGAATTTGCAAGATCGGCACTGATTTCCCGCAGAACAGGTATTCCCTTCGTCTCTTCATTCGCGACTGTTGTGATTGCAAGACTGTTTGACGGGCTTGCCCTGACAGGTTTGACTCTGGCGGTAATGACTGCCATGTGGGATTCTCTATCTAAGTCTGTCAGGGGGGGGCTTATCGCGGCAGGATGTGGTTATATCGTTATTCTTTTTATTCTTATTGCTTTAAGAAAATGGCATGAAGCCACTGCCGGGTTTCTGGTATATCCCCTGCGTAAATTTCATCTCGATAAGGTTGCACTGAAGATAGAGAAAATGCTGCTGGATTTTGCAACCGGTCTTGATATTCTAAAGGACCCGGGAGAGATGGTCAGAGTATCAGCACTAACAATTGGTGTATGGCTTTCCCTCTGTCTGTCAGTTGTTCCTGTGTTCTATGCAATAGAAATGCCCTGGAGCTGGTTCTACCCGCCGCTGATTCTTGTCCTCGCCGGTTTCGGAATGCTTATACCTACTCCTGGAGGCGCAGGAACAGTTCACTACGCAATAGGTGTTCTTTTCCCTGCTATCACAGGAATACCTGATTCCCAGGCGAAAGCATTGGCTATTGTATTCCACGCCACGCAGTTCATCCCTGTTATCATTGCAGGCCTCATGGTTTCAAAAGGAAATATTAAGCTGGATGACAGTTAAGGGAACTCAATGAGTTGCACCGTGTAGTATAATTCCTGAAATTCTTAAGATAGAAAGAGGTTTACCATGCCCACATATGATTATATCTGCGACAGGTGCGGAATCAGATACGAGAAATTCCAGAACATGTCCGCGGAGCCTGATACAGAGTGTCCCGAATGCGGCGGTATTGTCAGAAGACTTATCGGTGCCGGTGCCGGCCTTATCTTCAAGGGAAACGGGTTTTACCAGACTGACTACAAGAGTACTTCACCTGCAAATGAGTGCCCCGAATGTTCCACCACCTGCTCTACATGTCCGGCTGCAAAGGACTGACAAATATTGGCTTACCTGAGGGTTGCCCGATTAGTTGAATCAATTGCATGAATCTGTTGACTCTCCGGCTTTATCTCTCACAGAATCTCCATACCATCACCAACGATTTTCCAGTTGCCGTCCTCCAGAACAAGTTCTATCTCCTCCGTGCTACCGTCCATTGTAACAGGAACCAGTGCTCTGTTTCCATAGATTGCTGCCTTGCCGAACTCTGCGCCACTGAAGTCCGGAAGCTCGCCGGCAAAAACAGGGCTGCTGAATATGGCGGTAACAAAGTCGCCCGCAGTCATGTTCTTTACGTTTTCCGCTGTGATTTCAATGCCTATCATGGACAGATAGTCGGCACTTTCTTCAGGTGTTTCTTTCAGTTGATCAATGTAATCATTGATATCTGACAATCCTTCACTGGACATGCAATTGATAAGAGCGTTTCCATCTGCGTTTTCATAGGCCTCAAAAAAAATCTTTACAACCTGTTCCGGAGTTTCGCTGTTACATGCGGTGATACAAATGAAAAGTGTCGTAAGAACAAGATAGAAAAACTTCATTTGCAGACTCCTTACAAATATGTCTGGAAAAGCAGAGACAATTAAATTCTGAATTCGCGCTGGAATATAATTCAATGATCTGTATTTGTTTCGAGGTGGGTATCGTCTTGCAAGCAGTCAAAAAAAAGGCGCTCCGAAGAGCGCCCGAAACAGGTAGCAGTTTACATGAAGTTCATGCCTTCGCCACCGATTTTCCAGTTGCCGTCTTCAAGGACAAGCTCAATATCTTCAGTATCACCGTCCATAGTAACCGGAACAGTTGCTGTTTCGCCGTCGATAACTGCTTCACCGATTTCAACGGTGCTGAAATCAGGCATTTCCGAAGTCATCATTTCACTGCTGAGAATAATAGAAATAGCTTTGCCTGGTGTGAGATCCGCAACCTCTTCAGGTGTGATCTCTATGCCCATCATAACTGCCATGGCGGCGGTTCCTTCAGGATCTGCCTTTAATTCTTCAAGGCCTTCGTCGAAACCGTCAAGTATTTCAGTCGAAAGGCAGCCGACAACTGCGTCGCCGTCGCCGCCTTCAATTGCGTCAAAAAGATTTTGTACAACCTGGTTCGGTGTTCCGCCGCCGCCAAGGCAGGCGAAGGAAAGAACAAAAACTGCCGTAAGAGCAAGAGCAAACTTTTTCATTTGAAAACCCCTCCTGATTGGTGCTGTCAAGTACAGAAAAGCAAACATCACCTCTCCGCCGAACAACATTTTGCTGATAACCGAGAAAACAGAATCGTTGGCCGATTATAGCCATTTGTAACTCTGATGCAAATGTGTTCATTTCGCAGGCGTCGAAAGGAATCGTATTTCAGACGGGGCAAACTGTATTTGGCACAAAAGAAAGGCGCCCCGAAGGACGCCCGAAAGAAGAAAAGTAATTACATGAAATTCATTCCGTCATCGATTTTCCAGTTGCCGTCTTCAAGGACAAGCTCAAACTCTTCAGTATCACCGTCGATGGTTACAAGCACTTTCGCGTCTTCTTCGTCGATGATGGCTTCGCCAATCTCAACATTGCTGAAATCAGGCATTTCTTCAGTGAACACCTCACTGCCGAGGATTGCGGATACAAGGTCTCCCGCTGTCATGTTCTCAATTTCATCTTCTGTAATCTCAATGTTCATCATGGCGAAGAAAGCGACACTTTCTTCAGGCGATTCCCTCAGTTCCTCTACGTTCTCATTCATGTCTTCAAGAGCTTCTTCTGACAAGCAGGCCACAACAGCGTCGCCATCGGCATTCTCAAACGCCTCAAAAAGCTTCTTCACAACCTGATCTGGTGTTCCGCCACCTCCGCAGGCGGCTGAAAGAACAAAAACCGCCACAAGAGCAAGAGCAAACTTTTTCATTGGTAAATTCCTCCCTAAAATTGTTATTCAGAATGGATTACTTAATACGCAACATTATTTTTGATTAACGCCCAGCAATACCCATAGCATTAACCTCACAAGTAAATTATAGCCTTTCACGATAATGATGCAAGTGTGCTTGTTCTCGCGATTCCAGAAGAAGGAAATTTGTGCTTTTCATTTCATTCGGGAATTTCATCAATCTTCCAGGTGCCGCCCTCTGAAACAAGCCGGATTTCCCGGGTTTCGCCATCTACAGTGATGTTAACAACAGCAGTATTGCCGTCTTCCGCGATTGCTGTTTCTCCAATTTCCGCATTGGAGAAGTCAGGCAGGGCATAGGAGGGGTTCACGTTGCGAAGCATTCCGCCCATGAATTCTCCCGGAGTCAAAAACTCGACCTCCACAGGAGTAAACATGATACCCCTGCTGGCAAGTTGAGAGGAAGCTTCCTCGGGTGCCAGCTTCAGCATATTTATTGTACCGTTCATGTCGGCAAGAGCTTTTGTTGACATGAGATTGACGACATTGCTGCCCTCCCCGAAGTTCCATGCTGTAATGAATTCACTCACAACCTTATCGGGTGCCGCGCCGCCGCAGGCCACGGCAAGAATAAAAGCAGTCGCAAGAGTAAATTTCTTCATTTGCAATACCTCCTCAAATGATTGCGTGTCCACAAATAACCTCAGCACTAACAGTACTAACATATACAAGCTGGGAATTCCCCTGAAGCCTGATTTCTCGTCTGCTCTTCACCCGGTACCGGTTAGTCATATATTATGTGTTAATATTTTCGATCTTCATTATGCAGAGGGGGTCTGTTCTGAGGTATCAGTTTGCGATTCTGGTGGCAATTCTGCTGGCCGCAGCATGCGGCAGGGAGACTGATTCTGAATCCGGTCCAGTACAGGTTGTGTTCTGGCATGCTATGGGTGGCCCACTGGGTGATGTGCTTGAAGACACTTTAATTGCTGAATTCAACTCGCTGCATGAAGATATTGAGATTGTGCCTGTGTGCATGGGCAACTACAGTGCTCTCAGTCAGAAGATTATGGCAGGAGTCATGGCTGATTCTCCTCCGGGGATGGCCCAGGCCTATGAAACCTGGACAGCACAGCTGATTCGTGGTGGAGCCCTGGTTCCTCTTGATTCTCTCATGGATGCGGATCCCTCATACACTGATGAAATGTGGAACGATTTCTTCCCTGTCTTTCAGGAGAACAACACTTTTGATGGAAAAGTGTACTCTTTCCCATTCAACAAAAGTGTGCCACTGATTTATTACAACGTAGAGCTTTTCGACAGCCTGGGAGTTTCTCCCGCTGCAACATGGGAAGAACAGAGAGAACTGCTTCAGATTCTGACCCATGACGGTAATAATGACGGTGATCTGTTTGATGAAGGAGACAGAAGCGGTACTGCATTCGGTACTTCCGTTTGGAATTTTGAGTGTCTTCTTGCTCAGGCGGGCGGATCTCTTTTGAACTTTGATTCAACAGAAACTGCGTTCAATTCTCCCCAGGGTATTGAAGCTCTTGAGTACATGACTGCATTACTCTATGTGGATTCCACGGCATATCTTACCTCCGGATACGATCATCAGAAGGCTTTTGCCAATGGTCGGGTGGGGCAGGTGCAGGGATCAGTAACCAGCCTGGCTTTCATGATTTGTGACATGGAAAGAAGAGCTGAGAGCGGTCTCTCGACTTTCACAATAGGAACAGCGCCGCTGCCCGCCGGGCGTGAACAGGCAGTGTATATCGCTGGAACCAATGTGATTCTTTTCGAGAATGAAGATCCCCGTGTGGTGGAAGCCGGATGGGAATTCATCAAGTGGTTTACTCAACCGGATATACAGGCAAGATGGTTCGCAGGAAGCGGCTATCTGCCTGCTCGTGTCTCAAGTCTTGAGGATCCGGCAGTTATAGAAAAAATAGAAGAATACCCCGGCCTGGAGGCTGTTCTCGAACAGTTGCACTATGCGGTGTTTGAGCCTCAAATCACAGCCTGGTATGACGGCAGGGCATTTCTTTCTGAATCGGTAGAAATTGTACTTTACGGAAGAATGATGCCGGAAGAGGCGCTCTCAAGAGCAGCCGATCTGGCTAATGCGGAGATTAGAACAGGCCGCTAGTGTCACTGGGGCCGGATTGGGAGGAATGATGATCAAGGTTCTGTTGCCGGTGATGGTGCTGTGCTGTTTCGCTGGCGCACAGGTTCTCACCATAGCCGAGGCAAGGATTGACAGTGACGGGAATGGAATACCGGATCTGCTGGGTGAGATAGTGACGATCAGTGGAATTGCCACCTGTGAAACTGGACTGTTTTCCTCAGATGGAGTAAGCTTTTATGTACAGGACTCTACTGCCGGAATAAATGTTTACGCCTACGAAGCTCCCGGTAATCTGAATCCCGGTGAGGAGTGGGAGATTACAGGCGAGATAAAGGTCTACAACGGCCTTACGGAGATATCTCCAGAATCGGTTGATGATTACAGCTATGTGGGTAATCCAGGTATGCCCGCGCCTGTTCAGCTTGTGAGGAATCAGCCGGTTTCCGAAGCTATAGAGGGAATGCTCATAGCTGCTGGAAATCAAAATCTTACACAGTGGGTTACAGTGGCCACAGCTCCTTCCAGTGCCGGAGGCGGGTACAACTTTGATGTGTGGAACGGCCAGACGGTTATTCCAATCAGAGTGAATGAAACGACCGTAATTGATGTTTCAGCCATTGCTGTTGGAACCAGACTGTTCATGATTGGAATAGGCGGGCAGTACGATTCTACTGAGCCCTATGATTCCGGTTATCAACTGCTTCCACGGTATCAGAGCGACATCATCATATTCAACCCGTCTGTGGAAAACTACTTCCATCTGGAAGTTTCAGGCAATCCCTTCGCCCCGGACATGGGTGAGACAATGCAGATCGAATACGGTGGCCCCCAGGGAGTTCGATTCAATCTTACTCTCTATGATCGCGCAGGAAGAGATCTCGCGCATCTCGCAATTAACTCTCCGGCCGGTGACATATTCAACTGGGACGGCAGGGATGACTGGAATGAATATCTGCCCATGGGTCAGTACCTGCTGATGCTTGAAGGTGTATCCCCCAATGGAGACAGACTGACTACAACAGAGACCGTGGTTATCGCGGCGCCGCTGGAATAGGAGGGATTACATGAAAATTACAATAACAGCAACCCTTCTGGTTCTCGCACTTGCTCTGCCTGCATCAGCCTCTTTTGAGGAACTTGAGATGGGCATACCGGCAATGGCCATGGGTGGAACAGGAGTGGTTCTGGCAGGGCTTGAAGGCAGTATGTGGAACCCCGCGTCAGTGGCGGCCATGGATCAACCCTCGGTAACAATTTCCGGGAAGATGCCTTACACCAACTTTGATTTTGCCACTGCAGGCATTGATGGCGGAGCTCCTGTTACAGAGAACTGGAATCTTGCCGGAAGCGCGAGATGGTTCGGTGGAGAACTTTACAATGAGCAGGTTATAGCCGCCACAATTGCGGGAAAGCTTTCCAGAGATTTCTCGTTCGGTCTGCAGCCGGTTTTTGCCAGAGTCGACATCAAAGACGGTGTGAGCAGTTACGGAAGTGCCACGGCTTTTTCTGTCAACGCGGGATTTAGAGTAACCATGTACGACAGATGGGCATTTGCCGCTGCTGTAAAGAATCCTTTTGAGTCTCGAATAGGCAATTCGGAAGAATACATGCACAGACAGATGGATGCGGGAATTTCCTATGAACCCGCGGCAGGTCTTGTTACAGCATTCGCTCTTTCAAGGGACTTCAGGGGAACCAGGGTAAGGGTCGGTGGAGCCCTTCCTCTTGGACCTCTCACTGTGTACGCCGGAGCCATGAGCGGCCCTGCGGTACTTACCGGTGGTTTCTCTGCTGAGGTGGAAGGTATTGAAGTCTGCTACTCAGTACAGACTCACCCCGAGCTTAATCTGTCTCACGCAATTGGGGTGACATATGCTTTTTAGCCTGCTGCTTGCTTCAATGCTGGCCGCTGTGCCCCCCGGGTTCGATCTGAACTCTGCCACTTATGAGGAACTGCTTGGTCTGGAAGGACTTACTTCGGGACAGGCAGTGATTCTATATGACTACATACAGGGCACGGGAGGCCTGGAGAGCATATACGAGGTGGTGGATCTTCCCGGATTCACACCTGTTACTCTTGGATGGCTCAGGGAGAATGTCATAGTTCTGCCTGCTCCTGAACCGGAAATCTCATCGGACATTCTTAATGTTATGGAAAGGCTTGCACAGGAGGATGGTCCGGGAGACGCCGCAGTTGAGTACTGGGAGGATCTGCTTCTCAGACCCATGCCCATCAATCAGGTTTCCTGGTGGGATCTTCGCAGCCTTGACCGGGTGAGTTTTATCGACGCGGCTTCGGTCGACAACAGACTGAGAACTCTTGGTCCGGTGTCATCCGTCTCATCACTTCGAAGCACGGAATACCTTCGCTACTACGGTTACCGCAATATGAAAGACTACATTTCAACCCGGGAACCTGATTACTCTTCCACCGATTTCTTCGGCGGATATCGCTTCATCTATGATGACAATGAAGGGCGGGACGGGATAGATGACAACCTTTCGGGACACATCTCCGAAATGAAATCCGCTATCTCGGACATTCTTGATGGAGGAAGAGAACTTTCTTCCACTTCCATAGACAGTCTCGAGCTTATAACAAGACTCCAGTCCGAGTATGCCCAGCTTCTTGAGGCCCGGGATGTGAGTGGTTTCAGCCACAGGGTCAGAGTTGGCGCGGGAGACAGATACCGGGCAGGCGCCAGACTTTCCCGTGGAGTAAATTCCATCGCGGGAAGCGATCTAATCGCTGGTCTTGATGCGCCGGTTAATAACCGGTTCGATCTCGGGAAAGCTTACTTCTCTTTCCAGAATGACGGATTTGTCAGACAGGTGATAGCGGGTAACTACAGGCTTTCACTCGCCCAGGGACTTCTAATAGACAACTCCGACGAACTGATGTACAGAAACACATACAGAACATGGGGGCTGACCCCCGATCTGACATCCTCCAGACAGAACGCGCTTTTCGGTGCCGCAACGCAGATTGTTGCAGGGCCGGTTCTGGGATACGCCTTCGGTTCTTTCACTTCCAGGGACGCTGTTACAAATCTGGATGGTACACCCAATGTGCTTTATCAGGGAGAGTTCAGACCGGAGGAATACAGTGGTGTTCTCAATGAAACTACATATGGCGGATACGCCTTCTACGATCTGGGAGACTATCTCCCGGTAGGAACCGCAATTGGCGTGGGAGTACTTGGAATACAGTACAGTGATTCTTTGAATCCTTCAGTCGCGGGAATGGACATACCCAATGACACATACACCTGGGATTGCCCCGAGTATGCTCACATGCCCTCCGGTGACAGACAGAGTTACTTCGCCGGTTCAGCCCAGTCTGTTTACAAAAACATGAGCGCGGAAGTGGAGGCTGTCAGACAGGACAATGGAGCCTGGGCAAGCATTACCACTGCCAGCTGGCAGAACAACTGGTTCCATTTAACCGGTTCTTACCGCAACTATGCCCTCGACTTCATGAATCCGTACAACCGGGCTTTTGCCGAGCAGCACAGATTTGATGACACCGTTTTTGAAAAGTCCTACAGGCTTAATGATCCACTGGCTTCCCAGCTTGCGGATCTGCCTGTTCCCAAACCTGAAGAGGGTCTTTATGTGGAGACCCGGTTTCAAGTCAGCCAGCAGGTCACCTTTACGAAGGTTTATCTGGATGTCTGGAGGAACCTGGCTTACGACACAGAGAACCTCCGGTTCCAGGGCGAAGTGGAATACAGGCCCGTGTGGCCGGTGAGATTCCGGTTGAAGTACAAGTTCCAGGACAAAATCAACCACAAGGACATAGTGCCCAGTAATTCCCGTACGCAGGAGTTTACCCTCCGTACATTTTCTCTTCCTGTTGGTGGAGATTACTTCAGCATGGAGTTGCGTTATGGAAATGTAGAGCTTACTCCGAACCCGCTTTACGGTGACGACAGAAACATGTCCGGCGGTTTCCTGGCCATGCGCTGGGAGCATGAGTTCAGCCCTGAGCTTTCTGTTCTCGGTGGAAGTACCTTCTGGACAACCAACGGTATGAGCCAGTGGGAATTTGAGGATACCGGGATTGATTTCCTCGATGGAGACGGAACAAAGTTCTATGTCACCATGAAGAATACTCTCTCGGACAATCTTCAGCTTCGTTTCAAGTTTTTAAGGAAGGACACATTCTTTCCCCATAACGGATTTTACAGGCCGGACCCCGATGATCAGTATCACTATCAGGGGGATCCGGATGAAACGGTAACAGATTTCGGTGATCATGTCATCGATTACGGTATTCGCTGCCAGCTTGATATTCGCTGGTAGGCAGGAGGACTGATGGGTATAACAGCAGGTGGAATGATTATCCTTCTGGCCCTCTCCGGCGGCCTGCCGGAGGTAATGTGGCTTGGAGACGAGGGGATACTCGGTTCAGCAGGAGCAGCAGCCATGGGCAACACTGTTTACGCGGATGTTTCTCCGCAGGCAGCTTTGCAGAATCCGGCCATGGCTTCCCAACTCCCGGAAGGCTTCAGCGCGGGAATCACCGGAGCAGTGGCTCTGGATATTGAGAAGAGAACCAGAAGAGTTTACGACAGCTTCGGCGGGGTGGTGGGAGAGTCTGAGCACAGCTTTAATCAGAACTTTCATCCTCTTCCCGGCGGAGCCGCTGTTGCGTGGAAGCAGGGCGATCTGGCGTTCTCGGCTGGCTGGAGAGCAGCTTCCTCCTTTGCTTACAAGTACAGCAGGGTAATGAATGACGGCGACTATGTGAAGGTCGCGCAGGAAACGCTGGACATCAGCGGAATTCTTAACGATTTTGGTCTTTCAGCAGCCTGGACACAGTGGGGAATGCTTTCCGTTGGTGCTGGCGGCAGTTTCGTAACAGGAACCAGATCCATGGATCACAGGATCGATTATGTCGATCCCACAGCCATGGACTATGAAGCTGAGATTGACGCCGATATTTCCGGAATTGTGGTCCGCGGATCTGCGCTTGTCAGCTTAAACAGAGTTTCAATTTCAGCTGGAATTGAGCAGCCGGTGAGCTGGAAGACGAAAATTGAGTCGATTGAGACCGATCTGACAATTCCCATGACAGTAAGAGCAGGGCTCAGATATCTGCCCGGTAACAGGCTTATGAGTCTTTTCGTTGCTGATTTCTGGTGGTCGTGCACCGGGTCTGTTGAAATCGCGGATGTGGATGCCGGTATGAGGAATTCATGGGGATTCGGGGCAGGAGTGGAGAATACCCTCCCCGGCGGCATAATCGGCAGAGTTGGCTTTGAGTACGACAGCTCTCTGCTTGCCGGTGCACTTGACAGAATGAAAATCACCACGGGTGTCGGATGGGCTGTGGATGATCTCACACTGGATGCCGGAATCAGTTTTTCCCCGGTGAGATGGGATCAGTATCAGGCGGATGGACTCCCGTCATTTACTTTGGGTGACTCTCTGGTAGTGGAATCCAGTAGAACTGCCTTTACTCTTGGTTTGACGAAGACATTCTAGAAAGGACGGTATCATGCTGACAAGAATTGCACTGGTACTCCTCCTTCTGGCTGCCTTTTCTCAGGCGGAGGTTGTGTATTTGAACATCCTTCACACAAATGATATACATGGAGGAATTGCTTCCCGAGAGGCTTCCTTTATGAATCCCGATTTCCCACCGGGAATCGGAGGTGGTGCCTGGATAGCGACCTATGTCAATCAAGTGCGGGAAGACTGCCTGGAGAGTGGAGAGTACTGCCTTCTTATTGACGCGGGAGATATCTGGCAGGGAACTCCTGTAGGCAACTACAACTCAGGCGAATTCATGATGGAATGGATGAATTCAATGGATTACGATATGATGACTCTGGGCAACCATGATTTCGACCACGGTGCGGAAAATGCCATCCTCAAGTCGGAAATGGCTGACTTTCCGGTCATCTGTACAAACTTCACAACAGTGGAGGGCGAGATACCCGCACCCATACTGCCATATATCTTCATGGATATAGACGGCATCAGTGCAGCCTTTGTCGGAGTTACCACCTCAGACACCTACGGCCTTGTTGATCCGGAGCTGCTTGAGGGGTATTTGATTACTCCAGAGCTTGAAGCTGTGGAAGCAGCACTGCTGGAAGTGTATGCTCAGGGAGCCGATGTGGTTGTTCTGGTTTCCCATCTCGGACACCCCCCTGATTCAGAGAGATACACCGCAAGGGTGTATGAAGCCTGGGAGAGCGGGGAAGAATACACAAAGGATTTTGCGTACAACTCCGCCGAGCTTACATGTATGGTTGAGGGGATAGATTTAATCGTCAGTGGTCATACTCATGTGGCCCTGCGGATACCCTGGGTAAACCCGCTTACGCACACGATAGTTGTTCAGGGCTATGCCAACGGAACAGGTATCGGGCATATCAGGCTGGCACTGGATACTGAAACAGGATCAATTATTGGATACGACCTTCCAGACGGAGAGGAGTATATCAGTCTGCTTCACGACAGGTTCTGGCCTGATATGGAGCAGTACGAGCTTATCAGCGGATTCAGGGAAATAGCCGAGGCCGGTATGGATGAAGTGGTCGGAGAAGCTGTTACAGAAATACCCAGAGGCGGAGCAGAGCATCCCCTCGGAAGGCTCATGAGTGATGCCATCCGTGCGGCTACCGAAGCTGATGTGGGGCTTTTAAACAGAGGCGGTATTCGTGCTGCTATTCCCCGGGGACCCATTACTCCCAGAATTATTTACACTGCCATTCCCTTTGAAGAGGATCTGTATACTCTTCAGGTGACAGGTGCCGAGCTTCTTGAAATACTGGAAACCGGTATGCAGGGTCGAAGAAGAGACATGGAAATCTCCGGCTTTACCTGCAACCGTAATCAGGCGGTAGAGGATGGCGGGAAGATAGAGGAACCGATGATTAATGAAGAGCCTCTGGATCCTGATGCAGTCTACATTCTGGCCACTACGGGCTATCTGGCTCAGGGCAATGTCGGTTACGATATTATGCTTGAACATGATGCTGCTTTCACAGGAGTTACGCTTCTTCAGGCGGTCACAAGCCATATTGCTGCAATTTCTCCTTTAGAGCCGAACAACATTACGAGGATTATCTGGATCGAAGAGGAGAGGTAATCCGGTGAAGATTGTAATTCTTGGTGCCGGGCTGGCTGGTCTCAGCGCAGCTGAAGAGCTGGCCCGGCGGGGACATGAGGTTGTTGTTGTTGAGAAAGAACCCTTTCACGGCGGTCTGGCAGCTACAATAAAGAGAGACGGGTTCGTTTACGATCTGGGACCTCACAGATTTCACACATCAAACGACCTGATTCTGGGTTTTGTAAAGGGACTTCCCGGAATCGACCTGCTTGAGCTGGACAGAGTAAGCAGGATCAGACTTCTGGACAGATACTTCGACTATCCTCTTTCTTTCAGCAATCTGCTTTCAACAATGCCTCTGCACCGGGGAGTCGGCATGATGCTGAGCTTTCTCCGGGAGAAGATCAGAGGGATTTCTGCCCCTCGTGAGCAGGAAAGTTTTGAAGGATGGGTTCTCAGCCGTTTCGGACGAGGGCTCTATGACCTTTACCTGGCTCCGTACAACAAAAAATTGTGGGGCATTGAGCCGTCGCAGCTCAGCGCAGACTGGGCAAGTCAGAGAATCACAGTTCCCAGCCTCGCGGGTCTGATAAAGGAGACCATAGTTCCATCAAAGGAAACGGTAAGAAGCCTTGTAAGCACATTTCATTATCCCAGGGGCGGTATCGGTGAGATCTGCCGGGGGCTTGCATCCGGAATAACTGAAATGGGCGGCTCTCTTCTCTTTTCTTCCGAACCCACCGGTTTGAAGAAAGCAGAAACCGGGTGGTGCATTAATTTTCCGAACAGTCACATCGTGTGTGACAAGCTTATCAGCACAATACCTGTCAACAGCTACACTGAGCTTCTGGGAAATATTCTTCCAGAGGAAGTTCACAGGGCAGCTTCTAACCTCAAGTTCAGAGCTCTGGTGTTCCTTACCGTCCATCTCAATTGTGATATTGAACCGTTGGATCACTGGATTTATACATCTGAAGACCGCTACCTGTTCAACAGGCTATCAATTTCCAGGAATTTTGATCCGGATGTGCCATCACAGGTTGTTTTTGAATACAGTTGCCAGGAGGGTGATGACATCTGGAAAATGTCAAAAGAAAAGCTTCTTGAAACCACAATTCCCGGAGCTGAACACCTGGGTCTTTTCTCTGCTGAAACGGTGCTTGGTTCGGATATTATTCGACGGGCGTATGCCTACCCAATTTACGATCTTACATATGCAAAGAACACTTCACTGGTTCTTGATGCGCTGGAAGAGATTGCAGACTGCGTTACATGCGGGCGGCAGGGATTGTTCCGGTATAACAACATGGATCATTCAATTGAGATGGGAAAATTTGCCGCGCTTGAGATTCTGGGCGAGGCTTCAGTGAAAAGTCACTTCAACTGGGATGAAAATACCTGGGCTGATGGTTAACCTGAGACAAACAGGCTCCATACTGCTGATAACAATTGGTGCTGTTTTTGTTTTTGGAGCCTTTGCCAATCCGCCTTTTCTCAGACCTCTGCTGGGCATTACCTGTCATCGACTGCCGGAACGTTCTTTCACCTGGGCTCCCGGTTTGTGCGCCAGGTGCACCTTTTTCTGGGTGGGAACATTCTTTGCGTCTCTACTGATGCTCTTCAGGAAGCTGCCTGGCTCCATTTGTATCGGACTGCTTATGATTGCTCCCATGGCCCTCGACGGATCGTTTCAATTCATGGGTCTGTATGAAAGCACAAACCTTATGAGACTTCTTACCGGTTTCCTTGGAGGAACAGGTTTCTGCATCCTGCTTGAAAGCGGGGATTAAAGACTGAGAAGTTAAGCCTGGACATGCTTACTTATCTCGGTGAACCATTGACAATTCTGTCTGGAAGCGTGAGATTCGATGCCAACCAGAAAGAGTATCTGGTGTCCACAGGAAGTGGAAGAGGCCGAACCAAACGGTTCGCTGTTGCTCTTCCGCAAGAGCTATTTAACTTGCGGAAAGGACGACTCAATATGAGCAGAAAGAGAACACTGATTCTGGGCGCCGCCGGGCGCGATTTTCACAACTTTAACACTCTTTATCGTAATGACGACAGTTATGAAGTAGTGGCTTTTACAGCAACTCAGATTCCTGACATTGATGGAAGAAAGTATCCCGCGGAACTTGCCGGAAAATTCTATCCTGAAGGTATCAAGATTCTTGACGAGAGTGAGCTTGAGAACATCATCAGCAATGAGAACATCGAGCTTTGCGTGATGTCTTACAGCGACCTTCCTGACAGTACCGTTATGGCTCTGGCCAGTCGCGTAAATACAGCAGGCGCTGACTTTATCATGATCGGTGCCAGCCGTACAATGGTCAAGAGTACCAAACCTGTTATTGCCATTACCGCAGTCCGTACAGGATGCGGCAAGAGCCAGACAACCCGCCGTGTTGTTGAAGAATTGAAGGCCGCCGGCAAGAAAGTTGTCGCAATTCGTCACCCGATGCCTTACGGCGACCTTGTAAAGCAGAAGGTACAGCGCTTTGCTGCGATAGAAGACCTTAAGAAGCACGAGTGCACAATTGAAGAGATGGAAGAGTACGAGCCGCACATCATCAACGGCAATGTTATCTACTCGGGCGTTGACTACGAAGCCATTCTTCGTGAAGCCGAGAAAGAGGCTGATGTTATCCTCTGGGATGGCGGCAATAACGATACATCTTTCTACGCCCCCGACCTTACCATCACAGTTGTCGATCCTCACAGACCCGGCCATGAAATCAGCTACTATCCCGGTCAGACCAACCTCAGACTTGCGGATGTTGTTGTAATTAATAAGATAGACAGCGCATACCCCGAGGATGTTGAAGAAGTCAGAAAGAACATCCGTAAGGTGAATCCCGCCGCTCGTATTATCGACGGTGCCAGCCCCGTATCAGTTGACAGACCTGAACTTGTTGTCGGGAAAAAGGTTCTTGTTGTTGAAGACGGACCTACCCTTACACACGGTGAGATGGAATACGGAGCGGGCTATGTGGCTGCAGAGAAATTTGGTGCTGCAGAGTTTGCCAACCCGGTGCCCCATGCAGTTGGTACAATCAAAGCCACTTTTGATAAATACTACCCCGGCGTGGAAGAGACTGTAATTCTTCCCGCGATGGGTTATGGTGATGCTCAAATCAAAGATCTCGAGGACACAATCAACGCCATTGACTGTGATGTGGTTATTATTGGAACTCCTATGGATCTTTCCAGAATTGTCAGGATAAACAAGCCCACAGTTAAGGTCACGTATGACCTTCAGGAAATTGGGAAACCGGATATCGCTGAAGTTCTGAAACCTTTTACTGAATAGTTGAAATAGTTCGCATGCAGCGATAAGCGCACAGGAAGGCAGGTCCCACAGGGGTCTTGCCTTTCTGCGCATCATCAGGAGGTATTGTTCAATGTCTGAGAAACCCATAAAGGGGCAGACAAAAGAAGAACACTGTGAAACTGAAGTGAAGAAGAGGCCCGCCGTTCACATTTTCCCCGAGTGGTGTAAGGGTTGCGGAATCTGCGTGGCATTCTGCCCCAAGCAGGTGCTTGAGATGGGTAAGGATCAGAAAGCCCATGTTGTGTATCCGGAAAAATGTATCGAATGTGCTTTGTGCGCTCGCAGATGCCCCGAGTTTGCCGTTTATGTCAGCGGAGACAGCATCAAAGAGGGCAAAAAAAAGAATGGTGGTGAGAAATGAGCGGTGTTCCCTGGGGAGAGACAAAACTTGTGCAGGGTAATGAAGCTGTAGCTCTCGGTGCCCTTGCTTCCGGAATTGATTTCTTTGCCGGATACCCGATTACACCATCAACAGAAGTCGCGGAGATTCTCGCCCGCGAAATGCCTCTAATTGGAAAAAAATGGATACAGATGGAAGATGAGATTGCCAGCATAAGCGCTATTATCGGTGGCAGTCTTGCCGGTGGGAGATCAATGACAGCCACCAGTGGTCCGGGATTCAGCCTGATGCAGGAGGGGCTTGGATATGCCTGCATGACCGAGGTGCCTCTGGTTCTGGTAAATGTTATGCGCGGCGGACCGTCAACCGGGCTTCCCACTCAGGTTGCCCAGGGTGATGTGATGCAGGCAAGATGGGGCGCTCACGGGGATCATCCGGCCATAGTTCTAGCACCTTCTGATGTGAAGGAATGCTTCAATCTTACCATCAGAGCCTTTAACCTCGCTGAAGAATTCCGCACACCTGTGATCCTTATGCCGGATGAGGTAATCGGTCACATGCGAGAGAAGCTTACCTTCCCTAAAGAGGAAGAAATCTGTGTTACGCCACAGTCTTCGCCGGATGTGCCCCTTGAATGGTACGAGCATTATCACACCTCTGCCACAGGTGTATCGCCAATGGCGCATTTCGGATCGGGATACCGTTTTCATGTCACCGGGCTGACCCACGACACCCATGGCTTCCCAACCCGCAAGGTAGATGAAGTAATCTCAAAGATGAACAGGCTCAAGCAGAAGATAACAAGGCGTCTTGACGTTCTGGAGAACAACAAACTTCATGATGTTGAAGAAAGCAAAGTTGTGATATTCTGTTACGGATCGGTTTACAGAAGCGCTCTTGCCGCTCAGCAGATACTGGCCAAACAGCGCAAAAAGGTAGGTATTTTCCGCCCTGTTACCATCTGGCCTTTTCCAGACAGAACGGTTAAAGAACTCCTTGACACAAAAGATGTTATTATTGTTCCTGAGCTTAACCAGGGGCAGATCATACACGAGGTGGAGCGTCTGACTTCCGACAGTGTAAGAGTAGTTCCCCTTCATCGATATGACGGTTACGCGATTACACCCGAGCAGCTTGTTGCTGCGGCACTGGAGGTGATGTAATGCCTGCCCGCCTTCCTTATGCATACAAGTACCTGAGAGCTAAAAAGAAATTTCCTCATGTGTGGTGTCCCGGTTGTGGTATAGGTATTGTTATGGGCTCCATAATCAGAGCTATCGACAGTCTGGGCTGGGACCTTGATGATATTCTTATGGTCTCGGGAATCGGATGCACCAGTAGAATGCCGGTGTACGTTGACTTTAACACACTTCACACAACTCACGGCAGAGCCCTTGCTTTCGGTACAGGGGCGAAAATGGCCAACCCCAACCTGAAAGTTCTTGCGGTTATGGGTGATGGTGATTCCATGGCAATCGGTGGAAACCACATAATTCACGCATCCCGGCGGAACATGGATATCACTGCCATTATTGTAAACAACAACAACTACGGAATGACAGGTGGACAGTTTTCGCCGACAACCCCTCAGGGTGCTAAAACATCCACCACTCCTTATGGCATGATTGAACCTGATTTCGATATATGTGAACTGACAAAGGCGGCCGGAGCGAATTATGTCGCCCGGGGAGATGTGTATCATGTGATAGAGCTTGACGGCATTGTCAAAAATGCACTGTCCGGTTCCGGGTTCCGGGTTGTTGAGGCACTGGCTCCCTGTCCTACCAATTTCGGTAGAGCTAACAGGCAGGGTGACGCTGTGAATATGATGGAGTTGCTTAGAGATAATACCATTAATATTGCCCAGGCTAAAAAGCTTCCCGAAGAGAAAACAGAAGGTAAGATTGTCCGGGGTGTTTTTGTTGACCGCGATGAAATAGGCTACATAGAGAGATATCGGAAACTCTGTGACCGTGTTTCAGCGGAGGTGAAGAAATGAAATACTCCGAAATAAGACTTGCCGGTTCAGGTGGACAGGGGCTTGGCCTGGCCGGCAGAATCTTGAGCCAGGCTGCAATTCTCAACGGCAGTGAGGTCTGTCTTACCCAGAGTTATGGCCCTGAGGCTCGAGGTGGCGCCAGTAGAACCGATGTAATAATCTCTGATAAACCCATTTTATTTCCCAATTGCCGGGAACTGGATGTTCTTCTGGCCATGAATCAGGAGAGTGCCGACAAATTCAGTGCCAAGGTGAAAGAAACTGGTTTTTTTGTGGTTGATTCCACTTTTGTCGATCAGCTTCCGGAGGGTAAAGTGTATGAATACCCTTTTACGGATAAAAGCATAGAGGTCTTCGGGCAGAAAATTGTTGCGAACTTGATAGCCATGGGAATGTTTGCGGCGCTCAGCAAGTTTTTCAAGCTGGAAATCTGGACGGACGCAATCAGACTCGCAGTCCCGAAAGCATTTCTGGATCTGAATTTGCAGGCTTTTGAAATGGGACACCGTGAAGGGCGAGAGATTCTTCACATGGAAGAGGGAAGAATCCCGGTAGCCTGGGACAGGAAACAGCCTGTACCCAAAGCTATCAGGGACAAGTTTTCCAGGTAGTGAACAACTGGCTGAAACCATGTTTGAAAGCCGGTTTGCGGTCTTGACTTGTTTTCGGGTTGTATGTATTTTTTCTGCTGTGTTTACAAAGTAAATGCGCAATAATGCGCCATCCGGATTGTGTCCGGGAAAACAGGAGGGAACTATGAAGTTAATTCTTACAGTACTGACAGTTCTGCTTATGTCGGCAACGGTTGCCAGCGCGCTTCCGTCATACTGGGGTCTTCGGGGGCTCAACAGAGTCGTGGACGCTCAGCCAATTGAAACTAACCAGTATTCCGTGGGTCTTTTTACCCACGGCGGTATCAGCAACGATGACAGAACTGCAACAATTGACGGCAGTTCCTTTATTGTTGAAGATACAGAGTACGATGCTACAGGTTATCTTGCTTTTGGTTACGGTATTAATGAAATGGTAGAGATGGCCGGAAGGGCAAGTTACTGGTGGAATGGTTACAAGCGTGATCTGGGTAATCCAGCTCGCGATGCCGGCACCGGAGACTGGGAGAGTGATGACGCCCTGAACGAAGCACTCATTTCTCTTAAGATTTCCATGAATCCCGGAGATAACGGACAGTTCTGGCTGGGTTTCATGCCATCCGTGGGTTTTGGAATCAGTAGTGGTGATAACGACTTCGTTAACATGTATGACTCAGGTACTGATGGTATATGGTATGCAGGTGATCCCATGTTCGAAATGCGACGCTGTATGCTTAACAGTGGCAAATACAACTTCGGAGGAGACTTCCTTGTTTCCTACAACAGCGATTTTGGTCTTGGCCTTCATTTGAATGCGGGATACCATCGCTACTCCCAGTTGTTTAAGTTTACAGATCACAGGCGCGATACCAGCGGTGTTGTCACTGCCACGGATGATGTAGATCTTACTGTGAACGACAATGTGATCAGAATTGCCTCCGGTATAGAGTACCAGGCAGGTGCGATTACTCCTTTTGTGGAGTTTGAGTACAGCAGATTCCTTGACCGTGATGAAGAGGCCGGAGACGATGAGAGATATGATGATATCGCAGTCCTTGACGGCGGATTCAGATTTGTCTCTCCTTACGGTATAGCTCTTGATCTTATCGGTTCAATGTCTCTTGTAACCTTCGATCCTGAGTGGTCTGACCTTGGTCACGGTCTCTATCAGACGGGCCAGGTATCAGATGAAGATCGCACCCAGAGAAGCCCGTTTCCCGGTGGTTATCCCGCTGAGTACGGAATCGGTCTCAACCTTATCTTCTCATCTGTTCTTCTTCAGGCTCCCACCCATGGAAGCCTCAGCGGTATAGTGACGGATTCAGAAAGCGGAGAGGTACTTGAGGCTGAAGTCAGCTTCCCGGCTTCCTCTATTCTTCCCCAGACAACAGTTGACGGCTTCTACTCTGTAGAGCTTCTTGCCGGATCAGTTCCAATCAATGTTGCTGCTGACGGGTATCTTCCCCTGTCGGAGACTGTAGTGATTGTCGCCGGCGAGGATCATGCCTTTGATGTTGCTCTTACACCTGTTCCCGATAACGGTATTCTCACAGGTGCAGTTACAGACTGCGAGACTGACGAAGTAATCGCCGGTGCCACTGTCAGCGTTGAGGATCTTCCTGAGGGCTTTGAGGGAACTACAACAACAAATGCCAACGGCGTTTATTCCATTGAACTTCCTGAAGGTAACTGGACCGTTAAGGTTGAGGCAGCGGATTACCTCAACGTTGTAAAGGTTCAGGTCATGACCCCTGAAGAGACAACAATCTTTGATGTTGAGATGCGCCCTGCACTGGTTGAGGGTCAGGTTCTCAGCTTCAACAACATCTACTTCGAGAGTGGAAGTGCTCAGATCAAGCCCGAGAGTTTCGGTATTCTTGATCAGGTGGCTCAGACACTTATAGACAACGCCGGTGTCAGAGTCCGCATAGCCGGTCACACCGACAGCGACGGAAGTTCCAGTTACAACCAGGGCCTCAGTGAACGCAGAGCAAACTCCGTACTTGATTATCTTGTACGCAAGGGAGTTGCCGGAAATACACTGACTACCATTGGCTACGGTGAGGAGAGCCCTGTGGTTCCCAACACCAGTGCTTCCAACAAGGCTCAGAACAGGCGTATCGAATTTACCGTACTCGGTACAGCACTTCGATAGTACCTGACTGGATACACAGAGGGGGCGGGTTTTTCCCGCCCCTTTTTGTGCGCTAAGCCAAGCTGCCAATGTTGTATTTTCGGACACGTTCCTCAGGGAACTGATTCCGATATGTAGAGAAATCCTTTTCCTATTTTCATGGATTGACATGCTAATATGATCTAATTAGTATAAAAGGGTTGCGCTAACTAAAGGAGGTTTGTGATGAAATCAATATGTTTTATCTTTCTTGTGGTTACAGCTATTTGTGTGGCTGACCCGAACAATGTTCTTTTACACTTTGATAAATATGCCGGATACGGCAATGCAGTGATGTACGCGATTGAAGATGTCTGGCCCGGCACTACTGTAACTGCTGTAGAGGGTGGTGACTGGGTAACATTCAATAGCGCACTTGCGTCAGAGTCTTTTGACGTAATTATTCTTGAGAACTGGAAAAGTAATTCTGACGCCTGCGACTGGGCTACACTGCTTTATGTTTACAATGTAACAGATACACGAATTTTCCTTGCCGACTGGAGACTCAACTTTGGATCAACAGGGGTACAGGATCTGATGGCTGCCATGGGGGTTTCGGGAGCTGCGGTGAATGCAACCATCTTGCCACACTATGGATGGGAGCCTTCTCACGAGATTTGCGCTGGAGTATCGGATTGGACTCAGGCAGATCCGGTTCTTGCTATTTACAGCAATGATCTTACTGTTACTGACGCATCACCTGTTACAGGTTGGACTGTTTCCGTAACTGCAGGAATGGCTGGAATATGCGTTGCTAACGATGGTGTGAGCATAATAAGCGGTTATACTCCCGCCTACTCCGTTGAAAGCAGTGTCATATGGGAAAACATCCTTGAATTCATGGGTGAAGGTCTTGTTCTTGAGCAGTCTACCTGGGCAGACATCAAGGCGAGTTTCTAATCCTTTGAAACAATTTTCGGTAGGGAAGTCTCATCCGGAATTCCCCCTGTTTATACAACGGATCGGCAGGAATATTTTAGGAAGTCAGTGCTTCTCTTTCTATTTCTTCAAGATTCAGATTAGTTAGCTTCTTTAGTAATTGCAGTGAGCGGTAAGGATATTTATGGCATTACCCAGGAAAAAGACTCGAGTTTTAGATGTTGATGGAGTGCAATTTCGTTACGTTGGCGATGCAAGTCATATGACAGGAGATGATTACGGTATTTTAATCATCGAGAAAGCTGAAAATGCTCGTCAGAAGGTTAGAGCTTACTTCACCTACACGAAACTGGCTCTTGAATATCGACGGGTTGGGCACGCATTGAGTCATGTAATTGATTACATGCCTCCTTACGTTGTTCGACAGACGATCTTGTATGCCAGAGAACACGGCTGGGCTCCTGATGAAGGTGGCGGGATTCTGGATCTGGGTAATCTGGATGAAAAACTGGATTTCAGCAAACTTAATCCGGAATCTCAGGATCCGGGTAATCGATATTAGCTTGCGGCGTTTATCCCAGTCCCAGCACATCCAGGTTCCAGAGGATCTCAAGTTCCTTTTCAGCGAAAAAGACGAGATGAGGGGCCTGTGAGTACAGAGCACTCAGTTGCGCAAGGTCGTGGTTGCCTTTCAGCAGAAGTCCGATCTGACCGCCGGGCAGACATGCAGGTGTATTTGATTCAATAACGGTAACTGTCAATTCGGAGCATTCCATCAGCCAGCACGGATCGGTTGTCCGGGGCATTATTACAGCCAGCCTCAGAAGACCCGGCAGACCGTATATCTCTGCTTTTTCTGTGGTATAGCATTGCGGCTCGGGCAGTTCTGATATCATATCAAGCAGATCCAGCGGAAACAGCTTTTTCGAACGGATTACCGCATCCAGCGGACAGTACGGGTCTCTGTTTCTTCTCTCCCTGATTTTATTGAGTATTGATTCCCGGTGTGCCCACGGATCGTTTGTGTTTATGCGCAGTACACCATGGCGTACTGAGGGAGAGGCGCTGATGCTGTTTTTTTCCGGGATGAACACTTCCATGCCGGGAAATGAGTTGCTTAGAACCGGTCTTGGAGGCGGATCGGCATCGTAGCCCAGAATGTCTGAAACCTTCTCTCTGGCTTGCAGCAGATTCCCTATGGTGTATGGTCCTGACTGCGTGATGGAGTAGGGCGGGCGGTCTCTGTATTGAATTTCAAGCTCTTCCGCGTTTAGCCGGAGTTCAGTTCCCGGAAGCACCGACAGGCAGAAAGTTTGTACCTGTTCATGAAGGTTTCTGGAAACAAGCTCGGTTGCGGCAAGTTCAATGTTGTCCGGGTTGTCTCCGGGAAGGCCCAGAATAAGATCCATAATCGGAGTGATACCACTGTTTTTCAGCAGCGAAGCACCTCTCAGAATAGAGAGGGGATTCCCTCCCCGACCGACAGAATGCAGGACTTCCATGCTCATAGTCTGCAGTCCAACCTCAAGACTGCTGAATCCCGCCTGTGCGAGGGCATCTGTTTCGGCTGAAGAACGTATCAAATCACTTCTGACTTCAGCGAAGCAGTCCAGCTTGCAGCCGGACATTCCACTAAGGAGAGGGGCCAGATCCGGCCTGCTGTTAAAAGTGGGATCAAGAAATACAAGTTCTTCAGCACCCATTTCGCGCAGCGCTCTGATCTTTTTCAGTACTGTTTCAGCGGGTATCATTCTGGGTACCGGTGAAGTTCTTCTGTATGCGCAGTAAGAGCAGAGGCATTGACATCCTCTTTGTGTTTCAACGTGAGCAGATCCGCCCTCAGGAGGGGTGATATATCCTGTTTCGTAGGGATCAGGCCAGTGATCAGGCGGTTCTGTGCTCACAACAGGTCCCAGCAGTTTTCTGCCGGTTTTGAGAATTGCTCTGAGCTTTTCGGGGGAAAGCACATCGGTTGCGAAGGATTCTCCTTCTCCCGCGATGAACAGGTCAATGCATGTTTCATTGAGCAGTGATTGGTTGTCCTGTGTAACCTCAGGGCCACCGGCTACTGTAAGTAATTCCGGTTTCCACTGTTTAAGGCTTCGCAGGAGGTAGAGCGTTCTTTCCCTGTTCCACAGGTATAGCGTTGCCCCCAGCAGCTCCGGATCTCTTCTTTTGAGTTCATTCAGAAGCGCGGTATCCCCCAGGGTGTTTAGAAGCATTTCCGGGAACACGGATTCAGGGGGAAGAGCTGCGGTTGCCGCAAGCAGAGCAGGGGCAAGGGGGATATTTCCGGTGGGTTCCCATGCGGTAGAGGGATGCAGCGGGAGCTGAATGAGCTGAACGGAATGCATTACTAAAGGGCCGGGTTGACAGTGGTGATTCCTGAAACAGCAAGGAAATACAGAATAAGAAATGAAATTCCCCATAGTATGTGAGCCCTGGGATGATGGCCGCAATAAGTATCTTTTCTGCAAAGCAGAACTCCTGTAAACTGGAGAATAAGAGAAATAGAGAAGAGTACAGGCAGCAGCGATAAACCCAGAAGGAGAAACAGACCGGTCACTCCGGCCGTTCCTGTGTACAATGAGAATCTGGAAAATTTGAATGCCCAGCTTTCAGAATCGGCCAGTGGAGGAAATGTTTCGTAAAGATTACCGGATTCCCGCGAGAAGAGTTTCATTCCGTATGAGATGGAAAATGCAATAACTATGGTAACAAGAATACCGGACATAACTCCACCAATAAGGGCGAGCAGGGGTATTGGGGAAAGTGGATATCCGTCGGCAGAGATTTTAATGGGTATCAGAATAATAGTGAGAAGTATTATCATTTCCAGAGCTTGAAGAATTCCAAGAACAGACCAGCGGCTAAGAACCCGTCTGCCGAAAAGTCTGGCTATCTGAAGACCCACAAGTATCATACTGAGCTGGCCGTGCCCGGAGGCAGGGTTTCCTGCGGGAGTGGAAAGAAGGAGGCCAAGAAAAAGCAGTTCGAGAAGCCGGAGAAGATCATAGCGGTCAAAGTTGTTTTTCAGCACATCGCAGTCAGCGGGTACAGAGGAAAGCCTTCCAGCTTTACCAAGCCTCTGGTGAAATATTTCTTCAATAAGAAACAGAGAAAAAACAAGTAAACTCAGTACTTTATGCATGCTCGGTGTCTTTCACTGTAAGAAGCATTAGTCCCCCGGCAATAAAGAAAACAGAGATGGAAATTATAGAGTTTCTGGTGTTTCCAGTAACATCTCCAATCACGGCAAACATAAAAGGTCCCAGGATGCTTGCGAACCTTGATGATATAGAGAAGAAGCCGAAATACTCCGAGGCATGTTCCTTTGGAATAAGAACAGAGTAAAAGGAGCGGCTTATGGCTTGAACCCCGCCCTGCAGTAACCCCACGGCTCCGGCCAGTACCCAGAATTGCCAGGTCTCTGTCATTCTCCAGGCATAGATGATTATAGCAATGTAGCCTGCGATGCCCATCAGGAGAGCCTTCTTAGCTCCTGTTCTGCCGGCAAGTTTCCCGTAGAAGATGGAGCCGGGGAATCCAATAAACTGCGTCAGCAGTAAGGCACCTATCAGATGACCGGTTTCCAGCCCGAGTTCCGCTTTGCCAAATACGGTGGCCATCAGAATTATTGTTTGTATACCATCGTTGTAAAGGAGAAAGGAAAGAAGAAATCTGAAGGCATTTCGATGCTGTTTAATGCTTTTGAATGTTACAGCAAGGGATTTGATGCCCTGATGGAACAACTTTCTGAAATCTGTACCTGCGGGAACTGTTCTTTCGGGAACTTTTCTGAACAGCGGAATGGAAAACCCGGCCCACCAGAAAGCGACACTAAGGAAGCTCAGCCTTACTGCCATAGTTCCCTCAGGAATTCCGAGAAGACCCGGTTTCTTTATCATCAGGAGGTTCAGAGCCAGAAGCAGCCCGCCGCCAAGGTATCCCATGGCAAAACCTCTTGAACTGATCAGATCACGCCTTGAGGGAGGAGTGACATAAACAAGTAGAGAGTTATAGAAAACATTGGCGCCAGCGAAACCTATCTGACCGAGAATAACCATTGCCAGGGTGAATTCAACCAGCCCCGGTCCGCTGAAAAAGAGAAGAGCGGAAGCCAGTATTCCCACTGCTGTCAATATACCCAGAAAGAGTTTTCTTTTCCCGCCGGCGTCAGCTGCCGCGCCGAAAACAGGAGCTCCAATTGCAACAAACAAAGCAGCCAGAGACATTGCGTATCCCCAGAGAGATTGAGAATTGCTTGTAAATTCAAAGCCCGTGAATCCGATTGTTACAGAGCCGGAGCCACATACGACCCCTACGAAGAAAGCAGGGAGTACTGCTGCTACAATGGTGGTAACAAAAGAAGAATTAGCCCAGTCATAAAGGCACCAGGCTTTTTCCGCCTGAGTAAATTTGTCTCTCACCCGATCTCCATTCTAGAATATTTACGGAACATAACTAATAGAGTCTGTTCCGGGCACTTCCTTCCCGCCCGGGACTCTGCTATTATTCGTGGTTCCCTAGTTGGTAAACAGAAACAAATGAGGGGTGAAAAATGTCTCTGCTGGATGATCTCAATGGTTTGCTTTCCAGAAAAGATTCGTCAGTAAGGAACAATGTTTCCAGAGAGGATATGATTAAAACCTCTGTGGAGCGCCGGGAAGTCATAGTGCTGAAGTGCGGGGCACTTGCCACCTGGACCCGACCGGAATCCACCGGAAGAAGTCCAAAAGATACGGTAATTGTAAAGCGTTCATCCAGCGAAGAAACAGTTGACTGGACCAGTCCCAACAATCTTCCTGTTGATGAGGGAACCTTTGACATGGTATGGGCCGATATTCTTCATGTTTTCAAGGAAGCTGATGAACTGTTCATCACAGATCGCCTGATTGGAGCCGATCCGAAGTATGCTCTTCCCGTGCGGGTTGTAACAGACAAAGCTCTTACTGCTTTGTTTACTGACAACATGTTTCGTCCGTGGTCCGGGGAAGCCGCCCGTGTTTCAATTTTCAAAGACAGAGGTTTTACACTTCTCGCATCACCGGACAGGAAACTTGATCACACAAAGTACAAAGGGAGACTCCGGGAGAATCCAGATAAGAAGCGTACATCCAACATGATGGTCGGCATGGATATGGACAGGAATCTCGGCATTGTCTTTGGCAGCGCCTACTGCGGCAGCATCAAGAAGCTCATGTTCACAGTAATGAATTACATGCTTCCCGGAGAGGGCATTCTGCCCATACACTGCAGCGCAAACGAAGGAAGAGATGGTGATTGCGCACTTCTTCTCGGTCTTTCCGGCACGGGGAAGACAACCCTGAGCGCAGATCCTTCCAGGGCTCTTCTGGGAGATGATGAACACGGCTGGAGCGATGACGGAGTGGCGAACTTCGAGAATGGCTGTTACGCGAAACTCATAGATCTCAGCAGGGAAAAAGAGCCGGAGATCTACTCAGCATGCTTCCATGATAACGATTATCTGAATCACGGATCCATCATTGAAAACGCAATGGTTTACCCTGATGGTGAATTTGATCTGTTTGACGACGCGTTTACGCCGAACAGCCGGGGTTCATATCCTCTCAGCTATCTGACCAACATCAAGAAATCATCAGTTTCCAGTCACCCCAGGATCATTCTTTTTCTTACCGCAGACGCTAACAGCGTAATACCTCCTGTTTCAAAACTTTCAAAGGAGCAGGCTATGCTCTGGTTCCTGATGGGATACACCAGCAAGCTCGCGGGAACGGAAACAGGCATCAAGGAGCCGGTGAGCACATTTTCCAGGTTCTTCGGCCAGCCTTTCATGCCCAGAGTACCGGAGGCTTATGCTGACCTTCTCGGTGAAAAAATGGATTTGCACGGAACTCAGGTTTATCTGATTAACACCGGATGGACTGGTGGTCCTTACAGAACCGGCCACAGAATTGAACTCCCTTTGACCAGGAAAATGGTTGAAGCATGTTTGACCGGGAAAATAGAAAGATCCGAAATGAGGAGGGACCCGTACTTCAAGGTAATGGTTCCCGCCTCCTGTCCCGGAATAGAAGACAGCTCAATGCTTGATCCCGGCAACACCTGGAAGAACAGAGCAGATTATGAAGCCAGGGCTCAGAAACTTGCCGGTGAATTTGCCGCATACTTCCGGAAAGCCTACGGGAGCCAGAACATCAGCGAGGAAATAGCTGCCGAGTGTCCTGGTATGTAAAGACATACACTGATAAATAAACCTTTGGTCTGTCAAAAGACCATGGGTTTGTCTCCATCTGCTTTCTATAGTATTCTTGTAGGTGATCGTAAGTCTGGGTAACTTGCGGCATCGTTGCGTAGCAATCATTAATTCTGGAGGGGAAATGAAAAAGCTTATTGTTATTTTTGCGTTGTTGGGGCTTGCGGGTTCTGCCTTTGCCCTGCCTTCATATTCGGGTCTCAGGGGCCTGAACAGAACTGTGGATGCCAGACCGGCTGAAACAGGTCTTCTTTCCATAGGACTCTTTACTTTTCTCGGATTTTCGCCTGATGAAAGAACTGCTCAGTTATCTTCAGGTACAACAGAAGTAACAGATACTGAATACAGCGGGACGGCCTACCTGACTCTGGGCTATGGCGCAAGTCGCAGCTTCGAGCTTGGAACCCGGGTTTCTTATCTTCTGAATCAGCTTAAGAGAGAAGATGTTGACAACAGACTTGATACCACTGGCGACTGGGATGGTGATGACGGGTTCAGTGAGGCAGGTCTTTTTCTTAAATACACCTTCAATCCTGAGGCTGATAATCTCTGGTTTGGCCTGATGCCGTGGGCCCAGTTTTCCGTTTACAGCGGTGGCGATAACAACTTTGTCTACAACGGTGACGAGTGGGATGGCATCTGGAACACAGATGAACCTATGTTCCAGATGAGAAGACCCATGATGAACTCAGGCAGCGTGAGCTTTGGTGCAGATTTTCTTGCCACAAAGGAACTTGACGCTGTAACTCTTCATGGAAATCTTGGCTATCACTACTTCAATCAGAACTTCACATTTACCGACAGAAGATTCGATGCCGCTCATAATGTGATAGCTTCTGAAGAGGTGGATATGGATGTAGAGGATGCTGTTCTGCGCTTTGCTGCGGGAATAGAGTATCCTATGAACAAGACAACACTTTTTGCGGAGCTGGAGTGGCGCCACTTTCTCAACAGAGAGTTTGAAGAGGGTGACGGCGAGCGGTTTGATGACTGTATTCAGATTGCCCCGGGCGCCAGATTTCTGTTTGATTCCGGATTTGCCATGGATATTACAGGGTCCTACTGTATCTCTTCCTTTGACCCCGAATACAATGATCTTGGTCACAGATACTATCAGGATGGTGTAAGCCAGACGGATGAAGAGAGAGCAAGATACGCTCCTTTCCCGGGCGGATACTTCCCGAAGTACGGTGTTGGTGTGAACCTGATGTACTCTGTCGACACCTCGGCACATCCTTCGATTCTCTCGGGAACCGTTACAGACGCTGAGACCGGCGAGAATCTTGATGCTTCTGTTTCCTTCCCCGGTTCCGATACTGAGGGAGTGAACACTGATATCGGGTCCGGCATGTATTCTGTTCAGATTGACAAGGGCACATACACAATGCTCGTTGAAGCAGTAGGATACATACCTGCCAGCGAAACGCTGGAAGTACCTTCCGGTGAAAACATCACCAGGAACTTCTCTCTGCAGTCCGTGCAGGGAACAGTTGCGGGAACAGTCACTGCTGCCGGATCCGGAGATCCTGTTGAAGCTCTTGTGACCGCGTCCGGTAATCTGCAGAGCAACACTGACAGGCAGGGCGAATACGAGATTCAGTGCCCTGCGGGAACGAGAACATTCACTGCTTCCGCTTCGGGATACTCCAATCAGTCAAGAACTGTTGAGATTGTTGCCGGAGAAACAGTTGTTCAGGACTTCCAGCTCAATGCCCAGCTGCACTTTGAGACTGTTTACTTCGATTACGACAGATACAATCTCAGGTCTGATGCCAGAGCTGTTCTTGATCAGGTTGCAAATGTTCTTCTCGGCAATCCCGGAGTTTCTGTGATGATTACAGGAAACACCGATTCAGACGGTGCGCCGGAGTACAATCAGGAACTGGCTGAAAACAGAGCTCTTTCGGTAAGGAATTACCTTATTACAAAGGGCGTCAGTGAAGAATCTCTCTCAACTGTGAGTTACGGCGAGGAGAGACCGGCAGTTCCCAACAACTCTGACGAGAACAAAGCACTCAACAGAAGAAGTGAGTTTACTGTTCTGTCTGCTCCAATTCAGTAAAAACGGATACGATTTAAAAGGGGCAGGGAAACCTGCCCCTTTTGTTTGGCCTGTAAAGCGGGACTTGACCTCTTAATGAATTAATAATATCGTCGTCCCGGAAGGGACAACATAAAAGAATCTGGGGAAACTTATGGAGAAACAGTCGGCAGGCTGTGGAGTAACGAAAGGGAAAGCATGAGCAAAGATGTCATACAGTCCAGGGCGGGTTTCTGTGTTCTTCTGCTTTGTTCCGGCGCATTCTATCTGTCTGACGGGGCATTTCTGGACAATGAATGGATGGAGATGAATCCACCTTCCGGTCCATCGGCAAGATGGTCGCTCGGTCTCGAGTTTGACAGCGCAAACGGTGTTTGTATTCTTTTCGGCGGGCAGGACGGCAGCCAGGAATTCGACGACACATGGCTGTATGATTACGCGGCGAATACTTGGACTGAGGTGAATCCGACGATATCGGCACCATCGAGATTCGGACACAATATGGCCTACAACAGTGCCGACAGCGTGATTGTTTTGTTTGGCGGTGTTTCCTGCTACGATTCCAAATCGGCATGCGGTGATACATGGATATACAGTGTCGCAGACAGTCAGTGGACGGAAATGACACCTGCAATTTCCCCTCCGGCACGGGCATACTGCGGGCTCGTATATGACAGCGTGCATAACGCAGTCATCCTTTTCGGAGGTTACAACTATGTTATTGGACAGTACTACAATGACACGTGGGTATATGATCTGGGCAGCAATACGTGGACTAACATGAATCCGTCCACTAAGCCCTGCCTCAGGAACTGCCATGGAATGGCATTCGACAGCGCAAACGGTGTTGTTGTGATGCACGGTGGATGGTTGTATCCCAACATGCTCGGTGATACCTGGACATACGATGCTGGAACGAACACATGGACTGATATGTCGCCCGCAAATTCTCCACCGTCGAATTATCAGCACGATATCGCATTTGACAGTGCCAGCAACACGACAGTGCTGTTCGGAGGATTCAATCGTAATACCATGACATACTATGAAGACACATGGGTGTACGACTATTCGGCAAACAGCTGGACAGACGCTGAGCCGGTCACTCATCCCACGGGAAGAGGAAAATTCAAGCTTGCATATGACAGTCTGGATCAGAGGTTCATTCTGTTCGGTGGTTATGCCCCCGCCTCAGGCGAAACCTGGGCATACGAACCAGCATATGTGGCGGTAGAATCTTATGAAACAGAAATGCTCCCCGAATCAAACGGATTCCATCTGAGTTGCCAGAATCCCGCGATAACAGGATTTGCCTTGTTAAGGTACCATGCCCCAATCGAAACAGCACTTGTCCTGAGGATGTACGATTCAGCAGGCAGGCTTGAAAGAACCTTTGTAAACGGCATTGAGGCTTACGGTGCGCACGAGCTTTTTATCGATACGGGTGAACTTGCCTCGGGAATGCACCTGGTTACGCTGCAGTTTGAGGATGGATCGGGACATCAGGGAATGATATCAGAAAAGATTGTAGTCATCGGGCGATAGAACGGGAACCGGAACCGGAACAAAGATCTGTGTGTTGTAGAATATTCTGGAGGTGAATATCATGGACTCGCGGGTATCCGGTTACCTGATATAGCCCAGATCCCTCAGTGTGCTGTTGATCTCATCAGTCAATTCACCAATGGGAGAAGGATTGCCCCGGCGGGGTGTTGCCCAGTAGAACAGGGCTTTCTCAATCATTGTTGAATCTGCAGCTAAGGGAATATTCTCTTCCGGATCTTCGTCCAGATTAAACTGAATGAACCGGTCTGTTCCCATGTATGCAATTACTTTCTTCGATCCTTCAGTAACAGCGCATGACTGGAAGTCGGAAAGAGACATCATTGCCAGGAAGAATCTGTCCGGTGAAACACCTCCGGAAGGAATCTGCCTGAGTTGAGCGGGGGCATGGGAGAGTAAGTCCAGGCCTTCAACATTCTCAGGTACTTCAACACCCAGATATGAGAGTATTGTTGGCATTATATCGTACAGCGCTGCAGGGATATTTGAGATGCTTCCGCGATTGATACCCGGGCCGGAAAGGATAAGAGGTACATGTATCTGTTCCTGGTAAAGGGCGTGCCCGTGGCCCACTCCGCCATGCTCCAGAAATTCTTCACCATGGTCGGATGTAATGATAATGAGCGTGCTGTCTGCAATTTCTCTCTGTCTGATCCCGCTGAACAGACGACTCAGTTCATTGTCGACATACAGTATTTCACCATCGTACATATCAATAAGATGCTGGCAGTCTTCGATATTCAGAATTTTTCCATTTTCAGAGAGATCCCACCTTGAGACACCATCCACTCCCTCGGAGCAGAAAGCTGTGTCATATGGAACCATTGGGTTGTATGGAGCATGAACATCAAAGAGATGGATTACACAGAAGAAGTTTTCAGTTTCAGCCTGGTAGTCCAGCCAGTAGAGAAAAGCATCTACTGTGGCAGTTACGGTTCTTTCCCCGCTTCCGTCACAGTCATACCAGTCAAAGCCGTGATTGAATCCGAATTCTTCACTGAGCAACACAAAGTTGATAAAGCCTGAAGTCTGGAAACCGGAATTTTGAAGAGTTGCAGGGAGTGATGGTAACTGAGGATCTAGCTGAAGATCAAATCCTTCGACTCCACCTATGTGAGTTGTGCCGTGCGATTTGACGGAGAGACCGGTCCATATAGAAGCATGTGAAGGAAGTGTCCATGGTGCCTGTGACTGGGCGTTCAGCCAGAGGGTTCCGCTATCAGCAAGACTGTCAATTGTCGGTGATGTGTTTCTCTGATAGCCGAAGCATGACAGGTGATCAGATCGGAGAGTATCAATGATTATCAGAATTACATTCTTTCCATTGGAAGGGATACGGCAGCCTGAAGTATCAGGGGGAGTACTGGTGCATCCTGCGATAACAGCTAGAATAGTAAAAAGCGGGATCAGTTTTATAGGCATTGTTTCTCCATTGTCGTGATGAGCTGGTGATCAGCCGGATTGGTTTCCATAAAGAACCAAATAGTTTACTGTTACAGGAACGACCATCCATCCGTAAAAGAGTATTTTCTCAGTGCGGGAAAGGTTTCCTTTTACTGCTGAAAGGAATCCAATTGCTCCCAGCAGCATCCAGAATGGCTGGTATGGAACTCTGAATCTGTGATCAAAATAGAAAAGGAAGTGGACAACCAGCATTGAGGCCAGACAGGATATAATAATCAGTGCGTTATCAGGTGAGGTTTTCCAGAGTCTGTAAACACCGAGAAGAAGAAATGGCATCATCAGTGTGAGGATAATGTTCATCCTCCCGCCCATTTCCGTGTAGGTCAGGGTATAGAAGAAATTTCTTACTGAATGCTGAAGAGTCTTAAACGGGTTGGCACGAATGTATTCCAGGGCCATGGAGTTAAGCTCGCGGTTAGCTTCCACTTCATCCAGTTCTGCAATTCTGTCCACCACAGACTGTTCGAATGAATATGCCTGATACCTGGGTTCCATGTTGTATATGGGAATCATGCGGGCGGGGTCTACACCTGAAGCAGAGAAGTACTCTCTTGGATTAACCTCTCTGTTGACCCTGGCAAATTCTTCCGGAATAACCGTTGTCTCATCAGAATTGCGTGCATCGTTGTGACCGAACATCCAGAATGTGATACCGGTGGAAGTAGAAAACTCCGGAGAGCCCATCACCACCTGATTCCTGATCAGCCAGGGTGCTACGGTGATCAAACCGCCAGCAGTCAAAGCGAGGACAACCGTAACTCTTCTCTGGAATCTATATTTCTTCTGAAGCAATAGAATGCCTGCGAGAAGAATTCCCCAGCCAATTGCAACCGGTCTGCAGAGAGCCGCGAGTCCCAGGAGAATGCCTGTGGAGAAGAAAACAGCTATTCTCTTCCCGTTGATCATCTTTATGCTGATTAAAGCAACAAGGCATATCAGAAAAGAAAAAAGTGTTTCTGTCAGCATCATTCGCGAATACGATATCAGTTCAGTGTTAACTGCCACAAGAATGCCTGCAAGAAGAGCGACTTGCTTTCCTTTTGCTTTGTAGCCGATCCAGGCTATGATCGGTGCGATCAGTGCACTCAGGATAGATTGGAAAAGTAGAAACGGAATGTATCTTTCTCCAAAAACACGAAAGAAGAGAGAGAGAATAAGCGGGATAAGCGGGTATCGGTAGGCGGTAGGGTGCCCCGGCTCGTTGGCGAAGCCGTTTCCTTCCGCCAGGTTTCTGGCAATGATCACATCATGGGCAACATCCCAGTGAGCTGAAGGAGGATGAGGTGCCAGAAGAGTAATCGCAACTCTCGGGAGAAGAGCCAGAAGAAAAACGATAACCAGTATCCTTGAAATACTGTATGATCGCATTGCTGTGATAAACTGCTTCGTCCGCACGTGCATTTTTCTCATCTTAATTGCCTGTGTTCTTTCTACTTGTGGTGAATTGCATTTGAGAAGGCCCGTCCTGCCACTTTGAGGGCCTGTAGCGGTTGATAGATGAATGACATGTTTATGGCACATTCCCATGTACAGACACATTTTTTTGCATGCTCTCGAATTTCACTGGCGATCCTGGAATCAAGCATAGCAGGAATGTTGTAGTCATGGTCCCTGATATTGCCGATCAAACGGTCCTCCAGAATCTCACAGGGGAAAAGATCTCCATTTGCACTAAGCACAGTGAACCTGTCGGCAGCAAAACATCTGTAGCAATGTTTGTCTGTCTTTTCAGCTTCAATAACTTTTTCTACCACCATCTCTGTGAGTGCTTCAAGAATTCTGGCAGACGGATGGCGCCGCACCCTGAAGGTTTCAGTTATCTTTCGATTCACTGCTTTGTATTTCTCAAGGTCAGGCTGCATCAACTGTGGATCTTTCGGGTTTCCGCGGATGTAAAGCACAGCTATGGAATCGAAAAGATCAGTTGAGTGAATACTGCTGACAAGATCATCAATGGTATCCTGGGTATTTCTGCTGAAAACTATGTTTGCTTCCACAAAGAAGTTCTTGTAACGATTCCTCAATCTGCGGAACACTTTTGCTGTTTCAAGTGTTTTCCGGAAACCACCGGGATGTTTGCGGATTCTGTCGTGCTCTTCCTCCCAGCCGTCAAGCGAAATCCCAATTCTGAAGAAGGTGTCAGGGCTTTCTCTGAATGTTCTGTCGAAAATTTCTTCTGTCTTTTCCGGAAGAAAGCCGTTGGTAGGTATTGTTATGTATTTTGCCCTGGCATTAGCGGTGAACAGGGATACAATTTCAGGCAGATCCGTTCTCATTGTAGGCTCACCGCCGCACAGGTTTACAATCAGCATGGGCGGGAGCTTTTTCGTCAGTTTCTCTATCTCTTCAAGGGAGAGTTCCCTGTCCCGGAGGTTATCAGGATTCTGGACTTTTCTCCAGTTGAAACAATGTTCGCATGCTGCATTGCACCTGTTGGTAATCTGGAATATCAGGTAGTTGGGATCATTGCTCCAGAGTCTCTTTGCCATTCCAACTGGATCACCCATGAGTACTTTTCTTTCCAGAGAGCAAACCGGCGGCGAACCCGGCCATTGCGAAGAGAGAAGTCAGATAAAGCATAAAAAAGCAGTACACTCCAAAGACAAGTGTTTCATTTTCTAAAACAGCGTTGAACAGCAGTCTGTGATGTATGCTTTTTGTCAGGATGGCAGTTAGAAGTAAACCTGTTATCCACCAGGCGACCGGCGGAACAAAGAAAAAGCTCACAGGAACTGCTGTAATCAGAGCTGTTATTATCGCGGATAAAAGGAAGCTGACATTTCTGTGAGGGCTTACCCAGGATCTTTCCTTGTACACTTTAATACTTGTTGACCTTGCGAACATTCTTGATCTCACAAACATTTTTTTCAGAACAAGCTTCGTGCTGGGATAGTAGTGGTGGAATGTCAGTTCCTCATCGTAGAAAACCGGATAGTGGTCCAGGATTTTTGCAGCGAGTTCATGATCCTCTATATCCGCTCCCTTGAAGGATTCGTCGAAACCGCCGATGTTCAGGTAAAGATCACGGTCAACAACACCAAGTGTGGAACTCCAGCAGTTGACCATTCCAGTTTTCACACCACCATAGTGACAGACTTCCTCTTCGTCATAGAGCCAGAATCTTCCAATTCTTGTATTGCGCAGAGGAAGGAATGCCAGTTTACCGAACATTGCCTTTACTTTGTCTTCAGAAAACCGTCGATTTATGAGTTCAAGACCACCGGGGTCGATGGTGATGTCTGTATCGGTAAAAACAAGAACATTCCCCTTTGCCTGTCTTGAGGCAAGGTTTCGGCTCACAGCCGGTCCAAGGTTCTGTTCGTTTTGTATTATGCGGCATGGGAACCTGCGTGCTATTTCAACGGATGAATCGGTTGAGCAGTCATCAATAAAAATAAGCTCAAAGTTGTCAAACCCGTTGGAGTATATGGAGTTGAAGAAATCAGGAAGCATATCCTCTTTGTTGTAATTTGTCGCTATCACGGAAAGCACTTACCTTAACTCCTTTACAGAAGAACTGTTTGCAATCACCGGAGAGCATCCTGTGCAACCATTGCTGTCCGGGTATTGAAATTACCATGCAAATCCACAGGGTGGATAATATACCGGAGATTGATTAACTTCGGGAGCAGCTTAACCACAGGAGGTTTAATTCATGTGCGGGATAGCCGGAATAATCAGTCTGGGTTCAAGACTGACTGAAGCTGATATTGAAACCGGCAAAAGAATGACATCCATTCTCCATCACCGGGGGCCTGATGATCGGGGTTTTCTATTTAATGAGAATTGCTTTCTCGGAAACACCAGATTAAGTATTATTGACCTTTCTGCTCAAGCTAATCTCCCCATGAGTAACGATTCCGGCAGTATCTGGCTGGCGTATAATGGTGAGATTACAAACTTCAAAGAACTTAGAGACCAATTCAGGCTTGAAGAAAAATTTTCCTTCAATACCACCTCCGACACTGAAGTTCTGCTTCATCTGTACGAGGATATGGGTATGGAGTGTCTTCAGCACCTTTCAGGAATGTTTGCGTTTGTGCTGTATGACCGGAAGTTGAAGAAGGTAGTCATCGTCAGGGATTTCTACGGTACACGACCTTTGTTCTGGATGGTATTGAATCACAGGCTCTATTTTTCTTCCGAGATCAAATCGTTTATGCAGATTCCCGAATTCCGGCCACTTGTGAACAGAGAAGCGATTTTCCATTATTTCTCTCTGGCCTACATTCCCGGAACTCTTACTGCTTTTCATGGAGTGAATGAGCTTGACGGGGCACACCTCATGGAAATTGATCTTGATAATCCAGGGAATCCAGTTCCCTCAGAGTACTACAGCATCAGATTCAACCCGGACTATGGTATGACTCTGGAAGAAGCTGAAGAAGGTTTTTATCAGGCGATACTTGGCGCGGTTGACCGGAATCTTATTTCCGACGCAGCCGTTGGAACAACTCTTTCCGGCGGGCTGGACAGCAGTTCAATTCTTGGTCTTTCCCGTGTTCTGGGCAAGGGGAATGAACTTCACTCATTCTCACTGAGAATTAATGAGAAGAGTTTTGATGAATCTCCGTACCAGAGAGCCATGGCTGAGTATGCGGGTACCATCCATCATGAAATAACAGTGAACCCTGATGATGTGAAGAGGAATCTGTTCAGGCAGATGGCATATATGGATGAACCTATTGGTGACGGTTCCGCTATTCCCTTCATGCTTTTGTCTGCGGAAGCCCGCAAGTATGTGAAGGTGCTTTTGTCCGGGGAGGGCGGAGATGAAATATCAAATGCTTACGAGACCCACATGGCGAATCATGTTTCGAGAATGTACAGAAAATTTGTGCCGTCATTTGTACGCAAAGCAAATCTGAAATTGGCTGGTTTGTTGCCTGTGTCTTTCAATAAACTCAGTTTTGAATTTCTGGCAAAACGATTTACACGGGGAGCAGAGCTCTCCGCTCCTGAAGCCCATCTATACTACAGACATGTGCTTGACAGATCCGAGAAACTGGATCTTCTCCACTTCGCGGAAAACCATCCTCACACCGGGAAATTCTTTTCCGAGCTGTTTAATTCCCTGGATTACACAGATGAGCTGGACAAGCTTTCTCAGATCGACATGAAATATTTTTTCATCGGAGACCTCATGCAGAAGAATGACAGAATGTTTATGGCCAACTCAGTGGAAGCGAGATTTCCGTTCATGGACAGGAAGGCTGTTGAGTTTTTCTCCACGATTCCCTCAAAATACAAAATCAGGGGTCTCACAAGAAGGTACATTGAGAAAAAGGCCATGAAACGGGTATTGCCGCCTGTTATTCATCGAAGGCAGAATTTCGGTATAGAACTTCCTTATTCTCTCTGGTTTGAAGATTCGCTGGCCCGGCTCGGGCATGATCACTTCACCAGAGAAAGGGTGGAGCGAACAGAAATTCTTAAATATGAGCATGTAGACAGATTGTGGAAGGATCATCTTGCCAGAAAAAGAGACAACGGCAGGACACTCTGGAGTATATTGAGTTTTCTTATCTGGTTTGAAATGTTTGTGTACAATGGAGATTTCAGGGGCTACATGTGATTTGAGTCTGTTTGCTTCAGCTATTCAATAACAGATTCGGGATTTCCTGTTTCAAGTTGTATCAGTTCGATAACATATTTGTTGATTTTGCATTGTTCCTCGTCGGAAAAAGTATCCAATTCCCTCCAGTCAGAAAACTGACTGAAGATGTTTTCCTGCGGGTAGACAGGGCCTTCCTCGGTGGAAACAGCGTACTTTGCGATATCGCTGATTCTGATAAACAGTGCTGAAATGTGTCTGGTTATCCTTATCGACCATAAACTCGAAAGAGAGAGAATGACTGCAAGCAGCATTAAGGAGACCAGTGATGCCTTCTTCCCGCGAGGTTTGATGTATTTACCATACAGAAATACCGCACAGCCTGTTGCCCAGAGCGACATCCACAGGCTGCAGCCCCAGAGGAACGATTCCTGTATCCAGAAAAAGGGAAACGGAAAGATAAAAACACTGAATGCAAGAGCTCCGAATCTCATAGCTTTGGGACACTTTCTGCAGAAAACGGTTGCGCCTGTTGCCACAGCTGATACCATGCAGACAGCGGTGGTGCCTGGACTCCAGCCGGAAGGTATCGGGAGACTCATCAGGATTAGTCTGGAGAGTCCCTGAAAATACCTGAATCCCAGATTAATACCTTCGGAATCGATAGAAGCACTGAATCCGGCAAGATGCCGCAGGACAACGAATAGTACTGCCAGGAGAAAAAGTCCCAACCACAGGAAGTGATCGGATGTGATTATTTTTCGTATTGAGTCTTTTCTGACCAGGAAACTCCAGGCCGGAAGCAGCAGCAGAGAATAGAAGATGCCTGTATCTTTTGACAACACAGCCAGAACTGTAAAAAGAAGAGTAAGAGTGAAAAGTGATTTTCGCCGTACATTCTTACTGATGGAAATGTCATAGGTTGAGAGGGCAGCAACGGTGAAAAGAGTAACCAGACGGTCATTTCTACCGTATATATTTAAAAGAGACATAGGTTGTGCCGGATGAACAGCCCACAGGCAGACAGCGATGGCGGCGGTGAGAAAGCCGAATTGACGTTTAAGCAGGAAGAACGCAAGTATGTAGCATGTCCATGAGAGGATGAGGTCAGTCACATGATACATTCTGGCATTTGTGCCCCAGAGTACATAGTCAAACAGAACTGAAAGGCTGTAGACAGGTCTGAAGATATCCCACTTCGTGGACTCCATTACCGCCCACGGAATATTGGCGTTCTCCTGGAAATGGAATGGAATAATGAAACGGGAAATGGTTTCCGTATCGAAAGGTGTCCTGAAAATTTCAGGTATGGTGCCGACAATAAAGAGCGGGTAAAAGATCAGAACAATGAAGGTGAAAACAGTACTTCGTTTGATCATCTGTAATTCATTTCTGTTTCGTACCGGTCAGCTGTTTCATACCTCTTAAGTTCAGACCCATGGAGTAGAGAGCAATAAGCGAAAGCAGCATAGAATAGATATTCATGAAGCCATGGTCAAGAACTGCTATGGTGAACGCAGTGCTTTCCGATACGCCGAACCCGGTGAGCAGCACAACCATCATTCCTTCGTAGACTCCCAGTCCATTAGGGGTTAATGGGAGGATTTTCGTTACAGTTGAAAGCAGCATGACAAAGGCAGTTTCCGCGAAGGAGAGTTTTACTCCGAAAACCAGAAGGAAAACAAACAGAGTGAGGATGTCAAATACCCAGACCAGCATTGATTCCAGAAGTATAAGAGTCAGCTGTCCTGGATTCTGCTTCAATTGATCAGCAAGTTCAGCAATGGAAGGTCTCAATTTTCTCAATGGTCCTATCAGCATTTTCCGGAAGACGGAAGGGTGAAAGACAAATAACCATCCGGTAAGTACAAGGAGAACCACCAGAACCGACATTGTCACTATGTAAGAAAGATAGCCTGCCGCAACTGATCCTGAGACGAACACAACGCTGAAAAGCGCAAGGATAATAACTGCCGCAAGATCCATAGCTCTTACAAGGAAGGTCGCAAATGTACCCGAAGTGTAATTCAGCATGCCGGTTTTGCGCATGTACAGGATCTTTACGGAGTCTCCAAGTTTTGCCGGAATAACCTGATTTGCCAGATCTGCTGTAAGTTCAATGCCAAGAGCTTTGAACAGGCTTGATTTGGCGTTAAGCAGTGCAAGTATTCTTTTAAACCGAAGGCCCCTGAGCAGCCAGGATATGGAATAGACTGTAACCAGTGGAACCAGCACAATCGGCTGGACCTTTCTCAGGTTTTGCAGAAACTGTTCATAACCCGCTCTCGATGCAATCAGAACAAGAAGCGCAATTCCTGCAAGGGCGGATACCAGATGCATTACTGTTTTTCCTGTGTTGCCGCTTCTGGTGGAATTCATAATATGTTAAGCCTGTTTGATACCTTTCCCGTTGTTTTGTTTTTCTTCGATGAATCATACAGTCTGGAGTAAGATGTTCAAAGTCAGCGTTGTTGTTCCCGCCTTCAACGAGGCTCAATCTGTAAAGCAGACCATTCAGAGTATTCGGAAAGTTCTTGATACTTCAGGAATTGCCGGCGAGATAGTACTTGTGGACGATGGCTCCTTCGACGATACTGCTGCACTTGCTGAATCAGCCGGCGCGAAGGTTCTTCGCCACCAGAGTAATCTTGGTTATGGGGCATCTCTCAAAACGGGAATCATAAGCGCCAGTTATGACACTATTGTCATCACGGATGCCGATGGTACATACCCGATTGACATGATACCCGAACTGATACAGAGGATGAAAGACAGCAGCGCAGATATGGTAGTTGGGGCACGAACAGGTGCGGAGGTGGCTGTTCCCCTTATCCGGAAACCGTTTAAATGGGTAGTTCGCCGTCTTGCCCAGTACATTGTGGAAAGACCGATACCGGACCTGAACTCAGGGTTGAGGGTGTTTCGGAAAGGCATGGCTCTGCGGTATTTCAAACTGTATCCCAACGGTTTTTCATTCACCTCGACAATTACCGTTGCTTCCATGTGTGACAACTGCAAAGTGGAATATGTGCCAATCAACTACCACAGGCGTCAGGGAAAGTCCAAGATTGTTCCTGTAGACTTTTTTGCTTTCGTCATGCTTGTGCTTCGGCTGTCCGTGCTGTTCAAGCCTCTTAGAGTATTTGTTCCTGTATCGGTATTCTGTTTTTCAGTTGGCTTTCTGAAACTTATCCATGATGTTGTTATGGCCATCAGTATTTCCAACGATACGGACGCAAGTCTCATGGTTTTACCAGTCGTATCTTCCTCTGCAATTGCTTTTCTGCTTGCGTCTCTTCAAATACTTCTTGTGGGGATGGTGGCCGAAGCTCTGACAAAAAGAGTTTTCAGCGCAGGGGACATTCGCGAAAGAAAAGACTGATATATGTGCGGATTTGCCGGGGGGCTGCTTCTCAATCCGCAGCAGTCCCATTCTTCCGGGCTGCTTGAGAGAATGGGAGCTGTTCTGGCCCACAGAGGACCGGATGACAAAGGTTCAGTGATTGCGGGTTCCTGCGGTCTTGTTCACAGAAGACTGAGTATTATCGATCTGAGTCGATCAGGGCATCAGCCCATGAGCAATGAAGACGACAGCATCTGGATAGCCTACAACGGAGAGGTGTACAACTTCAGAGAACTGCGCAGACAGTACAACCTTGACGCGGACGGACACATCTTTAAATCCGGGACGGACACGGAAGTTCTGATTCACCTCTATGAGACTCTCGGTGAGGACTTTCTCAAAGAACTGAACGGTATGTACTCGCTGGCACTCTGGGATGCAAAAATAGGGAAGCTTCTTCTGGCACGGGATCCTTTCGGAATCAAACCTCTGTTTTACACCACCACAGGGGAAGGTTTCTGGTTTGCTTCAGAGATAAAGGCTCTTCTCGAAGTTGACGGGGTTGAACGAAAGCCATCTCTGGAGGCTTTGTATCACTTCCTGTCATACAATTATGTGCCGGACGCTCTTACACCATTCGAAAACATCCATGAACTGCTGCCCGGCAGAGCAATGTCAATTGAGTGGGAGAGCGGCAGGAAAAAAGAATGGCGTTTCTTCGATTTCGATTACACGGAAGACAAAACAATATCTCTGGAATTTGCTCTGTCTCACAGTAGAGAGCTTCTTGAGAAAGCAGTTGAGCGCACACTCATCTCCGATGTTCCCGTGGGTGTTATGCTTTCCGGAGGAATGGATTCCAGTGCCTTGACTGCTCTCATGGCCCGGGTGCGTGGAGACAGCAATTTTCACACATTTTCTTTAGGTTTTGAAGACAGAACCTTTGATGAATCGGACTATGCGGAAATAGTGGCAAAGGCTGTTGGTACACATCATCACAGGATAAAGGTAACGCCTGACAGGGTCGCTGATCTTCTCCCGCGATACCTTGCCCACATCGACGAGCCATACGGTGACGGCTCTGCTGTCCCCACCTGGCTTCTCGCTGAAAAAGCGTCAGGTCTGGTTACTGTACTGCTTTCAGGAGAGGCTGGAGATGAGGTGTATTCCGGGTATGACACCCACGCAGCCTGCAAAGCCAGAAAGCTTTACAGAAAAACCGTTCCCCGTTTACTCAGGCAGAGTGTTATCAGGAATTTTGTCAGGAGGCTTCCGGTATCCAACAGGAAACTCAGTTTTGAGTTTAAAGCGAAGAGATTTACAGAAGGCTCAGAGCTTAATGTGCCCACCTCGCATTTTTTCTGGCGGGTTGTTCTGTCTGGTGATGCTAAACGGGAAGTGTTAAGAGATCCCGAACGGTTTGATTATTTTAATGATTCCGCACAGTACTTCAGCGATATCTATGCCGCCTGTAAAACAGATTCCGATCTGAACAAACTGCTTTGCATAGATACTTCATGTCACCTTCCACATGATCTCATGATAAAGAATGACAGGATGACCATGGCACACTCCATAGAGGCAAGGGTTCCGTTTACCGATGTGGAGCTGTTTAGCTTCCTCGCCAGGGTGCCGGCGGAACTCAAGTTTCCCGGGATGAAGAAGAAATTTCTTTTGAGGAAATCCATGAGGGGTCTTCTGCCTGACTGCATCATCAACAAGAAAAAGGTTGGTCTTGAAATGCCCTATTCCCGGTGGATGCGGGAAGATCTGCGGGAGGTCACCATGGAGTATTTGAGTTCATCACGGCTGAACGCCAGCGGTCTTTTCAATGCCGCAGGTGTTGAAAAACTCTGGCTGCAGCACGACAGACGGGAGATGGATCACGGCAGAGCTTTGTGGGGAATACTGAACTACATGATGTGGTATGACATGTACATTTCAACCACTGACTACAAAACTTACATCAATCCGGGAGTTGTTCGCTCGTGAGAAACAAAGTTACCATTCTGGGAGCAGGTCCGGCAGGGTTGTGGACCGCTCTTTCGCTGCAGGAGAAATACAGGGATATCGAGATTACCGTTATTGAGGAAGAGGACTTTCCCGGAGGGATTACAGGAAGTTTTCAGTACAAGGACATGATCTTCGATTATGGCAGCCACAGGCTCCATCCCGCCACCGATCCTGATCTTCTGAAGAAGATAGAGGATATGCTGGACGGGGATCTTCTGAAAAGACCCCGCAACGGCAGAATATGGCTTGAAGGAAGGTTCATTTCTTTTCCGCTGAAGCCTGCTGATCTTCTATTTCACCTTCCATTTTCCTTCTCCTCCGGTGTGGTTCTTGATTCTCTGGGATCGCTTTTCAAACGGGAAAAAGAAGGGATTACATTTGAGGATACTCTTCTTGCAGGTCTTGGGAAAACCATCAGTAACAGATTTTACTTTCCTTACGCAAGGAAGCTGTGGGGGCTTCCCCAGGCAGAGCTTTCTCCTGTACAGGCTAGAAAAAGAATAGCATCGGGAAGCATTGGAAAGATGGTCCGGAAAGCCTTCTCGTCACTGAAAGGGGCTTCCGGGGATACCGGCATCTTCTACTATCCCAGAGGCGGGTTTGGACAGATTGCACAGGTGACAGCCTCGATAATCAAGAAACATGGAGCCGGTATCCGCTACAACACGAAAGCTATTTCCGTAATACCACCGGCAAATGAAAAGAAAGGTCTTATTGAGACAGAAGACGGGGGAAAGATTGAGACAGATTTCCTCTTTTCGACGATTCCCGTTACAGATTTTGTAAGAATTCTCGAACCTGCCGCGCCACCCTCTGTAACTGAAGCTGCTGATGGCCTGTCATTCAGATCCATGGTTTTTTGTTTTCTGGAGGTGAAAGGTTCTCAATACACATCCTATGACGCTCACTATTTCCCTGGAGCAGATACATGTTTTTCAAGACTGTCCGAACCGAAGAACTACAGTCTGGCCGAGGCCCCGACTGATCGAACAGGCCTGTGCTTTGAGATTCCGTGCAGCGGGAAAGATGAAATATGGAAGCTAAGCAATGACAAGCTTCTTGAGCTGGTTATTGGCGATCTGAAAAAAACAGATTTGCCGAAACCGGAAATCGCAGGCTTTACTATCCGCAGGAAAAAAAATGTTTATCCAGTTTACGATCATGATTTTGCCGACAGACTTAACATCATTGAAGGGTATCTGGGCACATTGAATCATACGGTTTCACTTGGGCGACAGGGCTTGTTCGTTCATGACAACACTCATCATACTATAGAAATGGGGGTTGCCGCGGCAGGCTGTCTTTCTTCCGATCTTCATTGGGACAGAAAGAAGTGGGCCGATTACAGAGAGTTGTTTGATTCTCATGTTGTTGTTGACTGATGGAAGGATAGCAACTGTGGAGAGACAAGGCAGATTGCAGGTTTACACCGGGAACGGTAAGGGGAAGACCACAGCTTCACTTGGGCTGGCAGTGAGGGCAGCATGTTCGGGTATGAGGGTTTATATAGGCCAGTTCATGAAGGGGCAGGATTACTCGGAATTGTGCCTGCCGGAAAGACTTCCCGAGATAACCATGGAACAGTATGGAACCACGGGCTTTATTCTTCCCGGGGGAAAACCGTCAGTAAAAGATATTCAGCTGGCAGAGGCTGGCCTGGCGGCGGTTACCCGCGCAATGCTGAACGGTGATTATGATCTGGTTGTAGCAGACGAGATATGTGTGTCTGTGCATCTGGGTTTGCTCAGAGAGGAACAGGTTCTGGAACTTGCCGCGGCAAGACCGGCTAATATAGAAGTGGTGTTTACCGGCAGGTATGCGACGGATGGTATTATTGAGATGGCGGATCTTGTAACAGAGATGATGTCCATAAAGCATTATTACGATACTGAGAAACTCTCAGCCAGGCCGGGTATTGAAAATTGAAGGAGATGCTATGAAAAGAGTACTTGTACTTATGCTGCTTGTTGTTGCGGTTGCTGCCGCCCAGGAGGTTGATCCTCCCCGAGACAGTATGGACTTTTTCCTGGGGTATGGCGCATGGCTGCCGGGACTGCTTAACGACGACAACAAACTGGAAGTGGGTTCTGCATTTCTTGTTGGAGCCGAGACTCCTATGTCACAGGGAGATCAGTTCCGTCTTTCCATCGGCGGAGGATTCTGCAACTCCGACAGAGAATATTTCGATGGGATTACGTCTGTAATGCTGAACCTCAGCTACAGAAATTATCCCTTCTACAGACCATATGCAGGAGCCCGTGGTCTTGAACCATTTATAGGCTTCATCGGCGGCGGGATTGTCGCATGGGATTCCGTGGAAGAAGACTACGAAGGTGTTGATTCAAAGAGCACCGGAGGAGCTATGCTGGGTGCTGAACTGGGTGCACGGGTGAAGATGAGTGAGGACATGTTTTTTGATATCACCCTTACCGGTGAGTGGGTTCCCATCGGAGCTGAACTCGCTGGCGAGGAAGAAAAGGATCTTTCAGGCATAAGGATTCAGGGCAGCCTGGTTTTTTAGCTGAAAAGAGTTTTGTGTTTCGGGGCCCGGTTCTGCCGGGTCCCGTTTTGTTTTTTCAGGACAGATGTGCCAAGTTGTCCGCATGCGCCGGCTACTTCCCCGCCTCTTGAACGGCGAAAGGTAACAGCCTGGCATCTGGGATAGAGGTATTCGGTGAAGCTATGGACTGTTTCTTCATCCGGAGGTTTCCATTCAAGACCGGGAACAGGGTTGTAGATCAGCAGGTTGATCTTGCAGGGAAGCCCCCTGGAGTAGTCCGCCAGAGCCCGGGCTTCATCAATGGAGTCGTTGACTCCTTGAATAAGACAGTATTCAAGCGTTACTCTTCTTCCCGTGGTGCCTGTGTATTCCAGCATGTCGTGTTTCAACTGCGAGAGGCTGATGACTTTCGCGGCGGGAATGAGTATTTCTCTCGTTTTCTGAACTGCGCTGTGCAGTGATACTGCAAGACCATACTGTTTCTCCATGTCCACCAGCTTCCGTATTCCTCCGGGCAGTCCTACTGTTGACACTGTGATTTTCCTCTGGCCAATGCAGATGCCACGGTCATCGCTGATAATCTCCAGTGCATTTTGAACAGGATCCCAGTTGTCCATTGGCTCACCCATGCCCATGAGAACAACATTGCTGATTCGGAGATCAGAGTTCCCGGACATTGTGTAAAGTTGCGCCACTATCTCGTCCGCCGACATGTTGCCGTGAAAACCTGCCTGACCTGTCATGCAGAACCTGCATCCCATGCGGCATCCGTACTGGGTGGAAAGACATGCGGTGAAACGGGGCGGATCAGGAATCAGCACTGATTCAGCCGGACCACCGGGAAGCTTCAGCAGGTATTTGGCGGTACCGTCTTCGGATTCAACCCTGGTCACCTGCTCCGGAAGAGTTATTGCCGCAGCTGACTTGAGGACATTCCGGAACTTCAATGAAAGATCCGTCATTTCATCAAAGGATAAAACTCTCCGGAAGTGAAGCCATGTGAAGATCTGCTTTGCCCTGAATGGTTTCTGTTTCAGATCATTCACCAGCCAGTTTTTCAGTTCCTCGAAAGTCATCCCAAGCAGTTTTACCGGCACCGGCGCTCCTTCGTATAATTGACTACTGGACAAACCCGAAAGGAAAGATAATGGCCCACACTGCAGGAATCATAGGCGGAAGCGGAATATACTCGATACCGGGGGTTGAGATTCTCCGCAACGAAAGAATAGAAACACCATTCGGCGATCCTTCAGCGGAGATAACATTCGGAAACCTTCACGGTCTTGATGTTGTTTTTATTCCCAGGCACGGGAAGGGGCATCGGCTCTCGCCTTCCGAGGTACCTTACGCAGCCAACATCTACGCACTTAAAAGCGCGGGAGTGGATACCATTATCAGCTTCAACGCAGTGGGCAGTTTGCGCGAGGGGATTGAACCCAGACATTTTGTGGTTCCTGATCAGCTTTTTGATCGCACAAAAGGGCTTAGAAAATCAACCTTCTTCGGGGGTGGAGTTGTCGGGCATGCCCCCTTCGGAGATCCATACTGTCCTGTTCTAAGGAGTATTTTGACTGAGGCCTGCCGTAAAGCCGGTGCAGTGGTTCATGACGGTGGAACTATGGTTGTTATGGAGGGCCCTGCATTCAGCTCAAGAGCTGAAAGCGAGTTTTACAGAGCTCAGGGCTGGGACATAATCGGGATGACTACTCTACCCGAGGCCAAACTTGCCAGAGAAGCAGGAATGTGCTACGGAACTCTGGCAATGAGTACCGATTACGACTGCTGGCATCAGTCCGAAGAGGATGTGACTGTGGAAATGGTCATTGAGGTAGTGAAGGACAATGTGGTAATGGCGGGAAAAGTCCTCAGCGAAGCTCTTCTTCTGCTCAGAAAGAATGAACCGGCACAGTGCGGATGCAGCTCTTCAATCGGTGTTATGACTTCTCCGGACGCGTCTCCTGCTGTAAGGCTTTCACAGCTCGAAGTTATCCTCAGGCGATAATGAAGTACTTGAAGGATATCGGGGAACACGGATTCATCAGAGCAATCAGAGAGAAGTTTCCCATGGCCTCAGTAGGAGATGACGCGGCAGTTCTTGCTTCTCTGGCGACTCCGGTTGTTACTACTGATTCGTTTTTTGAGGGAACACATTTTCACCGCTGGTGGACTTCACCGGAAAAACTGGCGGTGCGTCTTCTTGAAGCCGCTCTTTCCGACATCGCGGCTATGGGAGGAGAACCGATAAGTGTTCTCTCCTCAATCATGCTTCCTCCCGACATGGAGATGAGCTGGCTTCTGGATTTCTATAAGGGTCTTACCTCAAGGAGCGACTGCCCGGTTGTTGGAGGAGAGACAATCAAGGGCCAGATATTCGGAATTACACTGACTGCTATAGGTGAATGCGGTACACAAAAGCCTTTCCTGCGAAGTGCTGTAAGACCGGGGGACTCTATCTGGGTAACAGGCCCTCTTGGCAGATCACTGCATTCACCGGAGTTGCTGGAGAAGAGCAGGGGTGAAGAACTCTCCATAATTGAAAAAGAGCATACAGAACTGTTTCTTTCGCCATCCGCTCGATTTGATGTGATTCCATCTCTTCGGAAACGCGGTGCAAAGGCAGCAATTGATATTTCAGACGGTCTTTTTTCAGAATGCCGGCATCTTGTCCGCGAGAGTGGTGTTCAGATTACAGTAGAGCTTGAGCAGGTTCCACTGGTTTCATTTGCGAAGAAAGATCCAATGGGAGCATGCAGTGCAGGTGAGGACTTCGAGCTGCTCTTCGCCCTGCCGGCCAATGCCGCACTGCCGGGTGATGGATTTTACCGGGTTGGCACTGCCAGTGAAGGGCAGGAGTTCATTCTTACAAATCAAGGTGAACAGATTATGATCCGTTCTCAGGGCTATGATCACTTTTCCTGAACACTTTCCATTAGTATAGCAGTTCACATCAAAATTTATTCAGGAGGAATACAATGCTCAGGGTAATAATTCTGTCGATTCTGCTTCTTGCACTTACACTTACACTTGCATGTAACAGTTCTACCGAGCCTTCTGAAACCTTCATTTCCCAAGTGTCGGTGATCAGTACGTCCACTGGTTCGGTAATTGCAGAAATTGGTCTGGGCTATGTTTTCAATACGAGAATTCGTATATCCAGTGATGGTAACTATGCCTATGTTGTTTCCGCTTATGGAGATGATCAAGTAATTCAGATAGACTGCCTTTCGCAGACAGTCAGCGGTACTCTTACTTTCGGATCATCCGGTCTTTGCGAAGATCTGTGTCTGAACGATGAGGGAACTGAGCTTTATGCTCTTCTCCCGGGAGTGATCTATGTGGTGGATATTCCATCACTGATCGTAACTGATACGATGTCGCTGAGTGGAATCTCGGGACCACCCATTGCACACAGACCTGGAACCAGTCTTGTTTATGTACCACAGAATGATTCACTGTTGTGTACTCTCGTTATTGACACAGAACTGGGGAGTGTTGTGGATACGCTTGATTTCCATACGTGGAATATGGCGTTCTCGGAGACGGGTAGTGAGTTGTACATCTATCAATCCGGCTCTTTAATTTGTCTCGATCCCGACACCGGCGAAGAAATTGTTTCCACCAGTATTGAGCATTTAAGTGATATATGTCTGGTTCCTGGATCGAACACCCTGTATGTGTCGTGGTGGGAGTTTGGGAATTTTGTGGAAAGTGGTGTTATTGCTCTGGATAGAAGCACTCTTGCAGTAACAGATTCACGGAATGTAACTGGCGGTGTGCCCAGGCTCTGTTATGTACCCGGTCTGAACCAGTTGTACATAACCGGTGGTGATTCTTCAATAATAGTCGCTGATCTTCCCGGTCTGGATCTCGCAGGAGAGATTGATATAGATCACGAAGTTCTGGGAATAGCTTCAAGCCCGTCCGGTGACTTCGTTTACTGCAGTATCTACTGTGACGGCTCAACCGATTGAGACAGTAGAGATCACAATATCTCTTACCAGCGCAGTGTTGATTTCTTCAAGACAGAGTTACACGGAACTCAGTACCAGAAGATGATACGAAGCCTTCTTGATTCTTATGCAGTTCATCACGGATAACACCGACGGCAGATGATACTGCCTGTCGGGGCCCCGATGTCTTCTCCTATAACCGGGCATTTAACCTGCAGCAGACAGAAAACTTTACTGCCTGCATTGCTGAGAGATTCGTAGTTGCCCTGACCTTTGGCTATTATCACGGGAGCATTCCTGAAAGCATCTCTGAATTCCGCAGAACACAGTTCAAGCAGTGTGCCGGGAGCATCGCTTCCGT
>JAIOSV010000030.1 GCA_021107435.1 Candidatus Sabulitectum sp. | reverse complement strand
GCTGGTGGCCGATGCCGAGGCCGCAGTCGCAAAAGCCGTTGAAATGGGAGTTGCTGATCCGGAGAGGATTGGGAGTATGGGTCACAGCCACGGTGCGTTAATGGTAGCCACCCTGCTGGCACACACTGATCTGCTTCGGGCAGGTATAGCACGCAGCGGCTCTTACAACAAAACCAACCAGCCTTTCGGCTTCCAGGCCGAGCGTCGTTCCCTCTTCGAGGCAAGGGATGCCTATATCCAGCTCTCACCTGCATTTTTTGCAGACCAGGTTAACGAGCCGATTCTCATCATTCATGGTGATGACGACTCTAACCCTGGCACTCTTACCTCCCAGTCCGAAGTCTTTTTTGAAGCCGTACGCGGATCAGGCGGCACGGCCCGACTGGTGCTTCTGCCTTTCGAAGACCACGGTTACCGGGCTCAGGAAAGTCTGGAACATGTGCTGTGGGAACAGCTCAGGTGGTTTGACAAGTATGTGAAAGGAGATGAGGTTACAACTCCATAATACAGTCTTTTCTGAATAGATGCGGCCAACCATCATCAATTTTATAAGGTTACTCTCAAATCATGGCAGCAGCATGCAAACTTTGTCTGCTCTGGCAACAGAATGGAGTACTGAATGTTAGTCTGCACTTTAATGACTTCAATTTTCATTTTCACAACCAGTGTTGAAATCACAGAGCCTGTTGATGGAGAAACCTACAATGGTGACTGGCTTACTGTCAGAGCTGTTGTGGAAAATGAAAATGAAATACCTGATTCTGTTCATTACACACTCAATGGAGAAGCTGCTATTCAGATTCCCAGGTTGAATACTGACTGGTACACCTACATGCAGAATGATCTGCATCACGGCTTCTCGGAATCTCCAGCGCCGCACGAGCCCACAGTACTGTGGGCCGCCCCGGTCTGCGGAACATTTCACGAGTTTTGCTCACCGGTAATAGTGGATGATATGCTTTACTTCGGTTCTCTTGGTGATACAACTCTTTATGCTCTTGATCCCGCCACAGGAGTAGAAATATGGAACTACAAACTCCTGGGCTGGGTGGACGACGCTGTTACAGTCAAAGAAAACCGCGTATATGTGACAGCGGATTCCATCTGGTGCCTGAATGCCTGCACCGGGGAAAGATGCTGGGCTTTTGCAGAAGAAGGAGCCAATGGAATGTCTGGCACAAGCCCTGTTGTTACAGAGGACTATGTGTATGCGGTCAGTACTGTTTATCCGGGCTCTTACGCCCTCCATGCTCTGAATCCGGAAACAGGTCTGGAAAACTGGCGAGTTGAGTATCCCAACACCATGATAAGCTGCATTACTTATTACGAAAATGCAATCTATATCCCTACCTGGGATGGCCCCCTTTACGCACTGGATGCCTCAAACGGCGACTTACTCTGGACAAACACCGATTCGGAAGACGGCTACTGGGACTCATCACCAACTGTTTACGACGGATCAATATTCATCACCAGTATTGGCACTCTCCGCATCAATGCATCAACCGGAGTCACTGAATGGATATCAGACATTGGATATGGGGAATCAACTCCGGCAGTGCACGATGGTGTTGTATTCACCAGCGGTTACGATGGTTACTTCATGGTCTGTGCCCTGGATGCGGCCACAGGTGACAGTATCTGGACATTCCCTGTTGAATACCTTCACGGCTCTATTGGTGTTGCGGATGGACTTGTGTTTTTTGGCGATAATCTGACAGGAGAAATATACGCTCTGGATGAGCAGACAGGGGCAGAGGTATGGAGTTACAGTACCGTCCCGGGAACCTACGGTATAGGCTCCAGCCCTTCGATAACAGATGGTGTAATGTACCTTGCATGCACTGACGGCTACCTCTATGCTTTCGGTACCGGATTGAAGTACTCTTTCCGTGATAATCTCTTCGCCGAAACAGGAGCCAATGAGTTGATAGCTGCATCCTTCTACGGAGGTGCTGCTGTCGCAGCAGATACCATCAACTTCACCGTTACAGGAACCGGTATGAACCTGAATCCATCTCCACTTCCTGGCTTGTGTACAAAACCAAATCCCTTCCATGCTTTCACAACCATTTCATTTGAGCTTTCCGAGCCTGGATATACTACTTTAAAAGTGTTTAACCTGTCTGGCAGGCTTGTCAGCTCAATCACAGAGTCTGAGCTTGGATCCGGACAGTACTCTTATACATGGGATGGCAGCAACCAGAATGGGGAATCCGTTTCAGCAGGGCTCTACTTCTGCAGAATTCAGTCCGGTGGAGTCTCTGAAACCACCGGATTGTGCCTGTTGAGATAAGAGACAACCAGCAGCTGCAGTGAAACAGTTCTCGCCGTGTCAAACACCCGGTGAGTACCGTTCAGTGAGCTTTGTTTTTGCATTTGGCACAAATACCTGTTCTCTGTTATCTTGCCCTCTTATGTGCGGGAAGATGCTTTGAGTATGAGTATCAGATACATCCTTCCGAATTTACGAGGGAGTCAATCGAATGCAATCAAAGGATACCTGGAAACCGGGAAAATATGTTTACAGGGGAAATCGGCTTGTAGCATCAAGAAATCCGGAAGAGGTAACTATCGGCTCAAGATTGATAACTGATCTGGTTGCAGGTTTTTATGATGCTTGCCTTAAAAAGTATGCTAATGGCAGACTGCTGGATCTAGGCTGCGGCAAGGTGCCTCTATACTGTGCGTACAGAGATTATGTAACGGACAACACATGTGTTGACTGGGCAAACACACTGCACAGGAATCCCCACCTGGACCATGAATGCGACCTTTCAGAGCCGCTTCTCTTTGCCAACGGGGAATATGATACGGTTATTCTCTCTGATGTTCTTGAACACATTCCAGAGCCGGAGCAGCTCCTCGGAGAAATTTCCCGTATTATGGCACCGGGCGGAGTACTGCTTCTGAATGTTCCTTTTTACTACTGGATTCATGAGGAACCTCATGATTTCTACAGATATACTGAATTCGCGCTCAAGCGTCTCGCTGAGATTTCCGGGCTGGAAGTAATTGATCTGACTCCTGTTGGAGGAGCCCCTGAGATAATGACAGATATTTACGCCAAAAACATCTTACGCGTACCGGTAATCGGGAAACCTCTGGCAATTATTGCTCAGTGGTTCACCACACTCTTTATTCACTCCGGTATCGGCTCAAAGATTTCAAGGTCAACTGCCGTTAAGTTTCCACTGGGATATTTCATGGTCGCGAAGAAGCGTACACAGTTGAATTTTACATAACAGCCTGAAGCTGATATCATACTGCTGGCTTAAGATGCAGAATAAGGAGAATCATGAAATTTAAAGTCGATCAGGAGACTTGTGTAGGGTGCGGAGCTTGCGAAAACACCTGTCCGGATGTATTCGGACTTGCGGATGACAAATCACAGGTTAAGGTGGATTCGGTTCCGGCAGAATTTGTGGAGTGTGCTCTTGAAGCCGAAGAAGGTTGTCCCGTTAAGGCAATCTCACACGAGTGAAACTGGATATAAAAAATGAATAAGAATCCTGAGCTTATCCCGGTCCTTCAAATGGATGATCTTGATGCTCTTAACTCAGCAAAAAAACACCTTGAAGAAAATGGATTCGCAGCAGAAGTCAGGCTATTCTCTGAATTGCCTTCTTCCGAGCATCCGGACTGGATAATACCCGCAAACGGAGGCTACATTTTCTATCTTGAAAAAGACAGGTACCGGGAGGCAATGGAGATGCTCGGTACTTACTTCGGCTACAGCGAATAGCTGAGCAGCTTTTCAGAATGAACCCACTCTACATCTCAGACCTTGATGGAACACTCCTGCGAGATAACGGTACTCTTTCTCCGTTTACCCGGGATGCTCTTGATGAACTACTTCAGGAGAATCTTTCCTTTACTGTAGCAAGTGCAAGAAGTGTTTCCTCAATCAAAACCATTTTCGCGGGACTCAAACTTCATCTGCCTGTTATTGAGTTCAACGGAGCCATTATCTCCGACCTTGAATCGGGTGAGCATCTGTTCATCAACAGCATTGACCCGCCTCTCGTAGAAGACATCTATGATGTAATCAATGCCCGCGGATGCTCTCCACTCGTTTCCACATACACCGGCTCTGAAGATCGTCTGTACTACAGCAGCGTTACAAATGACGGCATCAGTTGGTATCTGAAAGACCGCCGGACCCACAATGACAAGCGACTCAGATTTGTTGATGACATCAGAACTTCGTTCAGAGATCAGGTGATCTGCTTGAATGTAATCGGAAGAATTGATGTTCTCTCTGAACTTGAACTTGAATTCAGAGAACGATATCAGGATTCTCTTGAAATCCACTGTCTCCAGGATCAGTACTCTCCCGGATTCTTCTGGCTTACAGCTCACCACAAGAAAGCTACCAAGGATCATGCAATCCAGGTTCTGCAGAAGCTGACGGGTTTTCCTGACTGTGAAGTGGTTGTGTTCGGCGACAACAGCAATGACATCAGCATGTTCAAAATGGCCCACAGATCAATTGCAGTCTCAAATGCCACAGAAGAGTTGAAGAAATACGCAACTGAGGTGATCGGAAGCAACAATGAAGACAGTGTTGCCCGATACATTCAAAACGACTGGTGCAGGCAATGAAATCATATCTTTCTCTTATTGACACGAAAACCTCAGGCAATCGATGCGATGTTACTCCTCTCTTTGCCGATGCGGACTCTTTCAGGGAGATGGTGTCTGATCTCGCTGAGCCTTTTCTCAATTCCGGGATTGACTTTGTTGCCTGTATAGATGCCCTTGGCTTCATCATTGGAGCAGCGGTGACTCAACACCTTGGCGCAGGCCTGATTCCAATTCGCAAAGGCGGCAAGCTCCCTGTTGAGACCGACAGCGTCGAGTTCACTGATTACTCCGGCAAAGTCAAGCACCTTGAGATCAGAAAAGACATTCTTCCACAAAAAGCACGAGTGCTGCTGATTGACGAATGGATTGAAACAGGCGCACAGATAAAAGCCGCAGCAGCTTTGATTGAGAGTCAGGGCAGCATTGTCTCCGGTATCGCAACAATCAATATTGACCTGAATGAAAAAACATCAATATTGCGGGAGAAATATAAAATCCATTCTCTCCGGGAAGAAAATGAGCCGTATGATGGATAAGAACTTCATAAGCGAACTGCAGCGAGTGTTTGAAATCAGAGACACCATATCCGGTGTTCATCCTTTTCTGGCACAACTTTATCCAATTGCTGTTGTAGAGAACGGTGAGTTTCTCATTTTTGATACAGATAAATCAGGGGAAAGGTATTTTCTTGTGAAGCGTGCTCCAACTCCTATGGTCATACCCGTTGGTGTTCGGGCCGCTTTCAACCTTGAGTGCTTTGACAACCGAATGGCCTGTGTGGTTACCGGGGAAGTATTTGATTCTCTTGAAGGCTATGCCACAATATTCCATGAGTTCATTCACTGCCGCCAGGGGGAAAGTTGCGAACCTCAGCTGAAGAAGAAACTCAGGATTGCAAGGGAGGCAGCTGATTGTAAAGACTGTATGTGGGAGCTGAATTACCCATTCCCGTACGATAATTCTGATTTTGTTCCCCTTTACCGATTATTTATGAAAGCTCTGCAAATGAACGATTCCAGGACGATACGGCAGTGTCGCCGTGAGTTGTCAGAGCAGCTCTCTGAAGATGACTATGAGTACATGGTCTGGCAGGAATGGAAAGAGGGGTTTGCCCGATATATCGAAAATCTTGTCAGGTTGAAACTGGGGCTTTCTGTAATTCCAGACAGGGAAGATGAGCTACTGGATCGCAGAGTTTTTTATGAAGGAGGAGCAGCCTTTATTGAGTTTCTGGTAGAAAGAAAGCCCTTCCTGGCCGTGGAAATTGATAAACTGTTTGATATGATATATGAAGCCACTGTTAAATTCGCATTCTCCGATGTTGAAACTGCTTTCTACTTTGTAGGATCAGAGTCTTACGGTATGCATACTGCTGTACTCTGCAGGAACACAGGAAAAATGCTTTTTCGCTCCGACATGGGCGGGATTAATGAAATAGATGAAGATAAGGATCTTGACTGGGATCAATGCGTTAATATTCCACACAAGAATGAACTCGGCCTTGGCAGGGATTTGGTCCTCGAATTCGTGGAAATCCAATTACCCCGCGATCTTTATGAAGTTGAGCGGATTTTTCGCAGCAAAGGCGCATACTCACGTTTCAAAGCTCTACTGGAATCGAATAATGCTCTTCAGGAATGGTACGATTTTGAAAACACAAGGCAACAACAGGCAATTAGAGACTGGTGTATGGAAAACAGAATAGAGCTTGAAGAACCTGTAACAGGCAATACGCAGAAAAGCCTGAAATGAGAAGTACTGTGATTGAATTCAAAAACATACATTTAAACTTTAATGACAGAAGCATAATTCAAAACCTCTCTCTAAAGATTAATCAGGGCGATAAGGTTGTTCTCTCCGGGAAATCGGGCTGCGGCAAAAGCTCACTGCTGTCTCTGCTTCTGGGATTCATCACTCCGCGTGAAGGAAAAGTTTTCTTTGACGGAGCAGTTGTGGATGAAAAGACAGTCTGGGATGTGCGAAAAAGAATAGCATACATTGATCAGGATACAAGCCTTGGATCAGGAACTGTTCACGATTTGCTTGTCTTCGTTTCCGGACTGAAAATAAACGCTCATCTCAATTTTGCTGTGAATGACTTGATGAAATTATTTGAGCTGAACTTTGAAGTAATTCATAAGAATATTAAGGAGTTATCCGGTGGCGAAAGACAGCGTCTTGCAATTGTGATTGCTGTTCTTTTAAACCGAGATGTGTTTTTCCTGGACGAGATTACCGCATCTCTTGATAAGCATCTGAAGAAAAAGGTTGCAGATTTTTTTCTTAACAGAGAAGACTGGACATGCGTTGTTGTTTCCCATGATCCGGTATGGACCGAGAACTCTGCTGTACGGGTGTTCGACTTTGAGGAGAAAAAATGGAAACATTAGATATACCCGTACTCTCTCTGGCAGTAGCATTCCTTTTGCTGATCATTCCGGTAGCAATCAGTTTTAGATACGGTCTCAAACTGGTAACACCGCTTTTTGTTTCAGTTGTACGAATGTCAGTTCAGCTTGCGTTGATCGGTGTCTTTCTTAAGTACCTGTTTATCTGGAACAATCCATTTGTGAACATCGGCTGGCTAACCGTAATGATTGTGGTGGCTGTTTTCGCTTCTGTGAGAAGTTCATCCATAAAAATCAGCAGGATATTTTTCCCTGCTTTTACCTCGTTTTTTGTTGCTACTGTCAGTGTTGTGTTTTACATTAATACTTTTGTCATACCCATGGATAACATCTTTGATGCCAGATATCTCATTGTGCTGGGTGGAATGCTCCTTGGGAATTCTCTTCGAGGAAACATTGTGGGCATCAGCACCTTCTACAGGCAGTTGAGAACCGATTCCAACCACTATCTGTATGTATTATCTCTGGGGGCATCTCATCGGGAGGCATTGCTGCCGTATCTTCGGGAAAGTGTTCAACTGGCGCTTAGGCCGACTCTTGCATCCATGGCCACCATGGGAATTGTAACACTTCCCGGCATGATGACCGGAGTTATACTGGGAGGTGCAAGCCCTGAAGTAGCGATAAAGTATCAGATTCTCATAATGATTGCCATTGTTGTAAGCACCATAACCAGTGTAGTTCTTACCATTCTGTTCACAATGCATGTTTGCATTGACAAGTTCGGAGTATTGCGAGCTGATGTTTTCAGGAACGGGAAACAGGTTAGCAGTAATTAGTTATTAAAACATGGTATTCCCTGATAATCAATCGGGAATTCAGAAGATATGCTGCACTTTCAATCACGCTCCTGGCCACATTGCTTCAGATTTCTACTCTTCTGCAAGCATAAGAGCATATTGCATCACGAGGATTCTCAGTTCAGAGGGAGCTTCAGGGTTATCGAGAAGTCTCCTGATAATGTTTCCTGCTCTTTCCCTGTCCCCGGTAACAGACAAGGCTATCCCGGCTGCCGCGAGTGCTTCCGGTCGGGGAGATGCTGAGATCAATGCCTCTGAAAGGTGTCTTAGAGCGATATCAGTGTCACCGTTACGCCAGGCGATTCCCGCCATAATAAGGGCAGGGGTATTTTTGTAGCAGATGGGTCCAAGCAGCTCCAGCGCTTCATCGGCTCTTCCATCTTCAAGCAGCATGACTGTGATGTTAGTTACAGGTACAGACCAGGATGAATCCTTCTCACTGGCCTCTGTCAGAAGCTCCATACATTGATTGCGATCTGTTTCCCGAATCTCCGTGGCCGTTCTTATCAGCCTGGCAGCTTCCATTCTTTTTCTTGCAGGGTCTTCGTACTCTTCAGGAATAGGTATTGATATCTCTGTTCCCGGCTCGGGAAGTGCCTCCGGGGTGTAACCTGCGGTTATAGCCAGAACATCTGCGGAGGAGATGTCATCCAGAAGCGCCCAGGCAAGGAACTCCCAGTAATCTCCCTGCTGCCAGACATATGAACACTCCGACACTGCGGCTTCCGTCTGAATTACATAGCGGGATTGTACTACCCTGGTGTTCGAGCACCCGGTGAGCAGAGCAATTGCAGTTACAATGAGTGTCTTTGTTCTCATCTATCCTCCACGGAAGTGTGCATTGCAATATCCGCCTCTCTGGCAACAATGTCCACCTCTGCAAATGATTCGGTTCCTACAGCCCTTCTTCTCAGATCAGCTGCTCCGTGAAAACCCCTGAAATACTGCACAAGATGCCCCCTGAAGATATGGAACACCTGTGGTTCAGGTATCATTTCCATCATCATGGATAGCTGTTCCATGATGATACTGTGGAGTTCCCCCGGGGCAGGGAATGGGCTTCCACCGGCAATACCTCTGAATATCCACGGATTGCCCCAGGCTCCGCGTCCGATAAGCAGCCCCGTTGAACCTGTTTCATCTCTGAGTTTCAGAGCAGCCTCAACAGATGTGGAATCGCCATTCGCTATGACGGGAATGGGGGAGAACTCTGCTATGCGCCTGATTCCCTCTCTGTTAACGTCACCCGAGAAAAAATCAAGCCTGAAACGGCCATGTACTGCTATGGTACAGGCACCCGCATCGGCAACAAGCTCACCAATATTATCAGGAACCGGATTATCGCGGGTGAGGCCCAGCCGGATCTTTACGGTAACAGGAAGGTCTGTGTTTTCCTTTGTTACCTTTATTATCTGAAGCAATCTTGGAATATCACCAAGGAGTGAGCTGCCGCTGCCGCTTCTAAGAACTCTTTTTACAGGGCATCCGGCATTGATATCAATGAATTTGAAGCCAAGCGGGGTTACAAGATCTGAGGCCCTTGCGAAATCCTCCGGTTTAGCCCCGAAAAGCTGAACACCTATTGGCTGTTCGTCAGGGTGATACCGCAGCATCTTTTTTGTTTTGACACTTTTTCGTGATAAACCCGCTGCAGTAACCATCTCTGTTACCAGACAGGTCGCGCCAAGTTTAATGCAGATCCTCCTGAAGGCTGAGTCTGTTACACCTGCCATCGGCGCCATGGTGATGCCATTTGTGTAGAAGGGAATCAGATTGTGTTCCCGGTTCATCTGCTCTCCATCAGGAGATCAGCATGGAAGGAACTTCTAACAAGAGCACCACTGGCCACTCCGGTAAAACCCATTTCCAGCGCTGTTTTCTCCCAGTTTTCGAATTCATCCGGTTCGACGTACCTTACAACCGGCATGTGCTTTGACGTTGGCTGGAGATACTGACCGATGGTCAGCAGTGAGACACCGCTGTTTCTCAAATCCTGAAGAGTTACTTCCACATCACTCGCGTTTTCACCCAGACCCACCATGATTCCACTCTTTGTGGGAATTGCGGGTACCATACGAGAAAACCTTTTCAGGACTGACAACGACTGGTCATATGATGCTACAGGACGAAGTCCTGAAAAAAGTTTTCTTACAGTTTCAAGATTGTGGTTGAACACATCCGGTCTGCATGCCGCGATTTTTTTCAGCGCGGATTCATCACCATTAAAGTCCGGTGTGAGAACCTCAACTCTGACTCCTTCTATTTTGTTCCTGAGCGCAGTTACTGTTTTTACGAAGTGTCCGGCACCTCCGTCCGGAAGATCATCTCTTGTAACCGAGGTCAGAACAACATACTGAAGTTTCATTCTGGCAGATGCCTCCGCAACCCTTTCAGGTTCACCAGGATCCGGAGGAGGAGGAGATGTGATGTTTTTTTCAATTGCGCAGTAGGCACAGTTTCTTGTACAAACGGAGCCCAGTATCAGGAAAGTTGCTGTGCCCCTCTCATAGCAGTACCCTCTGTTCGGACATCTGGCTTCATTGCATACAGTATTCAGATTCATGTCAGAGAGTATTCTTCGAATTTTACCTGCGGACTCTTTACCGATAGTGGGCATTTTCAGCCAGTCAGGTTTCTTACTTGTTTTCAATTATCTGTCGCCTTTCATGAACTGTTTTCTCTAGATCGGGAAGGTTAGCCGAGAGGAGTGGAGCTGGAGTTCCACCGGAATAGACCGCAAATTGTTCATGAAGATTCTCAGCCAGAATTTCCGGAGTAATTCCAGGATTGTACTCAAGAACTGTTCCCACACTATTGAGGAGTATTTTACGCATTTTAGTTTTCAGTGCATTGGAAGCTGACGCCGGAAGATAATCAATTGCCTTTGTCTGCTGGTTGGAGAAGAGAATTGATCCGTGCTCAATGAATACCCCTCTGCTTCTGGCCTGGGCACTGCCAACGAGTTTCCTGCCGTCAGGTGTCATAATCTCTGATCTGCCGTGAGAGGTGAAACAGGGGTTGAATTCTCTTCCTGCTGGAGAAAGTTCTCTGGTCCTCTTATTTAAAACCGCTGGAATGCCCGACTTTTTCAAGCCGGCTGTAAGAATACCGGCTACTTTTTCAAGGCTTTCTGTGATGGAACCGCTCACCAGAGGATGGTCTTCCCGCGCAACCAGAGAGTAGGTAAGCTCATGTCCGTGCCATACAGCTCTGCCGCCGGTAGGTCTTCGGACAACATGGTATCCGTCTTCCAGAAGTCTTTTTACGTCTGTTTCTTTTTCAGGTTTCTGAAAACGACCAATAGAAAGACAATGAGGCGCCCACAGATAGGTTCGGAAAACAGCCTGAGCATTCCCAGTCTGAACAAGCGTCATTGAACACAGATCAACAGCCATATTCACATAGCCGGACTGATGAGAATCACGGATGGCCAGGATTTTCATTATCTTTATCCTTTCGCGGGAACTGGTAATATAATTCCCCCTTTGGAACCTTGAATCTTTTCTTGTGTATAGGGGTTTGTTATGAGAAAAACATTAATGATACTTATGATCCTTGCCGGGCTTTGCTCTGCGGGTGTTTACAGAGATGCCGGGCTGGGTGTTTACCCATTCCTGAAAATGGATGTTGGCGCCAGAACAGCCGCTCTTGGCGGTACCGGCGCTGTTAATGGCGATGAACTCGCCATTTTCTCCAATCCGGCACTCCTCGCCGGTCGGGAAGCTTCCGTCTCAGCCGGCCATAACCAGTGGTACGGAACTACCACCCAGAACTACATTGCGGCTGTTTCAGGACTGGGAAGTGTCTTTACAGGGTCTCTCGCCTTGAGATCCGTTTCAACTACCGGTATAGAGTACAGGGAAACACCATCATCTGATCCGGTTGATACATTCAACGCCACTGATTTTTCCGCAAACGGTGCCATTGCAGCCAGACTGGGCCGTTTTGATGCGGGAGCAGGTCTCAAGATCATTCACGAGAAGATATGGCTGGAATCTTCAAACGGCTGGGCTGTTGATTTAGGTTTCAACTACCATCCCTGTTCTTCGCTGATGTTTACCGCTGCTTACCTTCATTCCGGGCCATCAGTTTCCATGGATGACAAGGAATTCAGATTTCCCCGTACATGGGTTTTTGCCTCGAAGTGGAACAGACATTCCCGTTTCGGTGATCTGTCTGTTTCAGCTCAAGTCATGCGCCCTCTTGATAACCGGACCAATGCGGGTTTCGGCATTGAATTCAGTCCTGTCCACTGGGCATCCCTCCGCGGTGGCTGGAAAATCAATGACGACAGCAGGGATCTTACTGCCGGTGCAGGTCTCTCCGCAAAACGCTGGACTCTGGACTATGCATTCATCCCGGGTAATTTCTCCCTTGGAACAACGCACCGTTTCTCGCTTTCCAGATCCCTCTGAGTCATGAAAATACTTCTTGTAAACGACGACGGGTTTGACGAACCCGGTCTGAAAGCTCTTGAGGATGCTCTGTCCGGTCACGATACTATTACAGTGGCTCCCTATCACCACCACAGTGGGGCGAGCATGTCGGTCAATATACATTCTTCACTGACTTTAAGGGAACATGATTTTAAGAGATACTCCGTTGAGGGAACTCCTGTTGAATGCGTAAAACTAGCTCTCACTGAACTCATCAGCGGTGACCCTCCTGATCTTCTGGTCTCCGGGATTAACCCCGGAGCTAACGTCGCGAACAATACATGGTACTCCGGTACTGTAGCCGCTGCCACGGAGGCTGCATTCTGGCATATACCCGCCATTGCCATCAGCCAGGAATACGCTTCCTCACCGGATTTCATGCTTTCTTCAAAGGTTATCCAAAATGTTGTTGAACAGGGGTTATTCAGGATGATTAAACCTGGAATGCTTCTCAATATCAATGTTCCCGCAGGAGATCACAATGGATACAGAATGACCACTGTAGGAAGTTTTGCCACTGAGATTCCCTTCACTCGTGAAGGTGATGGTGAATCCTACAGATACGGACCTTATGAGATGCAGCCGGTCAGGGAACAATCCGGAACTGATGTGCATGCTTTGCTGAATGGTCACATCAGCTTTACTCTGCTCTCTTCCCTGCGATCTTCACAAACACCTGCAAACGATCTGAGGCTCTGGTGCTCGCGGCAGTCCTGACGCTTTTCGCTCTGCCGGGATCACCCGACGCAGTACACCTTCTTCACCAGGTTACTGTTACATTTGAAGAAGATGGAACCATCACTGAACAGACAAAGGCAGTGATCATTCCTCTGACCGGCAGGGGTGTTCAGCGTTTTTCAACCATGAATGTCGCTTTCAGAGAGGGCATGGAAGAGGTGGAAATAATCCAGGCGGATGTCGGACACTGGCGGGGCGGCAGGGGAAGTTCTACCGCCAGCATATCAATCGCCCCGCACAGAATTCTTTCCGGGTCAAACAGACTGGAATCCTCCCTTCAGGAAACGATTATGCTGATGCCCGGTCTGGAGGTGGGGGATACAGTCAAAGTGGATATAGTAAGAACAATACATTCACTTCCTCTTTCAGATGTGTACAGCTTCTCTTTCTCGCCTGTACTCCGGGACAGCGTGGTGCGATCTGTTTTTCAATTGCGAAATGATTCAGGCATTCAACTCCTTACAAGTAACTCGGGCACTAACTGGGAATTTCTGAATCTTTCTCCTCTGCCGTCACATCCACTGGCAGCGTTTGATCTGCCGGTGATCTCAATCGCCACAGGCAGCCCGGTTCAGCTCTCTGCGGAAGCTTCGCAAGCCCTGGATATTCCGCAGCATTCAGAATGTTCACGACTTGATGAGATAGTAATACAAAACAGATCAGACCCTGCCGCACTCAGGGTATGGGTAACCGAAAACATCAATTATATCGGGGCTGATACGGGAGTATGGCCCGGGTGGTCCCCCAGATCTCCCGAGGAAACACTCCAGGATGGCTCTGGAGTATGCCGTGACAGGGCTGTTCTTCTTACATGGCTGCTTCGAAAAGCGGGATATGATGCCTATCCGGCACTTGCAAGCACAGCAGGAAAAACTGCTCTTGTGGTCGATGCTCGAAGTTTTGACCACATGATAACGGTATACAGAAGCCCTGAAGACGGTTCCTGGGTGGTTCTTGACCCCACACCAAAGGGTATACCACTAAGTGCGGGAGCCAGCTTCGGCCTTCGGGGAGCTTCATTCCTGCCAATGGTTCCCGGAGGAACCGGTCTTCAAACTATCCCGCTGAACGGCTGGAATGACACTTTAAGAATTTCCGTTTACGGCGAGCTTGATCTGAACGAGAATATCATTACCGGAAGACTTCGTGCAATCAGCTATGGGGCACCGCTGGAACTTATTACCACACTCTACACCCAGTCGGGGCCATCTGTAAACGAAATGTTCAGACGCTTCTTTGGAGCACTTCGGTGCGATTCAGTCTCGTTTGACGGAAAAGAAGTAATTATTGACGGACAGTGGAAAGTTTCCCGAAACGGCGGTTTTCTTCTTCTGCCCGGTCTCAGGGAAATATCACTTCACGGTTCCAGAACAGCCTCCATGCTTCTGCCGTGTCCTCCGGACTCCTTCATCATAGATGCCCCTGCAACAGAAATCCTCAATGTTTCACTATCAATACGGAATACAGAGGCTTTCCTTCCGGAAACGGTATCTGCTCCGGGGTATACCTGTGAAATGAACTATGAATACGGCAGGCTTGTTTACACCGAAACAGCCGACATTGTGAATGCAAATCCGGACATTCTAGAATCACTTCTTCTCCGCTCAGGCACATCTGCCAGAACTTTGAGGCTGCAATGACGCTTTCCTTAATTCTGCTTATCGCAGGACTTCTCGCCACTCCTTCCAGGTACACATCTGTGGATGTGGAGATAAACTGGAACGGATCTGAAAAGGAAACCGCAGTATGCTACAGGGCAATTGCCGGTGATGACGGCAGATTCCTCAGGGTCACAAGGAATTTCGATCCCGAGTACATGGAAATTGAGGTACTTAACTCGACCTACGGCTTTCCAGGGCACCCCAGAAGTGTACCTGAGTGGGCGGTGGACACCCTTACAGGAAGTGAAGGATGGCCCCGTGCGGTTGTGATTGCCTTCCCGGGGCTGCGCCCCGGAATGACCATTGAATGGACATTTCGTGTTCGTGAGAGAGGACATCTGGCAGAGAGCGGCCTTTTCTACACCTATATCGCAGACAATGAACCGGACACCATTACAATAAGCTGCCCCGATGTTGACAATCTTTCTGTGGGAAGCACGGGATTTACTGAGACTACCGGAAGGAACAGAAGGTATTTTTCCTCTTTAGACAAGGATTACAGGGAAATCTGGCTCTCCACTGCGGCAGACTGGGGAGAGGTACGGGATATTCTTCTGGAATCTTCAGATCTATCCGCTATGGAAACTCCTCCGGATCTGAGAGAAGCCGCCATAGAAGCCGGTGCTGCAGGGGCTTTGCCCAGAATGAGAGTATCCAGAGGCCGCATTCTTATTACAGAATCCATGCAGTTGCTTCCCTTTCCCGGAGGAGACGCGGGTTTTGCAGTAAGATCCCTTCAGGAAATCCTTGATTCCAGAAGAGCTACACCAATTGAGGCCGCGACTCTGCTTTCCGCGATGTGCAGAGTTATGAGTATAGAAGCTCCCGTTATTCCCGCTACGAACATAATTCCCCTGGTGCCCTCACCAATTGGTTTCTTCAGAGCTTTCATTTTTGTTGACGGAGAACTTGAGGAACCTTCAGAATACCTTTCGCCGGCTGGATGGGTGGATACACCGGATACCCTCCATCTTCTTCTTCCCGGTGGAACTCTTGCAGAAATGCCACCGCCGGAGGAGTCGGAACGATGCATGGAAACATGGGATATCTCGCCTTCCAGTGGTGTATTCTCCCTTTCTATACAGACTCAGGGTGGCTTCGATCGTGAACTCAGACGAAAGCTTGCAGGTATGGACACCTATGAAGCACTCCTTAACATTTCAGACTGGTTCCGCTCTTCAGGCATCTATTTTTATCCGGAGTCAATACAACTCTCCGATCTTTTTGACCTCACAGAGCCTGCATGGATTATCGTTGACGGTATTATCCCTCCCACTGGAGATAACTGGATAGAAACCGCCCCTTCACTCAACTGGAATCGTGAGGGTATTATCACCCGGGACTATGTGAATGTTGAGTACGGAAACAACGTCATAAGCAGATGAAGAAAAAGTATGTAGTATTTTTCTCATTTCTTTTATTCGGCATTGCAATGAGAATCATCGCTCTGAACCAGCTGGACTGGTTTTTCGGATCAAACCTTCATGTGGATGAAATTACTTATACGGCAGGGGATTCCCCGCCCTTTGAAAGACCTCCCGGTACCTGTCTTCTTGCTGGTCTTTCCACGGACACAACTGCTCTGAGATTAACTTTCAGTGCGATATCACTTATTCCGGCTCTCTCTCTGTTTCTTTTCCGGAAAAAGAGCAGAAACAACGCCATTCTTGCCGGGGTTCTTGCCATAGAACCAACCCTTGCCTTTTCAGGTCTTCAGATACTTCCGGCGGCACCGGCGGCGGCTTTCCTTTCCCTGGCCCTTACCACATGGAAGAGCCGTCCTCTCCTTACGGGGTGGCTTATCGGTTGCGCTGCTCTGTTTCGAGGTGAAGTGCTTCTTTTTTTACCCGTTTCAATCTTTTTCATTCGCCCTGTCAGGAGGTACATATCCACTGCCGGCGGAATGATTGTTGCAGTTCTTCCGGTTCTTGTTATCAACCTGTTTTCCGGTGGTTCATTTGCCCTTGGAGAGAACGGGCCACTCAACCTGTGGCTGGGGTCTTCCTGGGAACTGCTTGAAACACCTCCGGGGCTTGAATTCGAGGAACTGATAGGTGACAACTCCTTTGCAGACAATGCTCTACTCTCCATAAAAGAAGATTTTTCCGGCTGGCTCGGCAGAGGAGTGATAAAGACTGCGGCATTTCTTTCAATTCCCGGTCCCGGACGCAATATTGAAGCCCCGGAGCTGCTGGGTTCAACAATTCTCAAATACCTGCTTCCACTGACTTTTCTTTTACTTGCCCTGGGAATTTCCGGATTGGGAAGGAACTGCGAAACTGCTCTGGCTGTCACAGGTATAATCGCAGCCTTTATCTTCTTTCCCTCAATAAGACACAGGGCGGTTTTTCTATCGGCACTGGCTGTTTCAGCTTCCCGCTTCAGGTGGAAAATCGCTGCGCCCGTCGCGCTGCTGATTGTTATGATCTCGGTGTTTCTTAACTATCCGGCCGGTGTCCGCCCCGGGCTTACACAGGTTCAGCTTGCCCAGAATCAACTTGAATCCGGAAACTTTGAAACAGCACTGGTGAACCTGAAAAGGGCAGAGGAAGAAGGGTTCGAAGGAGCCGACATGCATTCTATCAGAGGGGCATGTATTGCGTCTTCCGGTGGCGACTTTCATGATGCCGTCCTTGAATTCGGAATGGCTCTTGAAATAGCTCCGGAATCACCGACCGCATGGAAAAACATGGCAGCTCTTCTCTGGAATTACGGATACATTGACGACGCTGTTTACGCCGCGGAGAAAGCTGTTAACCTCAACCCTGCGTTACGCGAGGAGCTCAATCCAGTTCTTTGCGGTCAACGCTGATGTAGGGTTTGATATCAAGAAGCGGTGTTCCATCCAGAGCGCTCAATCCTGAAGTGTAAACCCTGTTACCCTCAATTCTCATCAATCTCGCAACATCAATACCTATGGCATTGGGGCGATTGGGTGATCTGGATGCAAACAGACCAATTGAAGCGCCGTTCATACTCGGAGGGTGCGCGATATTGGAACCATTGTAACCTTCAGCTCTGTCGATATGAAAAAAGACAATCAGGTATTTGTGCTTCTCCAGATCCTTAAGCGCTGATGTGTACCTTTCTTCCAGCTCCAGTACGAAAGGCCCGCTGGTATCGTCTTCAACCGCCTGAAAAGGCGCCATATCAATGTACGGCGTATGAATGACACCAATTGAATTGTAGATAATATCCATTTACCTGTTACAAATCCTTTTTCAGAAAGATCCTGTATCCAATGAAGAAAAGTACTGCAGCCCAGACTCCCGGATAGATAATCTCCCAGAGGGGAAGGTCTCCGCCAAATCCCATAAATGCCAGAGCCTCTTCCAGCATGCTTGCTTTGGGGAGCAGTCCCATCTGCACAGATCTGTATCCGCGCTCAAAGGGCAGAATGAAAGTCACTACACGGGCAACAGTGTAAAAGGTGGATTCGTGAAGCTCCGGAACACCCTTGGCAAGCTCGACCATGTTACCCATTCCTACAGCGAAGCCTTCAAGAATGAATGTGATGAGCATTGCGGGGATTTTTCCCACTATCATGGAAAAGAGAATAACGAAAGCCCATGTAGCAGAGAGCCATACAGGCATGCTGAGTACTGCAAGAGGAATGCTGGATGGTGTGAACGGGGCATAGAAGGAAGTTATTATGGCCGTCAGCCCGAAAAGAAGGTAGCCGAAGATCAGTGATACCACCAGAGGAGCAAAAGTAGTTGAGGCATAAACCTTGAATCTTGACTGGGGAAGAGCAGCCCAGATAGACATTCTTCCAGCTTCCATTTCATCCGGCAGAATACTGGCGCCAAGAACTATGGTAAGTCCCCAGACCATTACAGAGAGCATTGAACCGGCAATAGACAGCGCAGCGTAGGCCAGATCAGCATTTGACGCGGGAATACCGCTGTCTATTCTCATTGACTGAGGATCTGCGGAGGCAATCCCCCGCCAGAACATAAGGAGATAACAAAGAGAAAGAATTCCAACGATGAGAAGCAATTTCCTGCGAGCCATGTGTTCAAGTGCGTTAAGAAACATCTGTTTCTCCTTCCATGATCCGCATGAATATGTCCTCAAGGGATTCCTTATGCAGTTGTATCCCTGTAAACTCCACACCGCTTTGTGCAATTTGTTCTGCTAATTTCGCAAATCCATCTTCGGAGGGGAGGGGGTGAACAAGAGTTTTTCCATTCACAATTCCAGGACTGTTCAGGACCGCCTTCATAGCAACAGGTTCCGGGGTGTCAATTACCGCGCTGCCTTTGAACTGCGACAGGTCATCCAGTCTGTCATGGGCCACAAGTGCCCCGTTGTGTATAAATGCCGCCCAGTCACAAACCTGTTCCACTTCTCCAAGAAGATGGCTGTTGAGCACAACTGTGCATCCCTGATCCGCCAGTTCAGCTACAATACTTCTGACCAGCATTCTTCCGGCAGGGTCCAGACCTGAAGATGGCTCATCCAGAAATACTGTCTGAGGGTTACCGCAGGTCATGAGAGCAACGGCGATGCGTTGTCTCTGGCCCTTGGACATTTTACCCAGTTTCCTTTTCAGGAGGTCTCCGCACTGCATTGTTTCCGCCTGGTGTATGAAGTCAATTTCCCTTCCCTCTCTCCGTACCCTTTCCAGCTGGCGGTACATCTGAAGAGGAGTTGCCCATTTGGGAAAAGATATTCTTTCAGGGAGGAACCTTACACTGATTCTGGAACCGGGGTCTGCGGGTGGAAGACCATAGAGACTGATTGTTCCGCTGTCCGGAATGGCGAGTCCCAGCACTGCACGCATGAGAGTTGTCTTCCCGGCACCATTGGCACCGAGTATGGCCAGAGACTGACCCTTTGCAATCTCTATGCTGAAGTTCTCCGCCAGTGCCTGAGTTCTTCCGAAACGCTTTGAGATACCCTCAACTCTTATTGCCGTGTTCGTCATAACCTATATTACCTCCTGCATTCATTTAGGAGGAATATTTGTCCAAACGGGTACGAATTGCAAGGCTGTCCATCTTTCTTATTGCCGGAGCAATACTTACATACTTCCTGCTTTCCGTATCAGGATCTATGGAACAAACTTTATCCAACATTTACAAAGCTCTGAAAAAAGCAGATACTGTATGGCTTCTTCTTTCTCTTGTTCTTTTTTCGTTTACACAGCTTATCAGAGCCTGGCGGTGGCAGGTACTGTCATGGAATCACAAAATCCATCTCGGGAAATCCCTTCCTCTCACCGCGATTCATGTCGGGCTTGGTCACCTGCTCCCGATGCGCCTTTCAGATGTGGCGCTTGTGGGGCTGTTCAAGAGGTATGCATATCTGCCTGCCGGAAACGGGGCAGCCACTGTCATGCTGGCTAAAATCATGGATGTTATCGCCATGGGTTTTGTTGTAGCCTGCAGTTTCGCGGCAGGTCTTTCAGGATCTGTTGTTTACGTTGCTGCATCCGCTTCAGTGCTGGGAGTGCTTTCTCTTTTTTTTCTGCCCTCCATTCTTTCATTGTTTACAAGGCCAATAAAGGCCATCACGGGCGAAGGCAGAATAACAAACGGCTGGAAAGAAATGATAAAAGCCACTAAAATCAACAGAAAAAGAAGACCCGCTGTCTCCCTCGCTATGGGCTTGAGTATTGCGGGGTGGACAGTAAAACTGTTTATGTTTTACGCATTCCTTCGTGCGGTAGGTGTTGATGATCTTCCTATGTGGCAGATATTTACCGCAAGTGCTGTTACTGATCTGACCATGGCTCTTCCTGTTCACGGTCTTCTGAGCCTTGGAACCGTTGAGGCAGGGTGGGTTGCCGGTTTTGCCCTTACAGGCGTGACAGGAACTCTTCCCGGCGGTCTTTCCGTGGTGGAAGCCGGCTTCAGTGTGCATATGCTATGGCTTTTCATGGCCGTTTTACTGATGTTAGGCGGAACTGCGGTTCTGCTGCTTTCCGGTAGAAAGGGAAACATTTGAAAACAGTCGTCGTTGGAGCCGGTCTTTCAGGTCTTACTCTTGCCGAGCGCATTTTGTCATCAGGCACCGGAGAACAGGTTACTGTTCTTGAAAGAGAAGATACTCCGGGAGGTCTTGCAAGAAGCTTCCGTATTGATGGATTTGACTTCGATATAGGCCCTCACCGATTCCATACTTTCAACACAGAAGTAGACTCGTATCTGCTTGAAATACTTGCAGATTGTTTTGTGCAGATAAGTCGCAGAAGCAGTGTTCACATGGCAGGGAAGTACAGAAACTGGCCGCTCACCCCGACTTCTGTTGCCGGACTTCCATTTCCTGTTCTGTGGAAAAGCTTCCTTGATCTCTTCAACAAGCCTGACATTCCCGTGATAAACAGCTTTGCAGACTTTATCAGATCCAGATACGGTGACAATCTTTACAATTTCTTTTTTTCCGGATACACCAGAAAATTTACAGGTATTGATGCTGAGATGCTTCATGTGGACTGGGCTCAGGCAGGAGTGAACAGAGCGGTTATAGACAATCGCGTTAAAGCGGATTCTCTGTTGTCTCTTGTCAAAGGGATGCTGCTCCCACAACCGGTTGAAACAAAATTCTATTACCCTGCCTGTGGCGGTATACAGACTTTCTGCAATCTTCAATGCGAAAGAATTGAAGCTTTGGGCGGCAAACTTCTTCTGAGTACTCCAGTTAAAGGATTGTCGATTGAAAACAACTCTGTTTCCGGGATTGTTCTGGAGAACGGGGAATCAATTCCTGCAGACAGAGTTTTCTGGACTGCTCCGATCACAATACTGTATCCGGAGACCGGACTGACCTTCATAAACACTCTCATTGCCAACGTAGCACTTGCTGATGAGATTCCCCGGAACGACTATCAGTGGTGCTACTTCGGCCATGAGGATCTGATCTTCAGCAGACTTACTGTTCCCCGGAATTTCAGGGCAGACTGCGTTCCTCCCGGGAAGGGCAGCGTTATCGCAGAGATTACCTGTGATTCAGATTCTGAATTCTGGAAGAATCCTGAGACCATCAGAGAGCGACTTATCAACAACCTCAAAAGTGTGAGGGCCGTCGCTGGAGACGATATTCTCTTCATCAACTGGCAGCGAATTCGTGAAACCTATCCTGTATACACTCTTGACTACAAAGAAAAGCTGTCTTCAATCCACATACCCAATGGCCTGTTTCTTACCGGCAGATGCGGATCGTTCTGGTACAACAATATGGACCACTCCATCGCCCAGTCTCTTTCAATAGTACAGGGGTCTGAATTCAAAAAAGACTTCTGGAACGAGAGATAATTTACTGGATTTCACTCTAGTGATTGTGCCCGCACATGTGGACAAAGCAACCGTTTATGAGCAGTGCCTGCTCAATGGAGAAGGCCCTTTTCTCGCATGATATCTGCAAGCGAAACAAGTTCTTTCTCTAAATCCCCATGATTCCCGCTAAGATCAACCGGTGTGACATTACTGATTCCTAGAAGTTTTATCAATGCTGCCGCCGCGTGGTACCTGTACAAGTAATCAATGTTCTTTTTCAATACGAGATACAGCACATCCGCAGCCTGTTTCGCCGTGGCTCGTTCCGCTACTGCATACCAGATAGTGTAGTACCTGCCGTAGAAGCCTCCCCTGATCCTCTCCAGAAGAGTTGATACATCCTCTTTGAGGTACATTTCACGTTCGTTTGCGGCGTATTTGTCCCACATTTCCTTCCAGTGCATCTTCACCACCCGTCAAGAGTTATTCTGATATATATTAAACACGCCGCGGGCACAGGAAGAACGGTGAAATTCCGTCACGGTAGCGCCACTGTAACCGAAACACCTTCGGGAGTCAGACACTGTGCCGCGCATCATACCATGAGTGTATCGCATAAATTCACTGTGGTTGCAGGATGTCCCGCGGCTTTCACTCTTTCCGTGAAAGGCGGGAATTTTGCTTTACCTTATTCTTGCGGCCGCAGGATTTTTCGTTCAACAGATTAATGGTGATCCCATTCCCGGTGCCTGGGTGGGAAGCTACGGGGCATGGTTCGGCTTTACCGACAATCAGGGCTATTACAGTTTCCACGGAACGGAGCCTGATACTCTTTCAGTTCATGCCACCGGTTTTGCCGACTGGACAGGTCTGAAGCCCCGTGACGGTGAGATAGTAAAACTTCGTGAGACAGTGTTTGATACAGGAGAATACATCCTTGTGAGTGCTTCCAGAGGATCTCTTGTTAAAACAATACCATCCACTGCGCTGCTTCAGGAAGACGACATTTCTGATCTCTCTACAGCTGGAATGAGCCGTCTCAACGGAAAGATTCCAGGGATCAGCGTCAGAGAATACGGCGGCTCCATGCCGATTGTATCTGTATCTGTTCGAGGGGGAGACCCATCTCAGGTGGATCACATGATTGAGGGCATCTCAATTGTCTCAGCCAGAGACGGTATGCCAACAGGTATTTTTGACCCTGCAGTGTTTGCATCTGTTGAAATTGCCAGGGGAGGGGCCGCCGCAGGAGGCAGCGGAACCGGAAGTGCCGGGGCCATCAATTACATGCCTCCTCTCTTCTCACAACCTCTTTCTTTTTCTGTATCAGCTCTTTCAAACGGGGGAGCATACTTCGCAGGGAAGTACCGGGGATCCGCAGTTTCCCTTAGACGCAATATTGGCAATGAAGACACTGAAGGGTACAGCACAACTCTTCTTGTTACGGAGAGATACGGAGATATAAAGATGGGGTTTCTTGGCGCCTGGGCCTCTGGAGATATTGAAGGCCCGAGCTGGTCTCTGGAAAGTAACGGACACCGAAAACAGGCACAGGCCGAGGCATGGGGAACCATGGTGCATGAAAATTTTGAGGTGGATCTCAGTGCCGGAGCCGGGCTGATGGATTACCTGCAGACTGAACCATTTGCCGTTGACGATACCCACAAAGACTTTGCCGCACGAACCTCTTTGCTCTACCGCGGGCCGGTGACTGTTCGATGCGGCTTCAACAGCACATGGCTTGGCAGCACTGCCACAGGCGACCACTCAATACAGTTCGGAACTGTTCATCTCATAAAAACACACAGTTTCCTGTATGCAAACACAGGTTGCCGGTTTGGTTCGGATGAAAGCGTTCATCTTTCCGGCAGAGCAACTGCGGAGCAGCAGCTGAACCGTCTGACACTTCATTCCTCTGTTTTTACAGATCACCGTGTGCCGACTGTGAACGACCTTTACTGGCCCTCCGACGGGTATACATCCGGCAATCCTGATCTGAAGGTTGAGCGTTCAACTGGAGCAGAGATGGGAATTTCGTTGGCTTCAGACTATCTCACTGGTGAGATATGCGGTTTTTTTACAAAGGCAGATGACCTGATCATCTGGCTCCCGGATGAATCCGGTACATGGACTCCATCCAACATCTCTTCATCTTTTTCAAAGGGTGTGGAGTTATCGGGCAGCTTTGACATGGGCTGCACCGCTTTTTCAGGTACATTTACCTGGAATATTGCCACTGATGAAACAGAGAACACACCCAGGGAAGGAATGCTTCTTCCATACAGACCGGAGTATACATGGGGGAGCTCGGCAGATATTGCAATGCCACTGGAGATTATGCTTTGTATGGATATCAACGGTATGGGGAAACGGTTCACAAACAGAACTCAAAGTGAATATCTCAATGAATACTGGATTGCCGACGCTGCTCTGGAAAGACAGTTATCCCACTCCGTGAGCATGAAACTGGGCGCGGGTAATATTCTCAATACCATCTATGAAGAAACAAACGGTTATGCAGGCAGGGGAAGAACTCTTCGCCTGACACTTGAATACACAGGAGAATAACAAACATGAAAAGAATAATTGTCGCTGTATCTCTGATACTTGCCATTACATCATGCAGAGATGTGGTTGGTCCGGTGGAAGGCAACACACCGGGAGGCCCTTATGTTGTCTGGTTCAATGGACTTTCAGCAAATGCAAGCGTATTTTTTGAAGAGAGTGATTCCCTGATTACAAACGCATGGACTACTGGAAGCGCCCCTAACCAGATTCTTGCTCTGGGCAGTAATCAGTTTGCGATTCTTTCATCCCTTTCCGCGGAAATTCGGTTCTATTCCGGTGAAAATACAGGTACAACAATCGGTTCAATCTTACTTCCCGAGGGAAGCAATCCCTGGAGTTTTGCTTTTCTTGACGGGTTGGGCTACGCTACTCTTCTCCTTTCAGACAGTGTGGCTGTTTTTGACACGGCATCACTTGAGATAACCTCAATGATCTCCACAGACCCCAATCCAAGTGGAATTGCCTGCAGCGGTGACAGACTGTATGTGGGACACTCCAACTGGCCGGAATCTTCATCTCCCGGGGGAGTATCTGTGATCAGTCTTGACTCGGGTGAACTTCTCAACTGGATTGATACCGGAGTTAACACCCACTGGCTGAAGCTCCAACCCTCTGGAATGCTCCACTGCTATTCCACAACATATCAGAACGATGGAACAATAACGGCTATTGATCCAGTAACTCTTGAGATAAAGACAGTGATTCAATGTGGAGGAGCTCCGGGAGAAGGTGTCCGGTCAGGTGACTGCTTCCTCAGTCCTGATGGATGGGGAAATGGAGGACTGGTAAAATACACGGAATCCGGTGACTTCAGCAGAATAAGCCTTGACTTCGCGCCAATCGGTCTTGCTATATCCGGAAATACCATGTATGCCACATCTTTCGGAACACACAGTGTTTACCTGCTTGACACGGCAACCTGCCAGGTTATTGATTCACTTCAAGCCGGCGGAGAAGGGCCCCAGGGAATAATTGCTGTTGATCCCTCTAACTGAGTATCTTCCATGTGAAATTCTACAATTGAAGGGAATTCACATAAATGAATAATACAAAGTGCGATCTTCATGTTCACTCCTCCGCCTCCAGACAGTCCGCGCGGTGGATACTCCGAACTCTGAAAGCACCGGAGAGCTTTACTCCACCGGAGCTTATTTACCATCTGGCAAAAAAACGGGGTATGGATTTTGTCACACTGACTGATGTAAACACAATAGACGGTGTTCTTGAGATTATAGATCTTCCCGGTGTTTTCATCAGCGAAGAAATCAGCACTCTGCTTCCTGAATCAAAGAAGCCTGTTCATATCCTTGCTTATGACATCACTGTTGAACAGCATGAAGAGATGGCCTCTCTGCGAGACAACACTTTTCAGCTCCTTGAGTACATGACAGACCAGAGCATTCTCAACTCACTGGCCCATCCTTTTTACTTCGCGGGAGAAGAGCTTTCTCCGGGAGAATGGAAAGACCTTATGACAAAAGTGATGCTTGTTGAAGGTCGAAACGGCTCCCGGGCAATCTGGGAGAATCAGGCTTCTCTGCAGATGGCAAAACTCATTAAAGGAGAAGGCTTCCAGGGCTTTACTGCTGGAAGTGATGATCACTGCGGAAGATTCATAGCCAGAACATGGACGCAGGTTGCTTCAGACGGAACTTACAAGAACTTCCTGATCAATGTCGCGGCAGGACACGGTCAACTGCAGGGAAACCATGGAAGCGCTGTCAAAGCAGCTTATGCAGTGTACTCCATTGCATATTCTTTCTACAGAGACCGTCTGATGTCAAAAAGTGTTCCTACGGCGGCTACAATAGCTGTAGACAATTTTCTAAGTCCCACTTCCCAGGATGAACTCGAAGAGCCAACTCTCTGGCACAAAGCTGATTTGCTCTTTCATCATGTTCTCAAAAAGGCAAAGGGAAACAGCTCAGACTTCGAAAATTTCCTCGCTGATGAGCTGATTGAAATTGGGAAAGATCTCAATCTTCGCAAAGGCAGCCCGGAAATGGAGAAGGAAGATATTGAGGAAAGGACATATGAAATCCTCAACAGGCTTACCAACAGCCTTCTCAGGCGATCGGCCGAACTGCTGGCAACAAGACTGGGCAATGGAAAAGTCATAGAAGCTCTGGAAGCGTTCACAGCCATGATTCCGATTCTTCTTCTCAACATACCATTCCCGGTAACCTACATGGATAGAAGGCGGGGGCGGGATCAGGTTAACAGGATATGTTCTGAACTGGGTGCCGACTCACCGGCAGCAAGAAGATCCGGCAAGAGGGCCTGGGTCACAGACACAATCACTGATCTTAACGGTGTCTCCAGAACAATTCAGAAATTCGGGATGCTTTCACTGAACTCAAATCATGAACTGGCCATTATTGCCTGTCAGGAAAAAGCGATTTCATTCCCGGGGTGGGTGGTAAACTTCAAACCGATTAAAGAATTCTGCCTTCCGGATTACCCGACAAAGAAATTCTCAATACCCCCTCTCCTGGAAATGTTAAGGTTCTTTGAAGAAAACGATTTTGAACTTATCTATCTCTCAACTCCCGGTCCTCTGGGCTTTGCAGCCCTTGGCATCGCTAAATTGCTGGGGATACCTACTGTTTCCGTCTATCACACGGACTGGCCAAGACATGCCAATGACATTATTGAGGATTCACGCATAGCTGAAATGATCAGTGCCGGTACAGGCTGGGTTTACTCTCTCTCTGAACTTGTCATGGTTCCAAGCAGGTTCTACATGGATGATCTCGCGGCTCTCGGGGTTCCCATATCTAAAATGGCACACTTTCCGAGAGGCACAGATCATGACGCCTTTTCACCGGAGTGGCGAACTGAAAACTTCATGTCTCGTTTCGGTGGAAGCAGCCACTCTCTGAAACTTCTTTACACAGGAAGGATATCCAGAGAAAAGGATCTTGATGTTCTGGCAGACGCATTTCTGGAGGTACGCCGTGAATTTCCCGGAGTTGAGCTCTTCCTTGCCGGAGACGGCCCTTACATCCGTGACCTTGGCAAAACGCTTCTTGGGAACGGGGGTTACTTTTGCGGAACCCTTTCAGGAGATGACTTCTCAAGAGTTTGCGCATCCTGTGATGTTTTTGTATTTCCTTCCACTAAAGACACCTATGGCAACTCTGTTCTCGAAGCCCAGGCCTCAGGCATTCCCTGCGTAGTTACAGATAGGGGAGGACCTCAGGAGATCATTATCCCGGATGAAACCGGAATTGTATGCAGGGGACTGGACTCTTCAAGTCTTGCTGAAGCAATACTGAAACTGCTCAGAGATGACAAACTGAGAAAATCAATGGGGGAGAGGGCCCGACTGAGAGGACTTGAACACGACTGGGATGAAGCCTTCGAGACCATCTGGAGCGCCGGGAATAAGCTGCTGAAATAAAAGATGGTCGGGGCGACTGGATTCGAACCAGCGACCCCCTGCTCCCAAAGCAGGTGCGCTACCGAACTGCGCCACGCCCCGACCGCAGCCCGATTCTACACAATCACCACCATCACTGGCAAGGTTGACCTCAACAACTCTGTAAATGATAATCGAAACATCCCCGTGTATATACATCGAATTGAGCCCTGAAGGGAAAGAAAATTGAAGAACACATTTTTATTGCTTGTTCTTGCAGCTTCAACTGCACTGGCTGGATGGCACTCCGTAATGGTTCCAGATGTCACCAGAATTGACATAGAATATTTCCATGACAACGGCTATGATATTGAGGCTGTTTTTGGTTCCAGAGTAAGGCTTTATGTTAATAATGAGCAGGAGACAACACTTCGTAACATGGGTTACAAACCGGTTGTTGAGGAAGCCCCAACCCCGCTTGTAGCGTATCCTTCCATTGCTGAGATCAATACTTCCATGACTGCGGTTGTCGCAGCGCACCCCGATATCGCCAGAATGGAGCAGATAGGAACTTCTGTTCAGGGCCGAGAGATCTACGCTGTGATAGTCAGTGACAACGTCAGCTCTGATGAAGCAGAGCCTGAGATCAGGATTACAGGGAACATCCACGGAGATGAGAAGAGCGCAGGAATGTCATGTCTCAATTTCCTTGAAGTCCTCACAGACAACTACGGAACCAGCGATCTGTGTACCTATGTGGTAAACAACTCCGAAATCTGGATTATCAGCATCCTTAACCCTGACGGATATGTAAATGACACACGCTACAACGCAAACAACATTGATCTCAACAGGAACTGCAGCTATATGGGTCCCGGCGGCGGTGGCGGATCAACTGCCTTCTCTGAGCCTGAAACAGCCGCAATGAGAGACATTACCATGCAGAGCTGGCCTGCTCTGAACAACTACACACATCCGTTTGCTACAGGACTTTCTTTCCACAGCGGAGCGGAGTGTGTGAACTGCGTCTGGAATTTCAGCACAACTGAACCCATCCAGGATCTTGATTTCATCACAGCACAGGCCAACGCATACGCCAACCACCCGTCAATAATTTCATACTACGGCGCCGGAGTCTGGGATATCTGGATACCCGGCGCCGACTGGTATCCCACAAATGGTGATGTGAACGACTGGTCTTACGGTGAAGCAGGTACAGTAGATCACACAATAGAGGTTTCCGACATAAAGTCACCAGAGGACTGGCCGGGCGTCGCCAACGCCAATTACATGCCCATGCTGGAATTCTGCGTTACCAGCACTTATGGACTGTACGGAACAGTTACCGATGGGGGAGGAAACCCGCTGGACGCTCTGATTGAGGTGGAAAAAACCGATGGCACTGACTCCAGTCCCCTGAGGTTCTGCAGGTCTGATGTTGTTGACGGAGGTTACTCCAAGGCTCTGGTTCCCGGAACTTACAACATTGTTGCAACTGTTGCCGGGCAGGGTTCCCAGAGCCAGAACGGCGTTGTGGTAGGGGCTGAAGAGATGGTTCCTGTAAACTTTGTTTTCACTACAGGTATTGAAGAATCCCCCTCTGAGGACCTCTTCATACGCATGACTGTTGCTCCTAATCCTGTAACAAACGCCTGTGTTTTCACACTTTCGGATACAGGTATTGATGGAAGCCTCAAAATTTATGATATTTCCGGCAGAACTGTGTACGAGAAAAACATATCTGCCGGGGTTACAGCGCACTCATTCAACGCCGGTTCGACACTTCCTGCGGGGGTGTATCAGATCAGATACATTTCCGGCGGGCTTTCTGCATCCACCAGGATGGTTGTTGCGGACTGATACTGATATTGATAGAAAGGCAGTGATGATATGGCACATAAAAAATCCTCCTCCAGTTCCAGGAATGGAAGAGATACCGCCGGGCGAAGGCTTGGTGTTAAGGCTCCATCCGGACAGTATGTGAGTGGTGGAACCATTATTATTCGTCAAAGAGGTACGAGAATTCATCCTGGTCTCAATGTGGGCAAAGGAAGTGATGACACTCTATTCGCCAAGATAGAAGGGCGTGTCAAATTCCACCGCATGGGAGCCAGAAAGGTTGCTTCCATAATTCCAGAAGACTAGATATCCGGTGAAAGTTAGAACAGATTTTGTTCTGAAGGAGATCGGTCAGCTTCTTACCATGACAGGCACTGGCGCCTCCGGTATCGGTCTTGTTACAGATGCTGCTCTTGCTGTTAGAAACGGCAAAGTGGCCTGGGCCGGTTCTGCTGACCTTATTGAAACCTGCTGTTCTCTATCCGGCAATACTGATATAGTTTCAGCCGGGGGTTGCGTTGTAACCCCCGGCTTCGTGGATTCTCACACTCATCCTCTTTTCGGCGCAACTCGCCAGGAAGAATTTGCCATGCGGGCAGCGGGAGCTGACTACGAAGAAATCGCAGTTGCCGGCGGTGGAATACTTAACAGTGTAAGAAGGACCAGATCAGCTTCTAACGCTGTTCTTCAAGAAAACATGATGCGCCATCTTACGATAATGCTGGCAAATGGCACTACCACTGTTGAAGCTAAAAGCGGTTATGGTCTTGATTTGAATACTGAGCTGAGATGCCTTGAGGTCGCGGGAGAAGTCGCCGATAAGGTACCCCAGACGATTGTGCCCACCTTCATGGGAGCTCACGAAGTTCCTGAAGAGTTCAAGGGCAGACCTCAAGAGTACATCGACTTTCTCATAAACGAGGTAAATCCCAGGGTCAGAGAACAGGGAATTGCAAAATTTGTAGATATTTTCTGTGAGAAGGGTGTATTCACTCCCGGACAGGCAACCAGATATCTTGCCGCTTCTGCTGAACAGGGTTTTTCTCTCAAAATACATGCGGATGAGTTTTACGACACCGGGGGAACTGCTGTCGCTGTCAGCGCGGGTGCTGCCAGTGCTGATCATCTGCTTTCTATCTCTGACGAGAACATCAAGCTGATTGCAGACAGCAACACAGTCGCGACACTTCTCCCGGGGACAGCTCTTTTTCTTAACAAGCCTTTCCCGCCAGGACGCAAACTGCTTGACGCCGGTGCAATGGTTGCCCTTGCCTCCGATTTCAATCCGGGAAGCTGCTTCTGCGACTCCATGCCTCTAATTGTAAGTCTGGCCGTCTGTCAATGCGGTTTTACCGTAGAAGAGGCTTTGGTGTCAGCTACTGCAAACGGCGCTGCTGCACTTGAATTGGGCAGGCGCAAGGGAAGGCTTACGACGGGATTTGATGCTGATTTTGTAATTTGGGACTGCAACGATTTTAGAACTATTCCATACCATCTGGGTAATCCGGATGTGGCAGTGGTGTACTGTGCCGGTCGAAAGGTATATAGTACTTAAAATACAGGCGAAAACGGGGGGTCTGCTGGGAATGACGGAAAATGTCACTTCGCTGAAGAAGAAAGCTCATGACCTTGTTCAGAAGGGGCGGCTGGATAGTGCCCTCAAAATATTCAATCTTGTTGTAGAGAAAGACCCCAAGGACGCTTCTGTTCACAACAAAATAGGCGACATTCTTCTTAAGCTCAAACAGGAGGACAAAGCAAGGGAGCATTTCCTCTCTTCAGCAAGACTGTACAACGATGAAGGCCTTCAGATGGTCTCTCTTTCAATCTGCAGAAAGATTATCAGAGCATTTCCCTCTGAAATTGAAGCCAATTTGATAATGGGCGATTGCTTCTTTCAACAGAATAAGCATGAACAGGCAAAAAAGGAATATGTAAGCTACCTTAAGGGTAAACCTTCACTTGATTCTCCTGATGTTGCTATTGCCCTGAAGGCTCTTACAGCTCTTGATCCCAATGTTCCTAAATGGGTAACTAACCTTGCAAAAGTAGCCTACAAGCAGGAAAACGAAGCTTTTCTTGACTATGCAGTCTCCATTTCCATGGAGAGAAACAATTCTGATCTCGAAAAAATAGCAAATTTGCTGGAAAAACTCCACACAAAACTGCATCCAGCCCCGAAAAAGAAAAAAGTGCCGCGTGTAAAGAAACAACTGACTACTGAACCTGATATTGACAGCAGCACAATCCTTACAAAGCTTTCTTTTGATCGGGGTGACCTGCTTCAGGACGATGACGAATCCACCGAAAATGTTCAACTGGAAACCTCCGGCAATGTCAACAGAAAGAGAAAGTCCGAGAAAAGGAAACATCCGGAACCTGACACTGATCAGGATGTTCAAACTGAAAAAACTAACCTTTCATTTGACAGGAACGATATTCTTGAGGGCAGAAGCGAATCCTCTGAAGATATTCTAAAAGATATAACCCATGACGATGACGAGGACTGGAGCATTGTTGAGATAGAGAACACCGGCCCCCAGAGAATAGGCGAGTATTTCGTGGCCTGTGGCCTTCTTAAAGCTGCAGATGTTCTCAAAGCTCTCGAACAGCAATCCTCCGCACCGGAAGACGCAAGGCTCGGTGATGTGCTTGTTTCTATGAATCTTGTATCTGTGCGACAGGTTCGTGAAGCTCTGTCCAAACAGGTAGCCGGTATGCGCAACCGTCTTGATAGAGATCCGGGCGATGCTCTTGGTTATATAGAAATGGCAAACCTTCTTCTTGATGTTGGAGATTTTTACGGAGCCGTGGGGGCTTACCTCAGAGCAGCAGAGATTTATCGCAGCGACGAGCGTGACTACATGGTCTTTGAACTTCTTGAAGGAGTTCTTGATATTTGTCCCGAATCCCTCTCTGCCGCCAAAGAAATTGTCAGAATCCGACACACAATTGATGAAGAGGGGCAGTCCAGAGCATTCTACAGGCTGGCAGTTGCTTATCTTTTAAATGACAGTCAGTATGAGGCTATTGCATCTCTTGAGGCAGCGGTGGAAGTCTGTCCTGATTACAAAGATGCAAGAGACCTCATGAACGGACTGCGCCCGGAAGAGCACAAGGAATCCGGTGTAACCGGTGTAGCTGATATCCTGGATGATATAGACAACATTAAAATAGACACCTCACGGAAAGCTCTTGCTGACATTATTATGGAGTTCAAAAGAGGTGTGGACTCAAGCATTTCAAAAGAAGACTATACGACTCACTTTGATCTTGGTATCGCTTATCGTGAAATGGGTCTTTTCCGCGAGGCAATACAGGAGTTCGAGAAAGTACTTGTCAGTCCCGATCACAGAATCAAGGCAAGAGAGATGCTTGGTCGATGCACCTTTGACATGAAAAGATATGATGAAGCAGAGGATCACTTCCGTAAAGGACTTGTTCTTGCGTCTGCTCTGGATGACAGAAGTGCCATTGTCGGTTTCCATGTCAACCTGTACCGAGTGTACGATTTCACTGGAAGAAGCGGTCACGCCGAAGCCGAGAAAAAACTCGCTGTGGAGCTGGATCCGGTTATGGCAAAGGCGCTTCAGCTTGAATAGATGATTTCCCCGGGAACATCAATTCTGAAAGTAATACCCGCTTCGCCTGCATCCAGGGCTGGCCTTCGACCTGGAGACAGGTTGATATCATGTGATAACTCACGGGTAAGGGACTGGGTTGATTTTATTGCACTATCATCCAGATCGACCGTTTCTCTCTATTTCAGCCGGGGACCACTTCACAGAAGAGTTAATCTTAAACGAAGACCGGGAGTTCAGTGGGGAATTGAACTCGAAGGGTCACAGGTAAGGGGATGCGGAAACAGGTGTATTTTCTGCTTCGTTGACCAGCAACCTCCCGGATTAAGGAAATCTCTATCTGTAAAGGATGATGATGTGAGATATTCCTTTCTCAACGGAACATACATTACATTAACATCGCAACAAACTGATGAGGCTATATCCAGGGGGTTTTCTTCTCTTCATGTCTCCGTACAAACGAGCGACCCGCATCTCAGGGGTAGAATGCTGGGAATATCGGAACCTGCTGAGATTCTTCCTCAGATCGACCGTCTGGCTGATAGCGGAATTGAGATACAGGCCCAGATAGTTGAAGTTCCCGGCTGGAATGATGACCGAGAACTGGAAAGCACCATTGCCGATCTTTTCGATCGTCCGAATGTAAAAATACTTGGAATTGTTCCTGTTGGTCTCACAAAGTGGCGAAAAGATCTTGAATCACTTTCCAGACCGCAAAAACAACAGGCTGAGCAAACTCTCAAGCTGGTTGAAAAATGGCAGGTAAAAGCACTTTCTCAGAAAGGAACACCCTGGGTATACCCCGCCGATGAATACTATGCAATTACAGGAAAGGAAATCCCGCCGGCCAGTTACTATGGTGATAACTCCCTTGCCGCAAACGGAATCGGTCTTCTCGCGGAAATGATTAGTAAATGCCGCGGCAGGAGGTTTTCCAGAGGAGGTATGATAATCACAGGTACAATGGCAGCTCCGTTTATCACAAGTATAGTGGAAGCCTCAGGCTACAGCGTTGTTCCAGTGGAAAATAATTTAATGGGTCCTCTTGTAAGTGTTGCCGGGCTTTTGTCCGGAGAGGATGTTCTGAACATCATAAAGCAATACCACACCCGGGATGAGACAGTATTCCTGCCTTCTGTGATGTTCAATCACGATGGTGTTACTCTTGACGAATACAGCATTGAGACAATCAGTGAGAAAACTGGCGCAAAAGTAGTTTCCACAAATTCAATTTGGGAGCTGTCATAATGCCTCTTCCACTGGCTGCGGGTATTTTTACAATTCTGATAATCAGCATCGGTATTATTCATTACCGACTAGAGAAGCGAATAAGAACCGTAAAAAAACTTGAAAAACTCCTGGCAGATTCAAGCCGCGAACTTGCTTCTCTGGAAGTACTGAAATCACGCTTTCTCAGCAGGATAGGTGATGTTCTTGCAACACCATTAAAAGCAATTGAAGCATCTTCCCGCAGGTTAATCAGCGTGGACGCAGGTATTCCCGATGACATTTTCAATGATTTGCAGAACCTCTCCGATGAAGTCAGGTCTCTAATCAGGATTATGAGTGTTTTTGAAGAAATCTCAGCCAAAGAAACTGATATGCCCGCAGGAACAGAAATTGTTCAAATGGACGAAATAGTTTCAGAAGCCGCTATGGATATATCTGAAGATGCAGCGGACAAGCTGGTCTCCCTGTCCGTGGCAATTTGCGGGACTGTTGAGGTTGCCGGTAGAAAATCACAGCTTTCCGAAACGGTTTCATCAATTCTCCGGGAGGCTCTCAAAAAAGCGGATTCCGGCACACTGATGAGTGTTGAGCTGAGAATTGAAAACAATATGGAAATGGAAACAAGCTGGACCTCTGTGAGGCAACAAGCGTCGGAAGAACAGGATCTTCTTGGTGCTGGATTTATCAGGCTCGTGGCATCCTCACATGGAGGCTGGCTGAGCGCAGACATGGAAAACAGACGTATCACATTAATTCTGCCCCTTGCAGGAGAAAATCAATGAACAAAGAAATTTTCAGGAAATACGACATACGAGGAGTAGCAGATCGGGATCTTGACAATGACACTGTATCAAAGCTTGGCTTTGTGCTGGGAGAAATGACCAGTGGTGGTGTAATAGCCATAGGCAGAGATTGCCGACCAAGCGGAATTCGGTTAAGAGATCAACTGGCTCGTGGAGCTGCAGCATCGGGCTGCAAAGTAATAGATCTGGGTGAGCAGACCACACCTATGACATATTTTGCGGCATACACCCTGAAGCCTGACATCACTGTAATGATTACTGGAAGTCATAATCCAGCGGAGTACAATGGTTTCAAGATTATGAAAAAGCTCCACACAGTCTGGGGAGATGCCATAGCAGACATTCAGAAAAGGGTGAAAACAGCGGCGGAAGTAAATAATCCTGAACCTCTAATGGAAAAAATTTCTGTCCGGGAAGCCTACATGAGCAGGCTCAGATCAGAATTCGCTCCCCCGGTTTCTCTAAAGATAGCAGTAGACGCTGGTAATGGTACTGGCGGCGATTGCGCCGTTGATCTTTTAACACAATTGGGACACAGGGTTATCCCGCTTTTTTGCACCCCGGACGGTTCCTTCCCAAACCACCATCCGGATCCCACAGTAATGAAAAATCTCAGAGTTCTCAGAGAGACGGTTGTCAGAGAAAAGTGCAACCTCGGCGTCGCGTTCGACGGTGACGCTGACCGGCTTGGGATTGTTGATGAGAATGCTGATGTTATCTTCGGTGACAGAATTCTCTGCGTACTTGCTGATGCCCTGCTTATTGATAACCCCGGAGCAACAATAATCAGCGAAGTTAAGGCATCCAGCGCGTTTTTTTCCGATGTGGAAGCCAGGGGCGGCAGGGCACTTATGCTTCCAACCGGTCACTCAATCATCAAAGAGGGAATGCTCAGAGAAAACGCACTTCTCGCAGGAGAGATGAGCGGGCATATATTTTTCCGCGACCGATATTACGGTTATGATGATGCCCTCTACGCAACACTGAGATTCCTGGAGATAGCGGAAAAAGCAGATGGTCCTGTTTCTTCCCTCACATCTCATCTGCCGCCTGTAATGGCTACCCCTGAGATAAGGGAGGAGTGCGACGATTCAACAAAATTCACCCTTGTTGAAAAGGTGAAGCAGATACTTAAGAAGCAGAATTACACAGTTAATGATATTGACGGTGTAAGAGTTGAATTCCCAAACGGATGGGGTTTGCTCAGAGCTTCCAACACGCAACCTGTACTGGTAATGCGTTTTGAGGCAGGAACTCTTCATCAGCTGAAAGAGTACGAACAGGAAATGAGAATCATACTTCAGACAGCCCGGGAGGAATTGTAATGGCCAGGGAAAGAGTTGAACAGATAGAAAAAGAAATCACTGAAGCTTCTGATATACTGGAGGATATAAGAAGGCAATTCTCATCTGTTGTGGTTGGACAGGAAGAGTTCAGGATCGGCCTTATGACCGCCCTGCTTTCAGATGGACATGTACTTATCGAAGGAGTACCCGGTCTTGCTAAAACTCTTGCGGCAAGCACGCTTTCCAGATGTCTCAACGCATCCTTCAGCCGTATTCAGTTCACGCCGGATATTCTCCCTGCTGATATTACCGGCACCATGATTTACCAGCCGGCCAAAGGCACATTTATAGAGAGAATGGGGCCGATTTTTGCCCAGATGATACTTGCCGATGAGATAAACAGAGCACCGGCAAAGGTTCAGAGCGCTCTTCTGGAAGCAATGGAGGAGAGGCAGGTTACTTTTGGAGGTGTCACACATCCACTCCCTAAACCCTTCTTTGTAATGGCTACCCAGAATCCAATAGAGCAGGAGGGAACCTACCCGCTTCCCGAAGCACAGATAGATCGATTCATGATGAAATTGATCGTTACTTATCCCACTCCTGATGAAGAAATAGAAATCCTGAAACGCATGGGCGGCACAGACAAACCTTCAGCTTCAACGGTTATTGCAACTGATAAACTTCTTGAACTGCAGAATCTTTCGAAGCGAATACTTGTGGAAGATGACATTCTGAACTATGTGGTTCGACTGGTTGACGCTACCAGGCACCCGAAACTCCACAGGCTTCGCGACCTTGAGGATCTTATTACGGTTGGTGCCAGTCCAAGAGGATCTCTTTCCATCCTCGCTGCGGCCAGATCAAGAGCACTGCTTACAGGGCAGGCATTTGTTACACCCGATCTTGTAAAGGAAGTGGCACCGGACGTGCTTCGGCACAGGATTATCCGATCCTTTGAAGCAGAGGCTGAAGAAGTTACTGTTGAGGAAATGCTCACAAGCATCCTTGACAAGGTTCCTGTAACAAAAAGGTAATTCCAATGGAAACAGCTCACAGCCTTTTTCGCCGTGTACAGAGAATCGAGATACATACCAGAAAACTTGTTGATCAACTTGTGGGTGGAGATTACCGCTCTGTTTTTCGCGGGCAGGGTATGGAGTTCAACGACTACAGACCTTATGTGGAAGGGGACGATCCCAGACTGATAGACTGGAATGTGACAGCCAGAGCCAATACTCCATTCGTGAAAATACTCACGGAAGAACGAGAGCTTCTGGTAATGCTTGTTGTCGATGTCTCCGGCAGTCTCAACTTCGGATCTGTCAACCTGACCAAGGCCGACCGGGTCGCTGAAACTGCCGCTGTGCTTGCTCTTTCTGCCGCAAGAAGCAATGACAGGGTTGGACTGCTTACTTACGGTGACAAGGTTCACGATTACATGCCGCCTGATAAAGGCAGAGCTCACTCTCTGGCATTAATCAGACGAGTACTGGAAGCCAGCGATCACGAGGAAAAGGCTGATGTGGAAAATGCCCTCCAATTTCTGGGAAGAGTTTTAAAAAAACGGGCACTAATCTTTCTTGTGAGTGATTTCAGGTTCGGTTCAAAAGGGGAGAGGCAGATGAAAGTCTTCTCCCGCAAGCATGACATGGTCGGGATTCATGTGTTTGATCCCCGGGAACTTCGTGTGCCTGATATTGGAAAGATCAGATTCAGAGATCCCGAATCAGGATTGGAATCTATTGTTAATACTTCTTCCCCCGCCTGGCAGAGAGCCTTTACTGCAAAGGTTCAGGAACAGACTGCAAAAAGGGAAATCTTTTGCAAACGCACCAAACTTGATCTTGTTAGCATATCAACAGCTGACGATCTGATTCTTCCACTCAGAAGATTCTTTCACCTCCGGAAAAAAAGGAGAGCCCACTGATGCTTCACATGCTTTCCCTTCTTTTTGCAATTTCAAATGCACATCCAGGTGTACCTGTTGAAGTGGATTACGCAATCCCACCCGGCTATTCCTGTGAAGAACTCAAATCCTGTTCCCTTTTCTCCGTTCTTCAGGCAGACAGCGGAGTCTTCACTGTAGTACCTCTGACCTTCAGCGACAGCCTGCCGCTTCCAGTTCTCGCCGCATGGAACGATGAAGGAGACACTCTCTACACGGAGCCACCTTTGATAAGTGTTACAGGCTGGTTCCCGGATTCTCTTATGACTCCTTCTTTCCCTCCGTTTCCCGGTTACATGAACATTCCACCGGGACTTCCTGAAGACTATGCAAGAAATGTATCTTTCTGGCTTGTCTGGGGTGCACCGCCCGGGTTCCCCTGGCTGCAGGTTACAGGCGGAGTTGTTCTTGCGGCAATTCTTGCGTTCTTCCTCATAAAGCGAAAAGGGAAGAGTAATCTCGTTCAGACAGAACCAGCTGCTCATATTCCCACGGGAAAAGCAGCAGAGAATGAAGCTCTTGCCCTCCTTGAATCGGAAAACTTCATACACGGTCACTGGGCCGAACTTTACTCAGAGGTTGATGCCCAGTTCAGAACTACTGTAGCAGGAAAATTCGGCGTTGTTAACAAAGCACTCACCCTTAACCAGATTGCAGGAACTCTTGCATCAACCGGCAAGGGACGCAAGTTCCTTGAGCAGGCATCGCCTATTCTCAAAGAAACAACCCTTCAGCGATATGCAGACTGGGGCAGCTCCCGGGAAAGAGCAGCAAGCTTCATAAGAATACTCGCAAAACTGAGAAGGGAGTGGTCAAAATGATAAGATTTGCCTTCTGGCCCATCCTTTTTCTCTACCCTGTGATACTATTCATTGCTCTTGCGGTCAGAAAGAGTTCTTCTCCCCGCAAAAGGGGAGCGGTGTTCACGGGGCCCTTCGGAGGTACACCCACTGTAACTGCCGGAGGTTTCTTTACAGCGTTTGTCCCATGGACCGGTCTCCTTTTGCTGATAATAGCGCTTGCGAGACCTCAGAGCGGATTCGAGAGACTTCCCGATGCGGGCGAGGGAGTTGACATCGTTATAGCCCTGGATGTCTCAACGAGCATGCTGGCTGAAGACTACAACCCCAACAGGCTTGAGGCGGCCAAGGACGCAGCTCTTGAATTTATAGTAAACAGACCCAATGACAGAATCGGTCTTGTTCTCTATGCAGCGGAACCAATCACAATCTGTCCACCCACGTTTGACCACTCTACACTGACCAGATTTATAACCAACGCCGAACTGGGCTTTCTCACTGATGGTACCGCCATTGGATCCGGGCTTGCCACTGCTGCCTGCGGACTTGGTTCTTCCAGCACAGACAGGCGTGTGATCGTACTGCTCTCCGACGGAGTGGAAACTGCCGGTGTTGTGGATCCCATAACTGTCGCCGAAGCTATCAGCATCCTGCACGACGACAGCATTGCAGTTTACACTGTGGCTATCGGCAGAGAAAACAGCGGCTACGAAGTTGACAGTGAAACCCTTTCCGCCATAGCACAGCTTAACAACGGCAGGCTTTTCAACGTTTACAACAAAGACGACCTTGAGAGTGTATATGCTTCCATAGACTCTCTTGAAGCATCAACTCTTCCGGAGCACGGGCTTTTCGTTTACAAGGATCACTACCTGAGCTGGCTGATCTGGGGACTCCTGCTGCTTGCAATCGGTGAGTTTTCCAGATGGAAAGCGTTCCGTGTCACAGGCGGGGGGCAGTAATGGAGTTCCAGAGACCATGGATGGTTATTCTTGCCCTTGCGGGCCCCCTTTACTGGTGGCTGAGACTCCGCTGGCTCCGAAATGACGAAAAACGCCTTCGCCGATTTGTCAGACCTGTGCTCTGGGAAAGAGTTGGTATAGTACCGCCGGCTCAGCACAAAGTATCCCGTCTGCTGATTTCCATTGCAATCATACTTCTTGCCCTTTCTGCTGCAGGCCCTGTATGGGGCACTTCTCCTGCTTACATTCCCAGCGGGGGCAAGAATGTTGTGATTGCTCTTGATGTCTCCCGATCCATGTGGAGCGATGACGAGGTTCCCAGCCGTCTGGGCAGGTCAGCCATGGAAATAAGAAGGCTCATAATGTCATTGCCCGGTACCAGATTCAGCCTTGTTCTCTTCAGCAGTCACTCCAGACTCGCAGTACCAATTACACTGGACAACGATTTCATACTGGACAAAATTCCGTCCAACCCTTCAGATGGTATCTCCCTTCCACAGGGTACTGCGCTTAGCAACCTTGTTGATGTTATGGCCACTGCTCTTCCCAATATGGGCATGGAGGGACAGGTGGGAATAATCTTCTCCGATGGCGGATTTCACGATTACACACTGAATGAAGCAATCAATGAAGCACTCGACAGAAGGATGGCCCTTGTTACTGTTGGAGCGGGTGGTGACACTCCGGTAATGGTTCCCGGTGAGAATGGGCCCCTTGTCTGGCAGGGAGATACTATAAAGACAGTTCTGGAAGAGGAATGTCTGCAGGAGCTTGCGGAGGAAACCGGTGGTTTTTACACAAGGATATCTGAAGCCGGAGACCTCGCTGAACCGGTAAACGAACTTCTGCACCGCAGTTCCGACAGGGCTGATGCGGACATAGCTGGAGCCTCAGGAGCAAGAAGATTCCAGTATTTCCTCGGAGCTGCCCTGCTTCTCATGCTTACAGCTATCGGCCTTGAGAGGAAAGAGTCATGACAATTATTGCGGTTCTGATCATGACACTTGTTTCCACACCTCACCGTACACCTCTTCTTGATCTGTACCTCGAAGCGACCGGATTCATTTCTGATGGCAGATACGTGGAAACTGCCCTTCTATTCAGCGAGATATTCGAAAGAATGCCAGATAATCCCAGAGCCATATACAACCACGCTCTCTCAAACTATGCCTTAGACAGCCTTCAGACAGCAGACAGCCTGCTCTCTGTTTTCCCCGGGGAAGCTTTCCTTGAAGACACACTTCTGGAAGCCCGATCCTCTGCCAGACTGGGCAATGCTATGGCAAACGAAGACTACTCAGGTGTGCAGAGCGTTCTGGAAATGCTCCTGCCCGAGCTATCCACCGGAGAATCCTCAGAGCGCATTCGCCAGAACTACGAAGTTGCACTCAAGTGGTTGATGCAGAACGAACCTCCCCCTCCTGAAGACCAGGAAGAACCTGAAGACAATGAGGATCAGGAAGAACCTGAAGACAACGAGGATCAGGAAGAACCTGAAGACAACGAGGATCAGGAAGAACCTGAGGATAATGAGGAAAACCAGCCCCCGCCTCCAGCAGTATCTGAAATGACCCCCGAGGTGGCGCAGATGATCCTTGATATGGTTGAGGAAGCGCAGGCTGACACAACTGACGGCAGTATCAATGGAGCGATTGGAGTTCCGAATTGGTAGGAATCCTTATTCTTCTTCTCTTTGGATCCGTTCAACCCTTTGACTGGGAATGTCCCGAGTCTGTGGAAGCGGGAGAGACATTTTCTCTGCGAATAACATGCTGTGAGCCCGGGTGCTCCGGAATTTCCGTTAGTGGAATTACTTCATCATCCGGCATCACTTTACGGGGCAGTTCCAGTTCCACAAGTGTTTCGACTGTAACAACGCCCAATGGTCGACAGCTCACTCAGGTAGTTGTATTGGAAATGGTTTTTTCAGCGTCTGCTGCAGGAGGAAACAATCAAACAATAGGTCCCTTACAACTCAATCTCGGCGGTATTGGTTCATACACACTGGACCAGATAGCTGTTGAAGTAATTGGATCTTCTGGAATAAGCGGTTCACGAGGGAGTACAGCAAATGATACCTCTGAATCATCAGAAAATGTCTGGCTCGCGGGTATTCTGCGGGACCCGGAAGGACGTATTTATCCTGGAACCAGACTTCTCATAGACTATTATGTGTACAGCCGGGTTGCTGTTGGGAATGTTACATACTGGTGGAGCGCACCTGAACTGGGCGCAATTCTGCATGTAGAGACCATTCCAGACAGCAACTGGGAAAGTGCGGATACCAGACGCGACAGTGCCAGCCGCAGCCTTCTTGCTGAAGTAGAAATGGCTCCAGCTGCTGCCGGCAGCCTTCTTGCTCCTGGATTCCAGGCGGATATTACAGGAATTGGCTACGACCAATGGGGAAAAGTAAAGCAATGGACAATAGAAAGTGCGCCAATATTACTTCCCGTCTATCCTTTCCCGGATAATCCGCCTTCAGGCTGGGATGGAGCTCTTCTGGACAGTATCGCCATACGAGTCGCGCAACTTCCAACGCCGCCCGGCCAGGGGGGAGAGCTTGCAGTGCGAGTCACCTGTATTGGCCCCGGCAGTGTCTATATGAATCAACCGCCGATTCTCACTCTTCAGGGAAATGCAAAGCTTGTCCCGACAGATAGCGGATCTGCTAACAACAAAAATTGGTGGGACTTCATTCTTGAACCAGAAGAGACAGGTTACTGCATTCTGGGATCTGATTCTGTAGTGTGGCTTAACCGCAGGAGCAACACATACCGGACAGCATTTATTGCGCCATGCTCTTTACATGTGACAGTTATTCCCTGGTCAGACAAAACAATTGAGCTGAATCCCGTTAAAAGTGAAGGTTCTCCTCTCTGCTGGGTTACTGTCGGTATTCTTGGAGTTCTCACGCTGACTGCTCTTCTGGGAACGGCAGCAAAACGAAAAGACAAGCGACTGGCCTCTGTAGCGAACGCAAGCGATATTGATGAACTTCTTTCCGGACTTGAAAGCGAGTTATCAAAAATGCTCACCGGCAGGAAAGAATACCTTGGCTGCGAAGAGCTTGATGAACTTCTTAACCAGTGTAATACAGACAGCTTTCTGGCAAGACGAATCCTGCGATTCTGGCGCGATCTGGAACAATCACTTTCTGACCGGGAAATAACGGGAACTGCCTTCGAGAAATTAAAAGCAACTTCGAACGAGCTTCTGTACAAACTGCGTAAAGACCTCAAATCACAAGAAAAGGAATAGCAAATGAGCGGAATCTTTGAATGGTATTTGAGAACTGTAACAAACTACCCTTTCCCCGCGGCATTTATCCAGTTTGCCATTCTTGGAATGGTAGGGGACTGGATCGCAGCAACTGTAGTGCGTAAAAAATTCGAATATACCCCTCTCAAGTTTATACTGAAGATGATTGGCTGGGGAATTCTGGGACTTATCATCAAAGTCGGTTTTATCGGCATGCACGGCTTCACCGCTGCAATTTTCACGAAGTTCCACTGGCCAGCTACAAGCCCTGTCCTTCTGGCATTCTGCATGAGCACATTCACCAACATCCTGTTCGGTCCTCAGATGATGTTTTTTCACCGCTGGGAAGACAATCTTCTCCAGGGAACAAAAGGATACAAGGGAATGGACATTGCCATCAAAAGCCTTGTCTGGTTCTGGATTCCCGCCCACACACTCACCTTCAGTATTGCCAACCATGATGTACAGGTGGGCCTTGCTGCTGCATGGTCTCTTGTTCTGGGTCTCATCCTTGGAATTGCAAAGCGGAAACAGTAGCAGAGTAAACACCGGCTGGAAAATCATCGATAACAGCTTCAGGTTCCTCGCCTGCGAAAAAGAATACCTCGCCCCAGTATTCTCCGGTGTTTATTTCAGCTCCCTGATCACCGTAAATGCCCTTGAGCAAAAGTGAAGAATAGAATACCGTCAACGAATAATAATAATCTTGTTTGCCGTTTGAGTCCAGTTTAAGATATAGTTACCATCAAATGATACGGCTGTGATGAAGGAGGAATATGAATACCAATATGTTTTCATCAGGGAACAGGGAAGAGGCAGTTGCCGAATACTATAAACTTCAAGCCGCCGGGTATCATCACAAATATTACAGAAATGACTCTGAATTTGATGAATGTATTAAGGCCGAGTCAGAACTTCTTCAGAACACATTCAGAGGACTTGATGTACTTGAAATAGCCTGCGGAACCGGTTTCTGGACTGAATTTGTTGCAGAAACCGCTAATTCCGTGTTAGCCACTGATGTCAACTCGTCAATGATTGCAGAAGCAGGGAAGAGGTTGTCTCATTTATCAAATGTATCCTTCTCTGTTGCTGATGCTTACTGTTTAAATAATGTTTCTGAAGGCTTCACCGGCGCTTTCGCAGTGCTGTTCTGGTGCCATATTCCAAGACAGCGTACAGGAGATTTTCTCGCTATCCTTCACGGAAAGCTTTTACCTGGTTCACCGGTTGTCTTTATCTGCCAGCTTGAAGACAGCGATGTAAAAACGCATAAGACTGACAAATATGGTAACAAACTTGCCCTGAGAAGAAAAGACGGGAAAGACTTCACGATACTGAAAAACACTCCAAAGAAAAATCAGCTTATTGCAGATCTAAAGCATTTAGCAGACGATATTCGGTACTCCGTGTTTCCAGGTTCTTCATACTGGTGCATATCCTATAAAACCAGGGCAGGTAAGTGATGAGAATTGCGGTCTGTGGAATTGCCTGCGAGAAATGTCCCAGAAGACTTAATGGGAAATGTCCGTACGGAGAGGCGGGTTGTGTCCCGAAAAAAGACGATATCTGCAAGATATCCAGTTGTGCAGCTTACAAGGCAATTAAGTACTGTTTTGAGTGTACTGAATTTCCCTGCGATCTAACCAGGCTTGGACCGGTTAAGTATGAGTACTGCAAGTATATAAGTAGCTGACAGTTAAAGAGTACCTTCTGCTTCAGCGGCTGCAGAATCAGTACTTGTATCTTCGTCCAGCACATTACCATCACGGTATATTGTTACAGTTACTGTTCCTGTATCACCAATTCTTTTCGCTGAAAGAAAAACAGCGTCACCTCTATTTGCGGAGAATGTAAGCGACCAGGGTATCTCAACATTATTGATAATCGCCAGCTTGCCGTTTGAATCTATGTAGTCGATATTTACTGATTCAGCTGTTCCTGTTACCTTGTACTCAACTGTTACTGAAGGGGACAGCGGATCTTTTGTGCAGGCAGTTATTAGAATAAGAATGGCCAGTACTGTCGTGATCAAAGGTCTGCGCATATAAAGTCCTTTCTGACTTCAATATCTGATTGCAGAAAACTCACAGTATTTCAAATATACAACCGGGTGCTTTACTGAACCAGACAGAAATATGGTGCTCTGTGATCTGTCAGCAACAGCACACCATACGCTTCCTTTCTTACTGTCGGATATTATGTAATGTTTCTTGCTTTACATAATATCCATTATCGGACATTGTGAATTCATTAAAACGGGCCCTTCCGGGCCCGCTCTGCCTTAGTAGCTGATCTCTGCCAGTCTTGCGATCTGGTAAACTTCAAACGCTGTTGTGTCCGGCGCGAATTCAAGCGCGCGACTCAATGCTTCTTCACTTTCCCCGTATCTCTGCTGCACAAAATACACTCTTGATATTCCGAAATGAGCTTCAGCTCCAACTGCCGTACCATCATCAGTAATTCCAAGAATTTCCTGGTAAACCGAAATTGCGTTGATCAAATCCTGTTCGCTCCCGCGATTTTCAAGAACGATTGCCATATGAAGCAACGCCGGAACCTTTATGGATTTATCCGGATTCGCCGCAAGAACTGCTGAAAGAGTACTGAGAGCTACATCATAATTTCCACGAATGATGTCTATCTTCGCGGCAAGAACTGCGGACTTTCTTGCCCAGTCATTTTGAGGATTCTCATTCCATGTCTGCACAGACATGGTGTAAGCTGCGTCCAGCGCCTGAAAAGCCTGCTGTGGCTGATTGGCTGCTGCTGCTGTCATAGCCTGACTGTAGACCTGACTGGCAGTAATAAAGCCAGCCATTGACTCTTCAGCAGCAGTATTCCTTTTGCCGCCGATGTACTGTACCACCAGCAGAATCACAACCAGCGCAGCAAGCCCGCCAAATACTTCCCTGTAGTGTGTCTGAAGAAAAAGAACTCCCGCTCCAAGTTTGTCACCAATGGGGTCCCGCTCAATTTCTTTTTTTGTCAGTTTCTTTCTTGTTCTGTGTGCCACCTGGTTCCTCCATTCTTTGTATTACCTCTTTATAAAAATTTTCCGCGTTCTTTTTCAGCATTTCTTCTGTACTTGCGTTGCGAATTACAAAATGAGATCTCATACTCTTTTCCCTCAAGCTTATCTGATTTTGCCACCTTCCAGTAACAGTGTCCTTTGAAATACCATCCCGCGCTGTCAATCTCTTCATGACCCGCTCCAACCTGTCGGTAACAGTAACTGTGCGACTGAGGTAATTGTCCAGACCAAGCTCAAATATAAGAGCGGCATCAAGAACAAATACACCGTTCTCATCTCTCAACTCTTCAACAGAATTTGCCACCCATCTCTTCAACCTCGGATGCAGAACCCTGTTGATACCTCCAAGAATCTCAGGAAAAGCGAATGCTCTCTCACGAAGCTGTTCTCTTATCTGTTCTCCGGACATACTTGACAGTCCCTGAATACCAAGTTCGCTTTCAAGGGCCTTTTTTACAGCAGGCTTATTTAGAAATCCGTGTCCCACTGCGTCCAGAGAACACACATGAGCCCCCAACCGATTCCAAACAGCGGCTACAGTTGATACACCGGTGCCGCTGCATCCTGTCAGTCCCCAGAACATCAGCGCTGCCCCCAGCAGATATTCTCTTCTGTAAGCCGCACATCAGTGAGCTCTCCCTCTTTCGCCATTTCGGGAGCATAAACAGGGATGTAGTTATCTGTGAGCCCGATCATTCTTCCGTTGATTGTACGGCTCTCTACAAGCATTGTCTGCTTTGTGAAAAGGTTGTTCTTTCTGAATTCTCTTCTGGAACTGGTAGATACTCTTCTGAGTTCCTCGGATCTCATTGTTATCATTTCCGTGTGAAGAGGTTTCATCTCAGCTGCGGGAGTTCCCGGCCTTGGAGAGAATGGAAACACATGCAGGTAGTTGATACGACTATCATTAGCAATATCCAAACTCTGCTGATAATCTTCCTCGGACTCTCCCGGAAAGCCGGCTATAATATCACTGCCGATGCAGGCTCCCGGAAAAAGGCTTGCTACAGCATCAAGAAGTTCACCCTCCTCTGTCCTGCTGTATCGTCTGCCCATTCTTTTCAGTATTCTGTCCGATCCACTCTGGAATGGAATATGAAAATGTCTGCACAGCCCCGGGATCACAAGATTTTCAAGTGTTTTTACTGTAAGATACTGAGGTTCAACAGAACCAATTCTGAGGCGGAAGCCTCCAATTCCAAGAAGTTCCTCCACCAGCTCCGGAAGACCATACCCATTTGTGTAAAGGCCTCTGCCGTAATCCGCAATGTCTACTCCGGTCAGACAGATCTCACTGTATCCCGCTTCTGCCATCTCTTTTGCCTGACTCAATACAAGCTCTCTGGGTTGACTCCTGGAGTCACCCCTGGCAAGGGGAACAATACAGTAAGTACATCTGTTGCTGCACCCATCCTGTATCTTCAGAAAAGCTCTTGTTTTAGAAGTTTTTACCGGGGCGAAAACAGGATAGAGATATTCATCTGAAGACGCTTCCTGCACGCCACTAATCATGGAAGCAATCAAGTGCTTTTTATCGTTTGGCACAACTGTCACTTTGTCCATACCATTGTAGTCATCAGGAGAGACAACAGCAACACATCCCGTTACAACAATAGTCGCGTCAGGATACCTTGCGGTATATGCCCGAACTGTTTTCCTTGATCTTGCCTGACTGCGTCCTGTAACTGCACAGGTATTCACCAGAATCAAATCAGCATCCTGCGGAGAATTGACCCGGATTCCTGAAAGCTTATCTACAAGTTCTCCCACGAGCGCTTCTGTCTCATAAGAGTTCAGCCTGCAGCCGAGGGTATAGCCGAATACAGCGGTTTTCTCAGGTAAGTTCATTGTGTGCCAAGGGGCGGAGTTTCCTCCGCCCCACTATTCTTTTACTTCTCTGCAGGTTCTTCAAGAACCTCTGATTCTTCTTCAACAACTTCTTCTTCTTTTGGTTCTTCAGTTACAGTCTCTTCTACCGCAGAGTTTTCCTCAACTGCGGCTTCCACTGCCTTCTCCTCCGCGACTGCTTCCTCCACAGGCGTTTCCTCTACTGTCCCTTCAGCAACTGGCTCTTCAGCTGCGACTTCTTCTACAGGGCGACCTTCAAGGGAAGTTCTGAACTCCTGAAGTTCCTCCATGGGACGACCGTTGAAGTAGCTTCTGACGCTTAAAACAATCCTGCGGCTTGAAGGCACAACCTCAATAACCCTGAGTGGAAGCTCGTCACCTTTACGAAGAACGTCAGCCGGATTCTCAAGCTCATCCCAACCAAGCTGGCTCAGAGGGACAAAACCTTCAATATTGTTTTCGAGATCAATAACAACACCTCTGTCAAGAATCTGTGTTACTATGCCCCGTACTTCTGTGGTTTCCGGATAGCGCTCAGACATTGAATCCCAGGGATTTTCACCTGTCTGCTTAAGACCAAGGGAAATCCTGTGATTTTCCCTGTCTATGCTTAGAACGACAACCTTCACCGGCTGGTTTTTCTGAACAATCTCGGAAGGATGACTTATCCTTTTGGTCCAACTCATATCAGAGATGTGAATCAGGCCGTCAATACCGTCCTCAATCTCTACGAATGCACCGAAGTTAGTCAGGTTGCGAACTTTGCCGTCCACTGAAGATCCTATGGGGTATCTCTCTTCAATGGAATTCCATGGATTTTCCATGGTCTGCTTGAGACCAAGAGAAATCTTTCTTTCTTCCTCATTTACGCTGAGGACTACGGCCTCAACCTCATCTCCAACTGCAAGAATCTTGGAGGGATGACGGACATGCTTTGTCCAGGACATTTCGGAGATGTGAATAAGACCCTCTACTCCAGGCTCAATTTCTACAAATGCGCCGTAGTCAGTAATGGAGGCAACTTTACCGTTAACCATTGTTTCCTGAGAATAACGCTCGGCAACACCTTCCCATGGAAAGGGCTGCAGCTGCTTGAGGCCAAGGGAGATACGTTCGCGCTCCTTGTCGAATTTGAGAACCTTGACATCAATCTCTTCACCGATTGTGAGAAGCTGAGACGGGTGACGAACTCTTCCCCAACTCATGTCTGTAATGTGAAGAAGACCGTCGATACCGCCAAGATCAACGAAGGCACCGAAGTCAGTGATATTCTTCACAATACCTTTTCTTACCTGCTCCTCTTCCAACTCCGTGATGAGGTTCTCTTTCAGCTCGCTTCTTGCCTCTTCAAGTACCTGTCTGCGGCTGACTACGATGTTCCTGCGACGCTTGTTGAGTTTGATTACTCTGAAGTCCAGCTCTTCCCCGCAGAATTTTTCAAGGTTGGGCACCTGACGAAGGGCTACCTGAGAACCGGGCAGGAAAGCATCAACACCCATGATTCTCACTGTGAGACCGCCTTTGATACGCTTGATAACCTTACCCTTGAGGATAAGATTCTCATCATAGGCCACCTTGATGTCGTTCCATACCGTATGGAAGTGAGCCTTTTCTTTAGAAACAGTAACTCGACCGTCGGTATCCTCAAGACTTTCAACAAAAACATCAACCTTTTTACCAGGCTGAGGTGCATCTTCATCACGGAATTCCTGCAGAGGAATAACTCCCTCGCTCTTGTATCCGAGATCAACAATAACCTCATTGTTTGCGGTCTTGAGTATTGTGCCTGAAATAATTGTGCCAACCTTGACTGTAAAGTTAGCGATGGTGCCTGCATAGGCAGCTTCGAAATCGCATCTCTCACTGGCTGTGTAATCATGCCCTTCAATGGTCTCAATCTCTTCAGCAGTAAGACCTACAACAAACTCTTTCATTTCACTCATTCAACGTTCCTTTCTTTAACTATGCTCGTTTCTTTCTTTATTTCCTTAACTTTATCAAGAATATATTCCGCTGATTTTCTGGGGCCGCCCTGTTTATGCAGTACCTCAAGTTCTTCAGGCAGTATCTGTTGACCAAACGTTACTCTGAATCTGGACCTAAACAGCAGTGTACTTATCGGGTCATCCATACCTTCCAGGAAAAACGGTAATACCGATGCACCTGTAGCATGAGCAATGTAGCCAACCCCTGCTTTTGCTTTAAGCATTTTTCCGTCGCTGCTTCTTGTCCCCTCTGGAAAAATGATGACTGCGGCTCCCTGATTAACCAGCTCAATAGCTTTATTGAGCGCACCTGAGTTCACTGCTGATCTTCTGTTAATAGGAAACGCACCAAGTTTATGCATGAACCATGAGAGAAAACGAGTTTTAAACAAACTGGATTTTGCCATGAAGTGCACTGCTCTGGGGACCGCTGCGGCAATAAAAGGGGGATCCCAGTTTGAGATATGGTTTCCTGCCAGAATCAAGGATCCCCTGGGAAAATTTTTCCTGTTCTTCACATTCATTCTGAAAAATACCGCCGCCAGTATAATAATTGCGGGTCTGAGGAAAATGTCAACCAGTAGAGATCTTTTCACTTGCCGCACTTCCCTCTGTAGTGGTTGAGAACGAAATTAACCTGCTCGTTGACTGACATACTGGTACCATCCAGCCAGAGAGCTCCCGGCGGAAGCCTTAAAGGACTCTCGAGCCTGTTTCTGTCTCTGAAATCCCTCCTGAATACTGCGTGAACCATACTGTCCATGTCATCCTGATTCAGATCTCTCAATCTGCGCCACGCCCTGATGGCAATATCAGCCACCACGTATACCTTCAATGAAGCATCAGGAAACACAACTGTTCCCATGTCTCTTCCCTCTGCTACTGTATTGTGCTTTTCACCAAAGGCTCTCTGAAGTGAGACCATGTACTCTCTCACCGGGCGATGAGCTGATATGATGCTTGCAGCTTCGCCTGCCGCGGCTGTTCTTATGCTTCCGGAGATATCCTCTCCGTCAACAAAAATGCCTTTACTTGAAACATCAATAGAATGGTCACTGAGGAATGCCGCTGCAGCCTGTCCGTCCTGAAGATCAATACCTGAAGCTGAAACTAGAAAAGCCGACGCACGGTACATTGCGCCGGTGTCAAGATACTCAAAACTCAACTCTGATGCTATCTTCTTTGCGGTAGTACTTTTACCGGAAGCAGCAGGGCCATCTACAGCTATTATTTCAGGCAGTCAAATTCACATCCTCTCTTTCAGATGTGGCGAATATCCTGAAATAAGAGTCGTTCGTCAAGTCCTGCATTTACTTCGTGCCGGATAATTATATTGACATCATTGCTTATGAGTGAATTATCTGTCAAGTCTGACCGCTTTGCAGAGTAATGCTATTTCTTCTGAATTCAGTATCCGCCACTTTCCCCGCTCAAGATCCTCAAGCTGAATCGGGCCGAATCTTATCCTTTCCAGTCCGATCAGAGGTATTCCTGAGAACTTTGAGAGTCTTCTAACCTCTCTGTTGCGCCCGGTTGTCAAAACAACACTAAGAGTTTTTGATCCGGTTTTTTCCACGGATTTAGGTTTGGAAAACTCTCCTGGAGCGATGTAAACACCTTTGCGCATTTTTTCAACAGCTTCTCTCTCCGGGGACCTGGCGAGAATAAGTGAGTATTCCCTCTCAATCCGCCACTTGGGATGGGTAAGTCTGTAAACAAGTTCACCGTCATTACTCCATAAAAGAAGTCCACCTGTTCGTATATCCAGTCGACCTGCAGGTGCAGCTCCACGCGGCATTCCAATCGCGAGTTGAGAAACAGGTCTTGAGGCATTTTCATTCATTGTTGTTTCATAACCTGATGGCTTATTCATTACCGCAACGAACATATCCGGGAGGGTTACTGAAGCAGCGTCCCATAAAACAAGATCACCCTCTGATATTTTCTCCGCAGGATTGGTAATCAGCCGTCCATTAACAGTAACCATTCCATTCCTGATACCGGCATCGCAGTTTCTCCTGCTGGCGACTCCGGATCTCGCTATGTAACGGTTAAGCCTCATTCCGTCGGCATCTGCTGATGCAGTCTTCCCGCCTTTAGATGATCTGGTCACTTTCTTCCTCCGATAATTCAGAAGCCATTCGCTCAATGTCCTCCGCTGAAAGCTTCAATAGATTCTCCATCTCATCCATCCTGGGCAGATGCTCAAGATTGCTGAGACCGAAGTACTCCAGGAATCGTGAAGTTGTACCGTAAAGAAGTGGTCTTCCCGGAGTTTCCTGCCGTCCTGCTATTTTTATCATGTCCCTCTCCAGCAGAGTTCTCATGGCACTGTCGCTGTTAACTCCGCGAACTGCCTCAACTTGAGCCCTTGTTGCGGGCTGTCTGTAGGCGATTACTGCCAGCGTCTCCAGAGATGCTCTTGATAGTCTACTGTGTCTTTTGCCTTCAAATAGCTGCCCAACTATAAAACCAAGATCCGGGTCTGTTACAATCCTGTATCCCCCGGCAAGCCTGGCTATCACAATAGCGTGCCCGCCGGAAGAAAGCTCTGCTTCAATGCGCAGGATAGCCTGCTCCGCAGACTCGGTACCGCAGCCGGTAAGTTCACATATTCTGTTCAATGTAACAGGTGATTCAGTGGCAACAAGGAGGGCTTCAATCTGCCTTGCCAGCTGATCAAGCATTCATTTCCCACCTTTCTTCTTTCCGTTTCATGGATATATCCGCAAAAGGATAACTCTGTTCAGCAGTGAGCCATCCCCGTTTTACAAGCTCAAGAACTACCACAAAAAAGGATACTACTGTTGCTTCGTCTGTGTTCTCCCCTACTGCATCTCCGAAATCTCTTGTGGTTTTCGTGGAAAGAAGCTTATCAAGCACCTTTACGCACTCAGTGAAAGAAAGCAGCGGTTTTTGTATCATGTGCCGGGGCGGTGGAGTATTCTTCTCAGTCATATTCTCAAGCGCGAGAAGCAGATCAAACAGAGAAGTCTGTCCGGGATCTGATTCCACTATTTCTTCTTTGTACCTTTCACGCTCTCCCGGCGGGGCAAAAACATCACGCCAGATGGATTCACTCTCACGGAGTTCAGAAGCCACTTCTTTAAAAGCTTTATAGAGTACAAGGTGTCTCATGAGAGTTTCCATGGGATCCTCTGTTTCATCCATAAGAGCTCTTTCAACTGGAAGAAGCAGCCGGCTCTTCATTCTGGTAAGTGTAGCTGCCATAACAAGATACTCTCCGGCGACGTCCAAATTAAGATCCTCAGCCTCTCTGATGTATTTCAAGTACTGATCAGCCACTTCAGCTACATGTATGGTTGTAACATCAAGCTCATCTCTCCTGATGAGGAACAGAAGAAGGTCAAGAGGACCCTCAAAGTCTTCTATATCAATTCGGCAGGCTCTCTGATTGTCAGCAGACATATCCGAACTCAAGTAAAGCGGTTTTGTTCTCCGTCCATGCTTCCCGCACCTTTACCCAGAGGTCAAGTCTGCATTTTTCCCCCGTGAACTCCGTAATAGCTTTTGAAGACAGCTTGTTGATGTGCTCGAGAGTCTGCCCCCTGCGTCCAATGAGCATTCCCTTGGAGGAAGCTCGAGACACAATCAGGTTCGCTCTGACATAAAGTTTGCCGTCTCTCTGGGACGTTTCCTCCACCTGTACGGCGGTTTCCCCTGCAACCTCAAGCGGGAGAGTACTGAACAGCTGTGTACGAATCTGCTCAGATATAAGAAACCGCTTGGAGTTCAGTGTGTTGATACATCGCGGAAACAACCGGTTTCGCATGGGAATATTTCGAAGTACAGTATCCATGAGCTCAGTGATTCCGTCACCCAGAATTGGAATGACCGGCACAATTCCCGCAAATTGATTTGTGTACGTTGCTCTCGTAACAAAAGCTGCGCGATGCTCCGGTTTGACAAAATCACTTTTGCCCAGAGCCAGTACAACGGGTTTCTTGTTTGTGGATCTCAAGAAATGTTTGACAACAGGATTCTCAAGATCCTGCTCAAATGTATTGATGTTAATAAGAAGGACAATCACATCTACCCAGTCAATGATGGACCAGGCATATCGGCCCTCTAGTGGCGGAGTGTCCACAAAGCATATCTGTGCATTCCCGGGCGTACATATAGCAGTAATTGGCATTCTTGTAGAGGCAGGTTGAAGGGCCACCGGAGAAATATTAGTTTCAGTTAGAGCATTCAGCAGACTTGATTTGCCTGTATTGGACAAACCTGCTACAAGTGCGTATCCGCTTGGTATCATTCCACTTGGCAATTTTTCTCCTGTCCTTCTTCCACATGATTGTTCATAAAGCTCCGGTTATTGCAGTAAAGTCACCAGCGGAATTACCTGTATACAGGACGCCTTCCATGAGCACCGGTGGAGTTCCTGAATACGATCCTGTTTCAATTGCATCAACTGGAAGACCTGTGTTCAGGCTTAAAAGGTGTATTCTGCAGTCATCGCAGCTTGCATAAACAATGGTATCACAAACTGCTGGAGTTACCGAAACCCAGTTCTCAAGCTCTGTTTCCCAGAGAAGCTCTCCATTACCTGTTTCAAGGCAGAAAACCCTTCCATCACAAGTTCCAGCTACAAGCAGAGAATCCCCCGCAAGCGCAGGACGTGAAACAACAGTTCTTCCTCGAACACCGTCCAGTGCTGTTTCCCAAATGGTTTCCCCGGTTTGAAGAGAAAGAGCCAGTACCTTACCGGTTGAGAATCCAATGAAAATCACATCAGATTTAATTGAAGGTGCCGAAGGCTGGGATGTAAATCCTCGGGACCAGAGTGAATTCCCTGATATATCCCATGCACCCGCAGCACCTGCCTCAGATGTAAACACCGCAATACTCTCTGAAAGGGCAGGACCCAGAAGAAGACCATCCATGGTGTCATTCCAGACCAGATCACCTGTTCTTCTGTCGAGAGCTGCAATAGAACCCATAGAGTTCCCGGCAAGAACAAGACTGTCACGGAAAATGCAGGCATCCGTAAAAATATGGTAGCCAAGACCTGTCTTCCATCTTTCTGAACCTGTTTCAATATTCAGGGCATACATGTATCCGTCCTGACCGCTGAAATAGACCGTTGTGTAATCAGCTGCAACTCCCCCTGATAAGCCGCAGGTAACAGTTCTTGACCAGATCTGCTGCCCGGAGTCTCTATTGAGTCCCCTGAGAACCTTGTCATTTCCGGCAATAAAAATCATGTTACCAACAATTGCGGGGGGAGAAAACAACTCTCTTCCCGTGGAAATGCTCCACAGGGTATCAAATGGAGCTACTATTGCGTCCCCCCATGCAGCATTGCCTGATGATGAGCCATAAGCCTGAAGCCATAACTCGGGAGGTTGCTCAACAGGAATACCGACTGATGGTTCAAGAGGTGGAACGCCCTGGTTTACTTCCGTTACTGACCCGTGCTGAGGCATTGCCGGGTTTTTCTGCCAGCGATTCAGGAAAAATATCACCGTCAACACTGCCACCAGAGTACCGGCAATCAAAACAGTGTTAAGCCTTGATCTTTTTCCTGCGATTCCTGCGAATGTGTATATCATATAAGCCTCTCTCTCAGTAGATTAAAACGGGCGCACCCACGGGAAGGGCTCTGTATATGGCATCAAGGTCAGAATTGCCCAGACGAATACAGCCGTGACTGACATTTCTTCCCCTGCCCACGCCGTAGTGAAGAAGAATTCCTCCACCGAGATCAATTTTGAAGTTACCCAGTGCTCCGGGAACAGCTCGAACCCACACACGCTCCGATGATGTGAGTGTATCCCTGTAATAAGCAATCTGCTCGTCCCATGAAAGACTGTCCGGTATAAGAATGTCCTGCCCGGGTCTTGGTGGGCGAAGATTCTGCTCAAGCCAGTACCAGTCAGGTCTGTACCAGAGGGGATTTTCTCCTTTTTTCACCACATATCTGATACCTCTGGGTGTGCTGAAGTTCCACACCATTCCGCTGTCATTCTGCGTCCAGCCCTTGCCGGTACCACAGTATCCGGAACGGATAAGAAGCCCGTTGCGTCTGAGATGAAATCTGTTCTGACCTGTATCTATGATAAGATAGCAACCAAGATAATCACGAACCAGCTCGATTTCATCAAGCCGGATCCGAAGCGAGTCAGCAGTGTGCAGGAGAAATGGTACCGAGTCAATTCTTGCAGTGAAAGCAGCATTAACAAGAGCCAGCGTATCACGCTGTGCAGTGACCTGTTCCACCTGCTCACCATATTCGCTCATCATGTTTCTCATATGGTTGACTTTTTCATTCATACGGTAAACAGTTGTCAAGCTAATTGCAAGAGCCATGATAAGAACAGAAATCAGAACTATCAGGGGGATCTTCATTTGTATACTCCCATTAGATAACCGGGTTATCCACCAGATTACGCCGGGTCTGCCACACAGCTGCGCTTCCTCTTGTATCCAGGTGGACAAAAGGACCATGGGAGGTAATCCATCTGTATGCAGAGGCTCCCCCTACAGCAACCTCTCCCGCAGCTTCAAGCCTTCTCGCCGCAGCAACTATGAATTCACCGTCAAACACATCAATCCGCTTGTTTCTGTCAAGGTCATCAATAAGGTTGTTTGCCGGCCAGCCCTCTATCCAGAAGTCGGATGCCGCACCGTAAAGATGCAGGCTGAATCCTGTATCGTTTCCAATGGCTGCGTTGTATACGGGAGTCCTGAAACCGCTTATGCAGTGAATACCCCTTGCTTCAGGATATGACAGAGCTATCTCTTCAAGAACACATTCCAGTTTGTGTACAAGTCTCAGATCAAGAACCATATACTGGGGCCATCCACCTTCAGTGTGTCCCAGAAAATCAGAGAAACTCAGATGGGTAGAAATTCTTGCATTAAAAACATCAGGCCAGAGCTCAATGAAACCCCTGCCCGGCAAGTGATCCCGGCTGTTTCCATCCCCGTAAAACCCCACTGGAAAAGAGTTAATGGACGCAGTTCGGAATTGGGCTTTGTCAAGCGGAATTATCATAATCCACTCCTGAACCGATGCAGTGTCCGATGCCGTTACTGTGTAGGTTCCGTGGGATCTGGGCAGTGTGAATCTGAACTCAGTGCCTGTTCCGCTCAAGGCAAGAGTGGGAATCGACCAGCTCAGTGAATCAGCGCAGGAGAGTGTTACCTGTTCACCTGGTGAAGCTGTAAAGGCCATCATATGGGGTTGCAATTGTACATTATTCACTGAAATTGCAAAGGCGGGATTCGCAGGAACAGGATCCTCTGCTCCGCCAAACAATAGAAATACGAGCATAATCACTACGGTATTCATGTGAGTAATTTCCCCTCTGGTGTTACCGGACAATCCTGGAATATACTGCTCTTCCTTCAAGATGGGCTTTCACAGCTTTTGAATAAATTTCGTGTTCTTTCATCAGAATTCTTGCAGCCAGAGAATCCCTCTGATCAGACTCAAAAACAGGAACAGATTCCTGAAGGATAATCGGACCTGTATCTGTACCTCCATCTACATAATGAACTGTACAACCGGCTATCTTAACACCATACTCAAATGCCTGACCCTGAGCGTCAAGACCCGGAAAAGCAGGAAGCAGGGAAGGATGAATATTCATCATTCTGCCCTTAAATGCATCAAGAAGAGGTCCTTTGATAATCCTCATGAGCCCGGCAAGACAGACCAGCTGAACTCCTCTGCCCAGCAGGTACTCAGCCCAGAGTTCTTCTTCCCTTACACCAAACCTTGTTCTGTACTTCCCTGGATACAAGTATTTTGATTCTACGCCAAGTTCCGCTGCCAGTTTCAAAGCTCCCGCGTTTTCGTTGTCTGTCAGGAGAATGTCAACCTTCCCGGATCCGGTATCACCAGTTACAAGAGCTTTAAAATTGGATCCTGCACCTGAAGCAAGCACGGCAATTCTAGTTTCCATTTCTGTTTTCCGTTTCTCCTTCAGGAGTTACCGGAGGCTGGTCGGTAAAATTCCATGTAATCCCGAATGACCAGTTTCGTTCTGTTTCATGGGTTATATCCTCAACGGCGGTGGCAAAGGAAAATGACGCAAGGGTAAAACCCAGCAGTACATCCATCACTTCATTCCACTCACCTGATGAAGCCATTCCGGCCGTTATCCTGGGACCAGCTTCAAATCGCCCTCTGTACCAGTCAACTCCAAGAAGCGTCCATGTACTTACAGAAAGTGAATCCCGGTCGAAATTCCACATGGCTGCACCCTTTCCGCGAAAGAAGCCTTTTGCCATTTCCGCATCTGCAGCTACAGCAGTTTCATTGGAAATCCTGCCAACGAGATTGAAGTTCCGGTGCCTTACTGCAATTGTTTGAAACAACTCATCCCCTGCCGGACGCGAAAAAGCCGCAGAAAACTCTACTGTCCCTGCCGGAAAGATGATTCCTCCCCAGAAGCCCTCTCCTTCATTGTTGTATTCAAAAAACCCTGAAAGCTGTGCAGGTCCCAGACTGCTTGAAATACCTGCTATCCCTCTCCCCTGAGCAGTGGAATCAATACAGGCTGCAGCGGCTGCAATTTCAAATCTCGCCAAAGAAATATCCCCTGTGGCTCCAGCAAGCACTTCCGGCCGTCTGTCTCCTGCACTTAACCGCGCGAAACCCGCTCTTGCATACAGGCGTTGTGATGTCCAGGAGGTCCATGAACCCCAGCCGTACTTGTTTCCCTCCCAGCTCATTGTTCGCATGTTGAATGGTTCCCTTTCCAGAACAGCCGAATACATGCTTACAGAATCATCACGGAGAATTTGAAAGTTGCCTGAAGTGCCCCATGGCAGCGGTCTGTCCAGCTGAAATATATACCTGCTGTGATCAAGGGTATTCTGTATCAGTCCAATTCTGGAAATACTCAGAGAATCCTGAAGGGTTCGCCCTTCTACAGAAGTGTTCCACCTGCCGCCACCCCAGAGACCGCTTTTGAGAGGATCAAATGTTTGTGCGTCAGGCCACGGAAGAGATGGAATAGTCCCTATGGCAACCAGAGGAAGACCTTTTATGAGAATACCATTATCTTTCTCTCCTGATAAAAGGTAATCAGCGGAACACCCCAGTTGATAACTTCCCTGAAGCAGTGTGTACCAGCCCTCAGCCTGTGAAGCAGGAAACGTTGCCAGCAGGGCGGCAAGTATCAGTATCAATATCCCTCCCGACCCATAGCTTTGTATGTGAGAATCTTGCCCCTCTCAACACCAGGTTGATTCAGAGGGTCAAGCCCCATGGCAAGTCCCGCCAGTGCAGTGGCAATTTCAAGTGACATGAAAATCTGCCCCAGATAACCGGCTGATATTTCCGGAATGTTGATTCGGGATACAGGAAGACCTCTTTCGGAAAGAGCTGTTGCGGTAGCTTCAGCTTCAGCCATTCGGAGTTCATCAGGACTTCTGCCCTCAAGGTAAGCCATTGTGGACACCTTCTTAAATTCGCCCGGCTGCGGTTCTGATCCGACTGGAGAGCCTTCTGTAAGTATTGTCACTGTTTTATCAGAGGGACCTTCCATGAAGAGCTGAACAAGGGAATGCTGATCAGCAGGACCTCGACAGGCCAGCGGTGTCTGGCCTGTATTCACTTTATTTCCAGAAAGATCTTCCGCCTTGCCGAGACTCTCGGCCCATAGCTGCGCGAACCAGAGGGCTGTGTTATAAAGAAAGTCAGAATACGGCATGAATACATGAACAGGATGACTTCTGAATCTTGAGAGAAATGCACCGGTAATTCTGCCTGCAAGACTGTTTCCGGCATTTCTGTCAAAGTCCTCTACAACCTCTGCGGCTCCGTTAAGAAGCTCTGCGGTATCTATACCGGCAAAAGCTGCCGGAAAGAGGCCAACAGGCGAAAGAACACTAAACCTTCCACCGACATTCGCGGGCACGGGAAGAGAGTCCCAGCCCATGGAGAAAGCCAGTTTTCCAAGTTCCCCCTTCTCCGGGTCTGTTACGGCAACAACCGGGGTTTTCTTGCCGAGAGTTTTCCGAAGCGCCATAAAAATGGACAGTGTTTCCGAGGTTCCTCCGGATTTTGTGATAACGCTTATGGTAGAGTCGCCCGGTTCTGTCCCCGCAACGGCCCGCTTTATTACTTCTGAGTCAGGGGAATCGACAACAACAACCTTCCCGCCGGAATGGTCATCGAGGGCCGAAAGAATTGCCCGCAGGCCAAGGGATGATCCGCCTATTCCAGCAACAAAAAGAATACTGCTGCTGCTTCTGCATTTGTCTGCAAGCTCTAGAGTGTCAGTGTGAAGTTTCCTGTTAAGAGGAAGTTCAAGGAACCCCATCCGTCCCTGTTGCCGCCACCGATTGAACAGGTCAAATCCTTCAGTACCAACGTGGTCCCAATTGTAATCAGTCCCAAAATCAAAAAGATTACCGGACAAAAAGATCCCCTTTCCTGAATGGAGAAACAGTTTTCTTGCAGAGCGAATATAATCCAGACGTGAATATATGGAACCTCCGCCCTTCTCACAGTGTAGTCTCCGGGATGGAGGTAACATAATGTGGAAATTTGCGGCATTTCTGCTGACTGCTGTTATAAAGGTTGACAGATTTACCAGGGACTGAGAGAAATGGAATCCAGTGCAAATTCCGAGTAGATTATTTTGGATGAGTCAGTTGAACCTATAATGGTAATCGGGATAGTATCACCTGCTGCCGCTAGGAGAAAGGATTTGAGACCATCCTCGTAAATAAATTGATGCTGTACAGACCAAGTTCCCGGAATTGAGGTCGTTTCGCCGGGCCATGGCCCGAAACACTGAAGACCCATGTCGGTCACAGTACATCCGGTAAGGTTTTCCGGCCATCTTATATGGAAATAGGAAGGTGACAGAATGTATACGGAATCAGGTGGATCCCCGGTAATCACCGCTATAGTGTCGCCTGGTTCAAGTGTACCCCCGTGAAAAGCGAGGTTTCTTATGGTTCCGAATGCCGGAGAGATCACAAATATGAAGGAAGACGAGTCAGAGAGCATAGCAGTAAGGCTGTCTGCTGCAAAGCTGTCGCCCACAGCCTCCGCTATGTTCAGAGCCATTTCCAGCCGCTCCATTTCCATGGAATAATATGGATCTGTTCCAGTGAGGATAGTATCACCGTTCAGTACCGGATTTTCTGTGGAAACAGCATTGATGAGAAGAGGGAAACTCTGATCCCACACAACAGCGGATTTCATGGAATCCGGGATTATCACATGGTAAAGAGGACCGGGATGAGCATATCCCGATACGGCAGCAACGGGAACAGTTTCTCTTGCCGGGGTTGCGTCGCTGCACCCGAACCAGAAGCACAGCACTAGACAGACGGGAAAAAATAGAATAGTTTTCAGCACAATTCCAATCACTTTCAGAAAGACGGGAAAACTCATCATGAGGAAAATATACATTATTGCTGCGGCTGTGCTTGTAATGGCCTGCGGTTCTACACAGCAGACCAGTGGTTTTTTTGTAGGAGCACCTTCCAGGAATGCTTCTGTAACTGTATCTGAGACTATTGAGCAGATATCTGCGGATCAAGTAGCCCCTGCGCCTGACGATACCCTTTTGAACTGCACATTCCAGAGGGTTCTTGATCGGCCTTTTGGTCCGGATATTCCCTACGATGTCTACAACAGTGCTCTGCATATTGATAATCACTACTTCAATGAACCCGTGGTTCTGCTGAGTACGGCTGGGCTTTTGAAAGATGGTCTTGTTCAGGCCGTATTCAATGTAACCGATGCATCAGCTCATTCCGTGGTGGGAATTGTTCTTCGGGCAGACGGAGCGGACAACTTCCTTCTGCTGGGAGTGAACGGACGGGGTCAATACACCATACAGAGGTGTCTTAACGGTCTCTGGATACCTGTTATGGGCCTGGATGTGTTCGAATCCTCAAGACTTCTTCCCTACAGGCTTAACGAGGTTGAACTCACCGCTGAGGTTCACGGAAACTACACTGACTTCTCTGTTAACGGCCAACTGGTACAGGTGGTTCGAACCACAATCCCTCCCACCGGTCAGATAGGTGTATTCGTTGACGCGAAGGTAAATGCTGACCTGGATCGCATTACTGTGATGCCGCTATGACAGTACTCTTTTTTCTTCTGGTCGGCTTCATTCCAATGACCGGCAACGCTCCTGAGCTTGTTCACGGTGCAGCCCCTGAAATGTCCGACTACGCAAGCGGTATTCCCGTAATAACCTATCACCAGATAACACATCATGAAAGTGCGTACAGCGCAACTCCAGCAAAGCTAAGAGACGACCTCCAGAGGCTGTATGACGCCGGTTTCTTTCTGATACTTCCCGACGACATCGAAAACGGCCTCAGCAGAATTCCCTTTGACAGACGCCCGATAATGATAACATTCGACGATGGCTGGGAAGACAACTTCAGATACATTGATATGACGGGCGGAGAACAGTATATAGATCCGGACTGTGCTGTAGCCATTGTGAACACCTTCATCGAAGAACATCCTGATTTCGGACGGGGCGTGGTCTTTTTCATCAGCTGGGACAAAGTTCCATTCGGAATCCAGACAGAAGAGAAGTTGAATGCCGTGCTGGATATGGGCCATTGCATCGGGAATCACTCCGCTGACCACCTTGCCTTTACAAAAATTCCACCTTCCAGATACTGGGAGCAGGTTATTCCTGCTCTTAATTCATTCCAGAGAAAACTTGGACTCAGAGCTTCTGAAATAAACGTCTTCGCATATCCCGGCGGACGGATACCCCGCGGAGTCAATGCGGAAAGCACAATGGCTTCAATGGAGCATCAGGGTCGCCCTGCTGTTATCCAGGGTTATCTTGTAGACGGCGCTGTCAGTAGTTTCAAGCGGATTTATGAGTCTGAGCTTGGTGAATACAGAATCAGCAGGATAGATATGGCACTTTACAGTGTACCCAGACTGCTGAACTGGTCCAATATCATGGTGGAAAGCAATGCCAGACCCTCACTTCACGACGATCTCCCCTGGCGTCCGTAGCTGTTCTAGTACACTGTACAGCTTAACGTGTCGGTATAATGCGCCGCTATTCTGAGTTCCATACTAACGTTTGGGATGCCCTCAGGTATAGGCTCTGCTGCTTTCCAGCAAGGCACTGGTTTATGCGCATAGCACCGCTATGTAATTGAACCAGTAACGCCGCTGGGGCTCTGGAGAGCCAGCAGGATGCGACAGCTATTTCTTGACAGGGTACTTATCCGATGTCTCTACGGGTCCATTCCCTGGCCGGAACATGCTGATACTTTTTAAGAGAAGGATACCCCACACACAGAACTGCATGGCATTTTTTCACTCGAAGAATCGGGGATACCATCTGAACTACTCCATTCCAGAAAGATCCGAGACCCATAGCTTCAGCTTTGATGGAAACCATTGTTGCTGCAATAACAGCATCTGTTTTTCCTGTAACATTCATCATGGGTGCTCGAAACAAAAGTACACAGGGAGCTTTCCAGGTAATGATATCCTCCCCTTCACGTATCTTTCGCACGATTCCCCGGGCCGGGCCCGCCACAAAGGAGAGAAGTCTAAAACAGTCAAGAAACCTTGTCAGCTTCACAAGTGGATTCAGAATCAACCTGTGAATCCTCTCCCTTCCAAGAATCACATCCACTGAAATCCCCTGCGCATTCTGACCTGTTGGCGCAAAGCCCACCGGTTCAAGGAGTGAATTGACAACAGCCTCGTCAACCAACTTATCCGAGAACTTGCGTATTGATCTTCTGTATTCGAAGAGGCTCTGTATCTGATCTTCCTGAGAGAATTTATCATCTTGCTCTTTCGGCAGATCGAAACAGTTTGAGGGACAGTAGCAACCGCAATGCGCACACCCTATGCAGATGGACGCAAAGGATACAACATGTCCGGAATCAGTGGTTTTTACAGCGTCTTCAGGGCAGACTTCAGAGCAGATTCCGCAGCCAGTGCACCTTTCACTTATGAACCTCTGTTCAGGTTTGAATAACACTATGGAACCACCTGTATGTTTATGCTCTCTGTTTCTGTACCGGGAAATACCTCAACAACTCCCGGCCAGGCACCGTAAGGTTCACCGGGGTTCCAGAAGTTGTCAGAATTCCTATCCACAAAAACAGAAACGGTATACCTGCCGCCTGGTACTTCAGAAAAAGAGTAAGCTCCAGGGGCAAATACTGCGGTCATGACTTCTCCGCCGCTTCCGGCAGGAGCCACAACCATGGTAACCGTGGAAGCACCTGTTCCGGAAATAACGCCAGACACAACACCCGGACTTTCACTCCAGGCCGGTGTGAATGTCCAGATCTGCCCGCTCAGTGAATCACCCTGAAGCGATATGAGACCGGGGAAAAGATCAATCCGGTACTGGCGCTCCCCCAGCAACTCGCTGTCCGGAATAAAGGAGAACGCAACTGCGGACGTCCGGGTGAATTCACCTGTTACAACAGTGCTGTCTGCCACTCTGGTAACTGAAAAATGAGCTTCAACATCAGATTCATCCACCCAGTCGGTAAAGGAAATGTAAAACGGCCCCGCTGGAGGCACTTCAACAGCCCCGTCTTCGGGATAAGCGGATTGTACTGCAAGCTTTGTTACCGGCAGCGAGTCAGAGCCCCAGAATTCCAGAGTATCCGCCAGTGAAGGATTACCTGCCAGATCCTGTATTTCCTGAATCGCGATTGTATACAATGTGTCGGAAAGTTTATCTGTGTACACAGTCATTCTTCCGGTTGAGCTTCTTCCCGCGGAGGTTTTTACCCCGTAAACCTCAACAGGAAGAGTGTCCGGTCCGATGACAGTAACAAATTGCTGAGATTCAAGATTCAAATTCACCTGCTCATTCCATAGAATTTCCAGATGCCATCCATCCAGAGCAGCAACATCGGAAATGCGGGGTCCTATACTGTCGATGATGGTCATTGTCATAGACAACTGCGCGTTGTCTCCTGACGCGAGAGCTATTTCACTAAAGGCACCCGGTTCCCTCTCCGGATCCCATGTCCTGCTTTGATCTGCGTCTTCGTAGCAGACTATCCTGTAATCCCCTGCTGAAAGCCAGCCGGCATCAATAATTCCCAGAGTATCCGGATAATGTGTTATCCGGGAAACAGCTGAGTCCGGCAGGAGAAAGAAATCGCAACGGGCGCTTGAAGTAACAGCGCCTCCCCCGTCACGAAACACAGAAACAGAAACTCTGGCAAAACTGTCCTCCGGAATGCTGTTCCAGACAAAAGTTTCAGGATTTGCGATACGGTTGCCGCGCGTATCCTCAAGATTTGAGGAGACGGTTACCATTACAACGCCGATATTTGCTCCCGTAACAACATAGACCTCATCCTTTTTTACAAGCACTTCCCCGTCCTGACCGGGATAGAGCTGAATATCACCTTCCGAACAACGAATTTTTTCGGAGAAATATATCGTGATTTCAGCGGGAATCTCATCTACATAACCGGGTTCAGGAACCAGTGCGATAACCTCCGGAGATTTATCGTCTACCGGCCCTCCGGAAGGAGCTACAATTTTCGCGCATGAAGCAAGAAAAAGCAGAATCAATACTGAGTATTCTCTCATTTTCCTACAGCAAGCGCTTTCCTGATAATTGCCGATTTTCTGTAAAATGCTTCTGCCTCAGAGTGCCTTTTAAGTTTTTCAAGCACTATGGCAAGCTCCACCTGGTAATCAGGATTACCGGGACATCTGGAAATAGCATTTCTGAGATACTCTTCGGCTTCCTGAAGAGACCCTGTAAGGTTGGAGCAACGTCCCAGGTAAAACCAGGCCAGATGGTAGTCCGGGTCGTCAGAAACAATCTTTTCCAGAATAGTCATTGCTTCTTTGTAAAGTCCGCCGCGCAACCTGGAAACCCCCTCGAGAAATTCCATTTCCGGTGGTGAAAGCATGTACTCAGCAGCTCTTATCCTCCATCCTGCATCGCGAATGCTGCCCAGTTCACGAAGCACTCCCGCCATCTCTACCATGAAAGGTTTTTCCGCCTGCTCTAAAATTGAATGCTTTTCCGGGGAAAGCTGCTTAATCACGGGTGGAACTGCACCCTCTTCCGGAGAAGTGCTTTCCAATTCACATCCGGCAAAAACATCCTCCAGTTCTGCAATTGAGTTCTCTGTATCGTCCAGTGAGATATCAAGGGGCTTCTTCTTTACTTCATTCCCACTGTTATCAGAAATGTCAGTGCTCTCCTCAAAAGAATCTGAGTTTGCGAAAACAGCCATCTGCCTGCCCGATAGCTTACCTTCCATGAGCTTTTTGAAACCAGCCTGAAGTTTAGCCTCATCGTCAAGAAACTTAAGTAAAGGTCTGAGCTTGAATTCACTCACATCATCCGTGAGAAGAACTTTCTGTCTTATGTTCAGAGGAAGTTTGAGCTGGTTGAGAAGTTGCGTAATTCTCGCCCGGGAGTAGCCCAGCATATCTGCCAGACGGCTTCTGTTGGAAACTATACCCCGCTTTAGAAGACTTTCAAACAGCATTGCCTCCTCGGTACAGTTACTGATCAGCAGATGAGCTGGTTTTACATGAACAAGGCTTCTCACAACCAGACATTTGACCATGATTTTTCCGCTGCTTTTCAAGTGCCACACTGTACGATGATTACCCACCAGAGAAAAACCTCTGTCCTCTTCAACTACCACCGGAGGAACTTCAGGAGAATCATCTCCCGCGGGTCTGGACCAGTTTTCCGGGGCATCAATTCCATCAATATCAGCTATAATCACCTCTTCAAGCGGCAGATGATCAGCAATTTTTTCTTTATCTCTATCCATCAGCTCTCCTCTCACCGAAAAGCGCGGCTTCAACCTTGATCGGGGCACTGCTCACTGATACCGCCCCTGGCAAACGCCTGAACATGTTTCTCTGTCTCCTGGCGTACTGCCAGGTATGAATTTCCACAGCTGCCTGTGCTTCCTCAAGGGAACAAAGCCCTTCCAGATAATCAATAAGCTCTGAATAACCGATTGTAGCCCCAAGTACCGGATCACGGCTGTATCCCTTTTCCAGAAGACCCCTGACCTCATCCAGAAGGCCATCTTCCAGCATGAGTGAAGTTCTTCTCTTTATGCTCTCTCGAAGAGCAGTGTTGTCCTTCTCTATAAAAACAAATCTGAACCTTTTATCGGGATTGCCGCCGGTTTTAAGAACTGATGGTTTATCACCGCTCAGCAGAGCAATTTCAATAGCTCTCACCAGTCTGACACGATCGGTATTTCCCGTTCTTTTCGCCTCTTCCATATCCAGCCCTTCAAGAATACGATGAAGAGAACCGGGCACAGTATCCTCAAGAGATTGAAGCGAATTTCGCAAACCGTCATTCCTGACCGGAAGAGGATCAAGAAGCCCGGCAAGCGACATCACATAAAGAGCCGTTCCTCCCACCACAAGGGGAATTGCCCCCCTGTCCAGGATGTCTTCTACAATCTTCATAGCCTTCTCCGCAAACCACATTGCTGAAAGAAGAATGTCAGGATCAGCAACATCAATCATGTGGTGAGGAAATCTCTTCAGTTCTTCTGCAGAAGGCTTGGCTGTGCCGATATCCATTCCTCTGTACAACTGCCTTGAATCAGCGCTGATGATCTCAACATCAGACCTCTTTTCTGCTATGTAAAAAGCAGCGGCGGTTTTTCCTGATGCCGTACACCCGGTAATTACCGGTATTCTATCTTCCAAAACGACTCTCCAGTTCACTGAAAGGCAACTCGATCATTGTTGGTCTTCCGTGAGGGCAGTGAAAGGGATCATCCATTGTGAACAGGGTGTGAAAAAGATGTCTGGCCTCGGTTAGGCTGATTTTATCGCCAAACTTGATTGCCCCGGCACATGCACTTGCTGATGCAATTCGTTCAGCTTCTGATTCCGATACTTCTGTACCTTTTGAAAGGGCTTTCACCACCTCTCTTAAAGCCTCTGTTCCCCTTTTAATTCCAACCGGAACACTGAGAAGCTCAAGAGTGTCCCCTTGAATTCTAAAATCGTACCCGGCCTGCTTTATCATCGAGCTGTAGAGATTCAAAATGGTCTTCTCGTGATCATCCACACTGATTTCTTCAGGAAGAAGCGTTCTCTGCTGTCCGGCGGACATAGCTCCCCGGACTGAGGAAATTATTTTTTCGTAAAGAATTCTTTCATGAGCAGCATGCTGATCGACTATGAGAAGGCCAGTGGCTGTTTCTGTAACCAGGTAAGAACCTGAAATACGAATCATTTCAACGGAATTTTCCCATGAGTTCCTGTTACTTTCAGCGGTGGAAAGCTCCTCCTTGTCAGGTGACTCAAAACTCATTGCTGCCTGACAGGCACCGGGAAAAACCCTGTTACTGCTTCTGTAAGGAGCAGATGAATATGAAATATGTGAAGGGCCTGAGCTTGAAAATGCAGCAACTGTGGATTCTGTTCTGTGAGCTGCTATTCCGGGAATGGCAGATCGAACGGCAGATTCTACCTGATAGGGTTTTCTAAAACGCACCTCTCTTTTCGCGGGATGAGCATTCACATCCACAAGAGAAGGATCAATTGTTATGGCGCACAGAATCAATGGTTCCCCGGCAGGTCCTGAAAAGGCATCCCTGAGGGGTATGCTTACCTGAGGTGCTGTAACCAGCCTCCCGTTAACCAGAGCGAACTGATGACGCCTGTTTGCCCATCTCTTATCGGGAAATATGTAAAGTTTCGCAGTGACGCCTTCGCTTTCACCATAAGCCTCTACGCATCTGTCGCCAGCTGACAGACTATATCTATCTCTTAATCGCTGAGCCGGAGAATCCACCACTGGAAGATGAAATAGTTTCCGTCCGTTATGCTGAAGAGTAAAAGAGCAGTCACTCCTCGCGAGGGACGCGCCGGTGACAATTCTCTCTATCCACGAAAGTTCCGAAGTCTCCGATCGAAGAAATTTCCTGCGTGCCGGCTGGTTGAAAAAAAGATTCTCAACGATAACTGTTGTTCCCTGCGTTCTTCCCGCAGGTTCCAGAGAATCCATCCTGCCACCGGTTATGATCATCTTCCAGCCTTCCATGCCCTGACTGGTAAGGATGGTCATCCTTGAGACACTGGCAATGCTGGGAAGTGCTTCACCGCGAAAGCCCAGAGTTGTTATATCATTCAAATCAGAAGGAGATGATATCTTGCTTGTAGCGTGACGTTGAATAGCAAGAAGCAGATCATGTCTATCCATGCCCTCACCGTTATCACGCACAGCTATAAGCTTTCTGCCACCAGCCTCAAGCTCTGTTTCAACCGCGGTAGCCCCGGAATCAAGAGAATTCTCAAGCAGTTCTTTCACTACAGAAGCGGGTCTTTCAACCACTTCTCCCGCTGCTATGAGGTTAACAAGATGATCCGGCAGTTTTCTTATTTCGGACATTATCCTCCAGAGTGGTACCGAGAGAGGGACTTGAACCCTCACGCCCTTTTAGGGCAACGGATTTTAAGTCCGTTGTGTCTGCCAATTCCACCATCCCGGCACCGCTCGTATTTGTTAACGCACCGAATATAATCGAAATTTCATGACATGCACTAATCCCGACAGGGATTAACCGCTATTTGAGAAAACCATGGTGAATCTAAAGAAGTGAACTCAGTTGTCCCGCCGCTTCCCACACTTATACCCGCACTGAATCCCCAGTGAAATGCATTTCCGGGAGATCTGAGAAACTCAATTCCTGTTGTAATACCCCAATACTCACACTGAATTTCTCCCTGGGACCATCCTTCTTCGCAGTGGGATGCCAGTAAGACAAGATTGTCTGCAGGACGATATCCAGCCATTACACCTGAAACAGGGAGAGAAATCGCCGCGATAAAACCATCTCCCTGAACGGATAACCGACCGAAGTACCTGGCTCCGTCCCAGCCGCAGGTCAACATGGAAACGCTGTGCTCCACGGTTCCATACACCCGCTGATAACTGTTGTGCTCATCAATTGCCGGAGCTGAAACAAACGTCACAGGGCCGTATAAGGCTTCAGCCAGCAACCAGATATCTCCTCCATATCTGTCTGTACAGTATGCGGGACCAATTGCCAGGCTTTCACTGATGGGGAAGGAAACTCCCAGGGCAGAAGTGTTCTCTGTTGCGGCAACAAGAATATAATCGTCAAAGTATTCACCGGCAGGATGAATATCATCAATGGCTGTGCCACGGAAATCCACTGTGGCATTTTTATATGAAATCGCATAACTTCCCGTGTTCCCGTTCTTTACACAGTACATTGAAATATCTTCAACGAGAATCTGTGCAGCATAGCCGTCCTCAGTAACTCTTGAAGCTATCAGGGGATTCAAACCGGCAGTCTCACCGGAAGAAATAACTCTGAAGCTCCTGTTCAGCCCGCCCTGAAAAGTGATCTCAGTGAAAGTACCGGTATCCTGAGCAGGAACCCCGGGGACATACATCCACTCGCTTGCCGGAATCAAACCGCTCTTCATTGCAAAGGATGTAAGTCTGCCTCCGGAAACAACACCGGATACCGGAGTCAGCAGAAATACTGAAGATAAAAGCAGGAGTGTCACTTCAATGCCTTTTTTACCAGAACAGCTTTTTTTAGCCCTATTCCAGGTACTGAGGCGATCTCAACTACGGAAGCAGCACTGATCCTGTCAACACTCCCGAAACTCTTTAGAAGGGATGCTTTTAATGCCGGACCAATACCGGGAATATCGTCCAGGGCGGAGTGAAAGTGGCTTCTGGCCCGCTTTGTTCTGTGAAAGGTAATAACGAACCTGTGAGCCTCGTCTCTCATTGCCCGCAAAAGAAGAAGCGGTGGAGCATCATCCGGAAGTTTAATCTCAATCTCCCCCGGTGCTGTAAGAAGTATCTCCTCCTTTTTGGCAATAGAGATAATTCTTGTGTTCGGCATAAGATGTCCCCCTGCGGACCAGGCTGCCCGAAGCTGTGTTATCCCGCCGTCAACAAGGAAAACATCCGGGTGTTCTTCTTCAAGATGAGAAGCAAACCTGGAAACAGCATTCCCGATCATGGCCGGGTCGTTCTGTGAGATGTCTTCAGGCATCGTAAATCTCCTGTACCCGTCCTTATCAGGCTTTCCGTTCCGGAAACTCACCAGAGCCGCCACGGAGGCATGTCCCTGTATGGTTGACGCGTCCAGACAGACCATCCACCCAGGTAATGCTTTCAGACCAAGAATATCAGCAATTGCCTCCAGTGCCGCCTCAAGCCTCTCCCCGCGTCCTGCCGGATGCTTCCATTCCAGTTTTGCCAGAAAATGTTTCAGATCCCTCTGTGCAACATCCGTGAGAGATTTCAGGTCACCCCGTTCTGGCACAAGAAGATCAACAGCTCCGGTTCTCTTCTTACGGAGCCACTGAACAAGAACCTCGACATCCTCAGGTTCACAAGCCAGGAGAACCTGTCTGGGAATGTCACCTGTCTCGGAATAGTAGGACCTTAGCAGAATAGATATTCTCTCGGCCTCTGAAGCAAACTTCCACCGGGAGCTGAACGGAAGTCTAAGGCTCCCCATAAATCTTCCACTTCTGACTTGAATGATGATGCCCCAGTTACCGGAGACTGCCATGACATCTCTTGAGATAGTATCCCTGACAGATTCCGGTGTGGGCCATCCGAAAGAATCAAGCCGCTTCAGGAGATCTCTCAGTTCGGCGGCCTTTTCAAACTCCATGCTGCCTGAGGCATCTTTCATTCGCTTTATGATCCCGCCCCGGGCCTCATCCCAGTGCCCTTTCAGCATGTATATAATCTTGTTCACCGTGCGGTCGTATTCCGCCTTCCGGTGGTTAGAACACGGCGACGGGCATCTGTCCATCTGGCCCATGAGACATGGGTTCTTCCGGGACTTGAGTCTGGAAGTCCTGCACTTTCTCAGAGGGTGAAGCTCAAGCAGAAAAGTAACAAGTGATCTCAAGTTGCCTGCATCGGGATACGGCCCGAATCTTGGGATATCCAGTGAACGGTCCGGGCTTCTTGTAATCACCAGTCTGGGATATTCTTCATTGGTAGTCACTTCAAGCCACGGGTAACGGCTTGAACTGCGAAGATCGACATTAAGCGACGGTTTGCAGGTTCTTATGAGTTCGGCTTCAAGAATAAGGGCTTCAAGCTCAGTTCTGGTCACTGTCCAGTGAACGGTAACTGCTTTTTCCAGAAGAATTCTGTGTCTTAAGTCTCCGGGATTGGAGATGTGCCCGCGGAGACGACCAGTCAGACTCTTCGCTTTGCCGATGTAAAGAGTTTTTCCCCTGTCATCAAGGAATCTGTACACACCTGGAAGATCAGGTGCTGTGGAAACCGATCTCTTAAGAGAATCAGTGGCCACGCCTGACTATCTTCCTTATGGTAACTCTTACCTGATCTCCCCCCGCGAGGAAGAACAGGCCTACAGAAATAGCGATTACAAGCAGGCCGGACAAAGCGAGAGAAACAACTCCTGGCAAAAGACCGGTTGAAGCGAATCCGGTCACATAAGGCTTGAGATACAGCAGAAGAAGAAGTGTACCTGTACCGCTGAGCGAAAGAGCTGTCCAGGATTTTGCGGAAACTCGGGCCTTCCCCACTTTTCCTTTGAGCTTTTGCCTGAGAAGCACAAGATTTACCACTGAAGCGACACTGCTGGCCAGAGCAAGACCCGCAAGAGGCTCAGCAATCCCGGTCTTCAGGAAAATGTATGTGAATGCCGCATTCAGAACAATGTTCAACCCCATACAGCCAATGGCGATCTTTACAGGAGTCTTTGTGTCCTTCAGTGCATAAAATACAGGTGCTGTTATTTTTACGGCTGCGTAAAATACCATTCCCATTGCATAATAACGGAGAGATGCTGCAGTAAGCCGCAGAGAGGTATCTGTAAACTCTCCTCTGAAGAACATAACCCGTATAACAGGCTCTGCCATAACAATCAAATACAGTGCAGCAGGAAGCATAATGCCACTGATTACCAGTGTGGAGAAGCCCAGCGTCCTCCCTGCCTCATCAAGTTTGCCAAGGGCTGTCTGCCTGCTTAAAGTAGGAAGAAGCGCTGTCGCAAGAGCAACTGCGAATATTCCCTGCGGAACCTGGGTTACTCTCAATCCGTACGAGAGAGCCGCCACACTTCCTTCGGTGAGCAATGACGCTATAAGCTGATCTACCAGAATGTTAACCTCGGCAGCCATAAGCCCGATAAGGGCAGGTACCGCGAGTTTGAGAACCCTTCGGAATCTGGCGTCCTTCCAGTAGAAATCTGGTCTGAAGCTGATTCCCCTGCTTTTCATGAACGGTATCTGAATAGCCAGCTGAAGTGCTCCTCCGGTGACCACACCAATAGAATAGGCCCAGACAGGCATCTCGGCTCTCCACATTCCAGCAAGAACAAACAGACCAAGAAGAGCGGCAACATTAAAAAGAATAGGAGCAAGAGCAGGAGCGAGAAAATGCCTGTGGCTGTTAAGTATCCCCATGCATACCGACGCAATTCCCACAAAAAGAATGTATGGAAACAGAAGGCGGAGAAGTTGCACGGTTAGCTGTGTTTTTCCGGGATCATCACGAAATCCCGCCGCGAACAAATCAACAAGAACTGGTGCCAAAAGCATACCCAGAAGCACTACCACCAGCAGAGCAGAGCCGACAAAGGTCAGAATCCTGCCTGCAAGTTTTCCAGCCTCTGTCTTTCCATCCTTCAGCAGTGTCTCTGTATAGGTGGGAACCAGCGCGGAAGCAACTGTAGCTTCACCAAAAAGTCGACGGAGAATATTGGGAATAATAAACGCAATTGTGAAAGCATCAGCGGACATTCCCGTACCCAGTAAGGCTGCCTGACCAATATCCCTTGCCAGCCCCAGTATCCGGCTTGCGAAAGTCAGTATTCCAAGCAGCCCGGCGGCTTTTGCTACACTTCGCCCCTCCTGGGCGGGTGTTCCGAGTTCTCCGGCGTCAAGTTCGGATTTCTCGTCAAACAATGTCAGTCACCGGCGGATTTGATTGAAGCCCAGGTAACCTGTGAAAGGCGCAGCTCAAGTGGAGTTGAGACTGCAACATCATCGAATATGCAGGACCAGGAGACTCTGTTTTTCCCATACCCCCCCGCAAAGAGACCAAAGGAGCCGGCCTCCTGATGAACAGCATCTTCTGCTTCCAGGTGCCAGACATCCGGTTCATCAGCGACAGATCCCGACCAGATTCTACCGCGAATGGAATCTCCGTCAGCCTGAAGGCGAATCCAGTAGCGGACGTCAGTGTGAAGACTGAAGTTGTAGTGATCCATCACCATTGTCGGGCCCGAATCTTTTCTTCTTTCAAGCAGAATTCTGGCGGTATAAGGCTTCAAAACCATACGGTAATACCATTGGTCAATTCCCTCGTACCGTACAAATATGCCTCCTTCAGAACCACACTCAATCATAATGCTGCAGAGAACGGAGTAATCGGAAGTACTCATCACTCCTGAAGCGTCACCGTTAATGGATTTCCCCTGCCCCCTGTCACCCTGGTTATAGATAAAGTACTCACAATCTATTACTTCGTAAGATGCTGCACCAATATGGGTCCAGCCATCATCATTCCCGTCGTTGAAATCATCGGTGAAGAGTACATCAGCATAACAAATGCTGAAGAACAGAGCCGTAAGCAGCATAAATATTCGCATTACTAATTCTCCAGTTCTCAGTTAAAACAACTCCGCCAGCCCGAAAGATAACGGGAGCCGGCCCCACAGTCATTCACTCAGTCAGAGAGCGGCCCTCCATTCCTCTTCCCCTGTCTGCGCAAAGCTCACTCCGTTCCCTGTAAGAGCATTCTGAAACCACTCAAGGGATTTATCGAAATTTTCAAGCAGCACCTCTTGTCCACTATCTGTGGCAATGCTGAGAATCCTTTTGTTTTTTCCATAATGCCCTCTGGACAATTTGAGATTGTGAAGAGGAAAACTGACTGGTTTACCCTTAACCATCATCCTGATAAGAAATCCCAGTTGAAAGTGGAGTGGAGCCATTTTGCCCATATTAAAATACACAAACCTCTGATCGGTCACCACACACCGGCAATGAACAGGAAACTTCATTTTGCTCCCTTGAAGTGTGTATCTGCTAGTATCCGCGAAAACCCTTTCTCCCGGGTTCAATTCAAAACTGGCCATACTATCTCCTTTCATATAATTGTTTTCATCCGAAAGCAGACTATATCTAACAAAAGTGAAAAACGGAAGACATAAAAAAAAGCCGGGCCGCTAAGATGCAGACCCGGCGTAAAATACTATCTTAGAATGTAGCCTTGATTGCCGCCCATGTGTCTGGTGAAAGCGCCATAGAATAGTCGGGGGTGCGAATTTCAGCACCATCAGGAGCCGTAATGGTCATGTCGTCTATCCATACGGTATCTCCTGGTGAAGAGTAGGTTCTGGCCTGGATAACAAGCCCTGAGTGTCCTGCTTCAACAGTCCAGGTGTACTCGGCCTTGTCCCATCCTTCTCCGGGACCGTAATCACTCTGACCTCCGGCAGTTCCCGCAAAGGCGGTGATGTCATCGGGATCATCACACCAGCTTCCCCATATTCTGCTTGAAGGAGAAGCAGTGGGTGTTACGTCGTATCTCCAGAATGATGCTGTTACCTGATCCCCGTCGGAAAGACCTACAACCCAGCCTACAAAAGCCTGAGGGGTTCCTGATTCCGCATCGTCAACAAGCTTGAGAGACTGCGAATCGCCGTGAACAGGATCTGTATCAATCGTCGCGATGATATCGCCATAGTTTCCCAGAATGGTTTCTGTACCTTCCCAGCCATAATTCACTGAAATGTCTGCAGCGGCGAATTGAGCAACTGCTAAAAGCAGTGAAATAACAAGCAAATTCTTCACTTTAATCCCCTCTTTTCTGTTTTGTAAACTCATACCCTCCAAAACCGCAACACGTATAATAACCGGGAAAATTCTTTTCAGCAAGAAACAACTGCCGATAGTACAGAATACCAGTAACGCTATTCTTTCGAACCGATTCTCTGCATGCTGTTGACTCCTATACAGAACATGTTTATCTATCTGCCATACCAGACGAAAGGGGTTTTCATGAAATTTGCTGTTATCATTGTTTCGCTGTTCCTGTTCGCGGCCATCAGTCTGGCTGACTATCAGATAATCTCCACCATTGACGCTCCGGACACGAATATCTCAGGGCTCGGTTTCGGAAACGGCTCACTCTGGGCTGTGGACAGTGTTACAGAGTTTGCTTACGAAGTTGATCCGGCCACAGGCTCAATCCAGAATTCCTGGTTCTGTGCCGCCAACGGCACCAGGATACCATCAGGCCTTACTTTCGCAAACAACACTGTTTACATCATAGGTACTGCACCACCCAACTTGATAGATTCCTGGTGTTACAGATACAACACCTCCGGAGTCTACCAGGGACTGTTTGACCTGGACTGTTGAGGAAGCGATCTCGACCGGGAGGTAACCGGTCTCGCTACAGGAAACAGTAAGATTTACGGTGCTGGCGTCGACACCCAGACATTTAAGGAATGTCTTGAGATTTACAGCTACACCGGATACCTTCAGGCAGGACCCGAGTTTATGGTTGAGCTTGGAATTGATTTCTACGACATAGCCTGGTTTGACAACAAATGGTGGTATGCCTGCAATGATTCAGAATTCCCTATTCGAGTGTACAACGGAAACGGAGTTCTGGTAGAATCCATAAGCTCATCAGTTCTTCCGGCGGCACATGGAATGACTTTTGACACCGATGGTTATCTCTGGGTGAGCAACATAAATACAGATGAGATCTACAAGATAGATCTGAACACTTCACTTGCCAGAACAACATGGGGCTCCATCAAATCCACTTTCTGATCATCAGCTTATTGCAATGATGAAAGGCCCCGGACAACCGGGGTCTTTTCCTTGTTCACGCAAAAACGGTATGTATTACTCCTCTTCATTGTTCACTGCACATTACAGCACAGGAAAGGACTTGTATGAAAAGAAAGATTCTCATTGCGGTTGCAGTTCTGTTTGTTGCAGTCGCCGCAACAGGATTGTGGTATAAAATAAGACTGAACGAAATGTACAACACCTTTGAATCTGAACAAATCACAGATATTGACCTCGGCTCATTTGAAAACGGTGAATACACCGGTGATGCGGGAGATTTTGTTATATCTGTAAGACTCTCAGTGACAGTTGAGAACCACTGCATCACCCGCATTGACATCCTTAATCAGAGCGGTGGAAAGGGTTACGAAGCTCATGAGATTCTGGACAGGATAATTGAAGCCCAGAGTCCCGATGTGGATGTTGTTACCGGAGCCACCGGAAGCAGCCGCTGTATAATGATCGCAGTCAGAAACGCTCTTACTCCTTAAAGGGGATATTGTTCTGGAAGTGCAAAGAACTCATTCCGGTTCAGAAGGAACTCGTGGGCATAAACGAACTGCGCAACTGAATCTCTGGTGAAAGCAGGCTCGGGAAACAAAAACACATCTCCATTCTCATCTGAACCGGCAGCCAGGAAGACAAACTCCTCTCCCCTTTTATCCCGGTAATCCTCTCCGTCCAGAACTCCTGTTCTAAATACCTGATAATCATCCCTGGTTCCGGAATCCCACTGACCTGTGGCATCCACAAGATAACCGGAGACCGGCGCTTCTATCCGCGTTACTTCACAAATATGTATGTTCTCCACTCCTGCCTGACTCAAATGAATTACTGCTGCCCAGCAAGCTGTACTCTCAGAGAACTCAAGTGGGTCAAGCTCGGCACAGATCTGTGACTCGGGATGAAGATAATGCGACAAAACCATTGAAGAATAACCTGGGAATATCTCCAGAAATCTCATTGCCAGAACCAACACGATGTTTACTGTAATTACTTCCATATCTAATTCATCTCCTTAGAGTTCAGTGTATTTCAACCGGCTTCCCCGAGAATCGTCGGCCGGGTATTTCTTCGCATTCTTCAGAATTTTTCTGTGCGAAGCTTCAACAGGATCAATTCCCAGCTTGTCCGACAGATTTAGAAGATAAATAAGTACGTCAGCAATTTCTTCTTCAGCAGCCTTTATTCCCTTCTCATCCAGCTCCCGGCTTTCGTTTTCTGTAAGCCACTGAAAGATTTCTGCAAGTTCCGCAGCCTCAATAAGTACAGATGTTGCCAGATTTTTGGGGGAATGGTACTGAGCCCAGTCCCTCTCATCGTTGAATACTCTTATTTCGCTGATTAGTTTATTGAGCATATCCCCTCCTTAACTGTGAAAGTACTGCAAGCAAAATACACAAATTCCACTCCGCAGGGAATACATCACTGGCAGAGGGGTATCACTTCTGTTAGTTTGCGAAAGAATAACGAACAGGAAGGTGTCCAAAATGAAAAGGGTATTAACAGTTTCAATATGCACACTGCTGGTCGGAAGTTGCTCAGCTGAGATTTCAGCAGAGGATCTTTCATTCCCCAGGGAAGAAACCATGGAAGAATCATTCTCAAGATTCTATACCCCTGTGGAATACACCTCCAACCCGGGAATGGAACAAATCAGTCTTCCTCTTGAAGCTGACGTTGTTATCAACCTCATGGATGTTCTTCTGATTGCCGGGCAATCCAACCCGGCGGATCATCTTGTAACCAATGGATTTGCTGTATTCCCGATGCCAAGGCCTGCCGACAATCCTGTCCGTGCCTTCGAGCTGCTTGACGGCAGGGATCAGCCTATTTTCGTCTCCAGCGGTATTCCACTGCACATGCTCCACATATTCTTTGACCAGATTCTTCAGCAGGTGGAGACAGATCACCTGTACCCGGATCTGCTCCTCATCTGCCGGGAACTCTATCAGAGCAACCTGAACAGAAACAACACCCTCAATGCTGCCTTCTTCGCGGTCCCGCTGACATTCCTGGACGAAGACTTCGAACCCCACAGTTCCATTGCTGAGAAAGTCAGTGCAGAAGTTTCTCTGATGGAAGCACATCAGGGATTCAACCCGAGCCCCGTCTTCGGCTACAAAGAAGATTACTCGCAGTATGTCCCCCGAGGGCATTACACTGCCAGCGAAGAACTTGAGAACTACTTCATGGCAATGATGTACATGGGCAGGATCACCTTCCTTCTGACCGGAGGCGATCCTTACGGCCCTGATGAAATATTTCTGGTTTCAGAAGAAACAGCGGAAGAGATGACTGAAGCTGCCCTTCTTGTTGTTTCTGATCTCAACACTATTGAAATTGACGACGCTCCTCTAAAGGAAAAATGGCAGAGGATTTACGAGATCACTGCTTTCTTTGCCGGTTTTGCCGATGATCTTTCCGCTTCTCAGTATCAGGCTGCTGCTGAAAATGTTGCAGGGGAAAGAGTCGATTCCCCGATAATAAGAACACAGGACTTCTGCGATGATTTCAAACTCTTTATTGCAGAAAACTTTGCCGGTCCCTCCATTTACAGCGGTACCGGCGCCTCTGTTATAATGCCTGATGCTTCCGGTGAATTCGACCCTGAAGACTTTCAGGTTCTCCTTGCGAAGACAACAGGTTTCAGATTTTTCGGACAGAGATACACCCCTGACAGCGAAATGCTGGGCAAATTCGTCTTCCCCAATATTTCCAGAAACCCTCAGGGCAGGCAGAGGTTCATGCCCTCAGGTCTTGATGTGGCTGCATCTTTCAGATGCCAGGCTGCACTGGATATCCTTGAAGAAGATGGCACAATGCTTTATGGGAACTACCCCGATACACTGGCTGCAATGCAGGAAATGGTTGACAACTACACTGAAGAAGACTGGCATGCCACACTCTACATGTGCTGGCTCCATTCTCTCAGACTCCTGTCAGCTCCAAGAGAAGAAGGCTACCCGGACTTCATGCAGACGGATGCCTGGGATCGCTGTACTCTGTCAACATTCCTGGCTTCCTGGGCCATGCTCAGGCATGACACTATTCTCTACGCCAAGCAGAGCTACACAGCCGAAGCAGGCTGCTGCCCGCCGACGGATCAACCAGTTCCCTCTGCTGGCTTTGTCGAACCCGTCCCCGAGGTTTACGCCGAGCTGAGAGCTACCCTTCAAATGGCCAGAAAAGGCCTTGAACACTATGACATTTCAGATGACCGGCTTTCCATGCAGTTTGAGAGAGCGGAATCCCTGCTGGGGACTCTTCAGTCCATAGCAGAACGGGAACTTGCAGGTGAAATGCTTACAGAAAGTGATGCAGACTTCCTCAAAGGCTTCGCGGAGGCTCTTGAAGCTACAATCTCATGGGGCGAAATAACAGATGAAGGGCTTGAAACAAGTCTTATCGCCGATGTGCACACTGATCAGAACACATCAAGCGTTCTTGAGGTTGCCTCCGGCAATCTTGACAACTGTGTAGTCATCTACCGAAGAGCTGACGGAGTTGTGGAAGCAGCCATAGGACCGGTACTGAGCTACTACCAGTTCAGCCAGCCCATGAATGACAGACTGACTGATGAAGCCTGGCGCACCATGCTCAGGAGCGATCCACCTGCAAGACCTGAATGGACAGGCAGTTACATCTGCAGATAAATCTCCGGTGTCACATTATCGTTCTGGTCAGTTTGATAGTCTTACCGTGAAAAATCTTTGAAAATCGTCCTCAACAGTAAAGGTTGCTACAATACCGCAGGGTGAAATGTGCAGTGCAGGATAATAGCCGGTACCTGTGGTGTCAGCCACCAGAACAACCTGTCTGAGCAGTTCACCGTTCTGCGAGATAACATCCCAGGACTCACTGTCAGCAAGACCAGCCCTTCTTACCCAGATATTGCGATCTCCATCAATGGCCAGACCGGTGATACAGGGATGTTTTTCGGGTGCAGTTATCATAAGATCGCCGGTGCCTTCCTGAGTATTAAGCGGAATTCTAAGCGGAAGACGATTCAATGAATGTACCTCAATATCGAAATCTCCTCTCGGGGGAGAATCCATATTGATTGTCTGCTGCAACTCGCCTTCCGGTGAAATTATCTCAATAGAGTACTCATCTGAATCATAGTCAGCAAGATAGATATTTCCGCGAGTATCTGCGGCGAAATAACAGAACTCCGATCGCAAATCGACCTCTGATGCTCCCATTGGAAGCTGGCAGTCCCGGTAGACAAAACCTTCCTCACCGGTATATGCGTTCAAAGAATAGATCCTGTAGCCTGCCAGAAGCTGTTCATCCTCAAACCCGATGACGATCTCCTTGATCACCACCATGGAATCCGCTCCGGCAGTGAGCTTCAACGGAACTCGCAGTCGCACGCCGATACTGCTCAGATAACTCATGGTTGAATCAAGAAGCGTCATTTTCTGCGATCCCAGATCAAACACAAAATACTCCCCGCCCTGAAGACAACACATGGCCCACGGCTGAGAGTATTCACCTGGACCATTTCCCTGCCGTCCCTGAAAAGCAATGAACTCACCTCTTCTGTCAAACAACGATACCCTGCATCCAATCCCGTCAAGTACAACTATTCCTTCCGGCACAGCTTCAACTGTGCTGATATTACCGAATACATAATCGGTATCTCCCATAAGAATTCCAACAGTATCTGCAAACACAAGTGTATCCACAGGAATAATCTCTCTCTCCTCACCGGTCTCCCGCGTATTGCCACAACTGAATAACCCCGTCAAAACACAGGCTGCAACACATGTCAGAAGTGTTCTAGAGACCATTGCTCTCCTCCTTTTGCGGATTTGAAATCCTTACCTTCAACTGATTGGTCAGGAAAGGTACAGCAATGTACACCAGTATACTCCAGTCGGGTGCGAAAAAGGCAATGCCAATGCCGATAAGAGACACCACAGGCAATATCAGATTGATTCTGATTACCCTTCGAATTGCAGACTCATCGAATTGATCCGCTATGGTTTCCGGGTTAATGAGAAGCACTCTGCATTGAATCAGAAAAAACACGGATATGAGAAAAATATTGAAATGGAAAAACAAATTAGCCGTGAATGTATGATTGTGGCAGCCCACCAGAGATGACGAAAAAGGGATCAGGCATACAACAAGCAAACCACCGAGGTTCGCCCAGAGGTGAGGAGTGCAGCTCATCTTTATGTATTTGAAAATCTTGAGTTGAATTATCCAGAAGTTTGCCAGCAGGATAAAGCTCAGCGCATAAGTTCCGAAAAGCTCTGTTATTTCACTGAAGTGCTCAAGAATGTCGTTGTTTGTGCTTGTTCCACCAAGCTGCGGCAACGGCAGGCTCAACACCAGCAGTGTCATGGCAATGGCATAAATACCATCGGTCAAACCCTCCAGGCGACGCAAAGAGAACTGGCTTCTCTCTCTTCTTATCATCAGTATCCCTTCTGCTCCCAGGCTGAAAATACCGGCGGTACTCCCTGTGGAATTGTTTGAACAGTACGAACTATGCCTGAAGAAGGAAGCTGTGTCTACTCCGTCAACAAGTAAAACCCTTCGATCAGGAGGAAACTGAAAAGAAGAGTTATCTGTCTACTAACCCGGCGACCCTTCTTAAACATTATATTTTACTTGCTGTACGCTCTTGCCGTCAACATCCGGATACTGGATTCTGTCCTTAATGGAGGAATTGTGCTACTATGAAACACTCATCTGATAATGTGATGAAAAAGCTCGACGCTCTGTGTGAGACCGGGTCTTTTGAAGATCTCCTGGTCGCGTGTTCATCCATCCTTTCGTCAGACGATAGTAATATTTCGCGAAGTGATATATCAAAAATCCAGCTTCATGGAATGACTGCGGCTATTAATCTCAATCTTTCAGAAGAAGCACTGCTGTACACAGAGAGATATCTTGACGATCTTCCTGAAGGAAAAGATGCAAATGTCTTAGCTATGAATACCTGCACTTCAATCCTCTTCAGCAGAGGAGAATATTACGAGGTTGAAAAAATCCTGGAACGCTGGAAACTGCAGACATTCCAGGGCGATAATGAAGGTGATTGCAATTTCCTTTCTGTTCAGGCAAGTTGTTTTGCCATGAGAAAGGATTATGAAAAAGCCGCTGAACTAATGAAGCAGGCTATCAATCTTGCGGAGCAATCCGGCTTAAACTCATTTGCCGTCAGTATCTCAGCAAATCTCGGTGCCGTGCTTTACAATCTTAAAAGGAATGAGGAAGCTCTCCAGATCCTTGATAAAGCCTACCGGGACAGTCTTCGTTGCGGCGATCCTTCCAGTACCGGTCATGCCCTCGCTACTTTGATCAGCGCAATGATCGCAGGCGGAGACATTGAAAAAGCAGAAAACCTGGCTAGAAGTTCTCTTGAGAGCGCCCTTCTGCCCGAAGAGAAAGATCTTCGCGTTGCTGCAACTCTCAAGCTGGCGAAAATATTCAAGCTTAGGAACAAGCTGTCTGAAGGCATTTCAATCCTTGAGAAAACTCTTCCGGATCTCGAGGAGGGTGTGGATTGGCAACTCTCAAAACTGTTCTACAACAAACTCATTTTTCTGTACAAGCTGAATAAAGACTACAAAAAGGCCCTTAGCCTGCTTGAAGCATTCAAAAAGAAAAGCGATGAAGTTCTTTCATCACAGGCCGAAGAACAGCTCACCAGTACTCGGAAGGTTATGGAATTATCAGGCAAAGCTCGGGAAGCTGAAATTCTCGCTAAGAAAAATACCGAGCTTCAGAAAGCAAACAGCGACCTCCAGGAAGCTCTTGAGCACATAAAAACGCTTTCCGGGATCATTCCCATATGCTCTTACTGCAGAAAGATGAGAAATGATGAGGGGTACTGGAACAGTCTGGAGAACTACCTTTCGAACCACTCAGATGCTCTGCTGTCACACTCAGTATGCCCCGAATGCCTGGAAAAACTGATGGGCGAAATGAAAGATTCAGCTGCTGCCGGAAACTGATACAACCTCGTTCGCGAATTGCAGGGTTTAAAAATCTCATTTAATACAGTGCAGTTTCCCATATTGCGATACAATACCGCAAGACATATCCTGTTTGTATCAGCGTGACTACCTTTCCCGAAGAATGAGATGATATTACTGGAGAATACACTATTTTTGATTTACCAATTGCCCTGAAAGGTTGAGGGTGAAATTTTGTCGAGATTCCTGCTATTTATGTTTCTTTTACCCGCGGCCTTCTGCCTGGGCTCAACAGGTACTGAATTCACTTGTACTTCTATTCTCACTGATGTTTCTGTTGACACCCTTTATGTAGATAAAACCGAGTACCATTTGATATCTGTGGAAGGGTTTTCCCTTCCCGCTGATGGAGTTCACAGCGCTGGTTTGCCTGCAATTCCTCGTACCGCTTCAACCTTCCTTCTGCCCCCGAATACCCGTATAGATTCAATTGAGATTCTGACAACAAGCTGGGATCTGCTTCCCGGGAAATACTATCTCTACCCGACCCAACCCGGATTGCTGGCGGAAACGACCTTTACCCCGCCTGATTTCAATATCTACAACTCAGATAACCCTTTTCCTCTGCAACCTGTTCATGTATCACGTCAGGGTTCCGCCATGGGATACTCGGTGGTATCTCTTGCAGGCACGCCTGTCAGGTACATACCCTCAGACAGCACAGTATTTATCCTTACATCCATCACTCTTGATATTCGGACCGGATTATCAGAGTCTGAGCAGATCATTCCCAATCGTGAAACCCTGTGGAGCGCTTCCCTGAGAGAGCAGGGCATTCTCAGCATGGTAGCTAATCCGCAGGATGTTTCCTGTTATCAGCAACCCGCAACCATTTCCTTTGCTGACAGAACATCTTCGCTGAACATTACTCAGTCTCCCTCACCTGAAGGTGATGGAGTAGACATGGTGATAATCACGAATGATGAACTTGCCGGTGTTTTCGATCTGTTTGCCGATTACCGTACTCAACAGGGTATTATCACTGTTGTTCGAACAACTGAATGGATAGACCAGTTCTACAGCGGATGCGATACACCAGAACGAATTCGCAATTTCCTCCGCGACGCCCATCTTGAGTGGGGAATCCAGGCGGTTATTCTTGGAGGCGATGATGATGTTGTACCTGTCAGAGAATGCAATGGATGGACTTATACCCCGGCCCCTTTCCCGTCCTATCAGCTTCCCTCGGATGACTACTACGCGGACATTGACGGCAACTGGTCTTACGATGGCTCCAACTGGCGCACAGAATCTACAGGTGGTTATCTTGATCTCTGCCTGGGCAGATGGCCTGTAAATACTGTTGATGATGTAAATCTGATCTTTAACAAAATTCAGCTCTATGAACAACCGGAAGTCTTTCCTGAAAATTTTGCCAGAGAACTTCTGCTGATTGGCTCAAATAATCCTGCGGGCAACGGAGCCAATGACATGATGGATCTTGTATCTCAGCTGGAATACTCACTGGCAACTCCCGAATACCTGAATGCTCCCGCAACTCTGTACTTCCCTCACTCGCTGCCAGGAGGAGACCTCTGCCGCAACACAGCTCTTGATGAATTTGACCAGGGCTATGGTATGATTATTCATGCTGATCATTCTGAGATACACAAACTGGCCACAGCAGGCAACGGCACCCTCGGACAGTACATGTGGGACTCAGATTTTTCCACAATGAATAACGCCGGTCAACCCTCGATTCTTTGGACACTTGGATGTGAAACAGGGCACTTCGATGGTGCATGCTGCTTTTCTGAAGCAGGGCTGCTAACCTCTGCCGGAACGGGTCTAATCGCAGTAATTGCCAATGCGCGGGGGGGCATGCATGCCCAGAAAATTACAGCATATGCCTTCTGCGATGCTCTGTTCAACACCAGCTGGATTATTGATCAACATCATTCAAAACCCCTTCACTGGCCCCTCAATTTCCTGGGTGAGGCATACAGATGCTCCAAGAACATGACAGATCTATCCTTTATTCATTTAAACCTGCTCGGATCTCCCCTGATGTATGTCTGGCGGGATGATCCGGAAGAGCTCTCTGTTTCAGTACCCCCTCTCCTGCTCCGGGAGGGACTGCCGGCAGATATCACAGCTACTGTAACAGACGGAACTGCCCCTGTGGAGAATGCCACAGTCTGTCTCTGGAAAAAGGACGAGATTTTCAGATTGCTGGAAACAGATGCCCAGGGGCAGGTCACATTTGCAGATGTATGTATTGTCGATGGCAGTGGCGACCAGGATCTGGTAATTACCGCCGTAAAACGTATCAGGCAGATAACTTCCACCGAGACAACCACTGCAAGTTACATCCCTGATCAAATCACACTGGATGTTCTTCCAGCCAATGTTCCTCTGGTATCTCTGGAATGCTTTGCGGCAGACCCGGACGGTGATGGCACTGCCAACCCCGGAGAAACAGTTGATATCTATCTTACTGCAGCAAACAGCGGTGGAGAAACCGCATATAATATCACTGTGGAACTGTCACTGATCTCAGGTGGAGAATACATTGATCTCATACTCGACAGCCAGGCTGGCTTCCCGGACATCAATCCTGACCATACCGGGAATTCATCAGATCCGCTTTCTATCGTACTGAATCCCAATGTACCGGACTACGCAGCCATTGAATTCAAACTGTTGTTTTCTTACAGCAGCAGCTCAGGCATACTTCACCGGGAATCTCCTCTATTCCTGACAGTCTATTCTGAAAACTACGCACTTACACTGATGGAGCCCTCATCTGACAATTCCAGCGGCAGAACCGCAGAAATCATCCTCAACAGCATGCTGCTGGCAAACTGCGGATCAGGTGAAGGTGAAAATCTTGAAATCACAGTAAATAACCTTTCCCCTCCGGAACCATTTCAAGTCAACATGCTTACTCTTCCATCGATTGAGTCCAACCGAGTCGCCGAATTGAACGGGCAGATAAACCTGACAGTTTTTCCACAGAGCAGCAGATCGAACTGGCTTGAGCCGGGATTCCCGGGCTGCGCATTCGATGTACTGGTGAGCAGCGAAGGCGGAGACTTCATCGCAAGAAATGCAGATGTTGAACAGATTGATTACCTGCAGAATCTTGAACTCACACCACCTGTTGATTTACAAGCTTATGAAGTTGGCCGAGATTACATAAACCTGATCTGGGAACACTACGGAGATGTGGAAGCTGAAGGTTTCTACATCTACTATGATGATGGTGTTGCAAAACACAGGGTCTATCCTCTTCCGGTTCCCGTGAAACAAGTCACTATTGATGGACTCATTGCGGGAAGAGAGTTCGATATAGAGGTTACCGCCGTTGACCATATCGGCAGAGAAAGTGAACCGGCCTTCATTTCTGTCAGTACAACCTGCCCTGTTGTTGACGGCTGGCCCATTCAGCTGGAAGGTTCTCCGGGAGGTGGGCCTGCAATTGCTGACATGGACAACGACGGAAACGATGAAATCGTTGTAGCAACATCCTTCGGGATGGTATACATCATTGAAAAAGACGGCACTTTTCAAACACTGTATCCTCCGGCTGACTTCGACTTCGACAGGTTCCTGGGATGTGCAGTGGGAGATGTTGACGGGGATTCTCAGCTGGAGATAATAGTCTCCTGCCAGAGGAAGATTGAGGTATTGGATCAGGAACAGGCAACGATACTCCTGTTTAACAGACCAGGCATGTTCTGGAATGCCAGCGTAATAGCTTCTACCAATGTAAATGAAGAGGTATCCTCACCCAGTATCGCCGGAACCCCTGTTCTCTTCCAGGCTGACAGTGGGATTACAATGGAAATCGCGCTTCGTACCAGGGGAAACAACGGCGGGAATCCACATCTGTATGTGTGGCGGTACGATACAGAAAGCGAAGCATGGGTAAACTTCAACAGCGATTTTCCTCTCCTTCTGAGCGGAGGTTTCTTCAACTCTCCTTCAGCAGTTGATTTTGACGGGGATGGACTGGAAGAGCTTATTGTTACGGTTTTTGGTTCCGATGGTTCAGGCACCGCGCTTCTGATTGCGGACTTCCAGAGCAACGGCGATGCAGTAATTACAGAACACGGTCTGCCTGAACTGGATACTGAAAGTGAACTGGCCAGAGCCTTCTGCACCCTTGCCGCTGCGGAGGAGAATGGTACCTGTTACATTGCAGGTGTGGCAAAGAACGATGCCATGAGCAGTTCCGTTAAAAAAGTGTTTGTATACAGTCTTGAATCAGAACCCCTGATCGATGTATCCCTGGTCTGGCAGACCGAATGGCTGTGCGGCTATGATTCTTTCGGCAATATGCCCGGCCCCGCTATAGGCAATTCAGACAGTGACCCGGATCTTGAGGTTATCTATTGCCTTAACGGTGGAATCTACAACGCGGAAGGCTATATCGCGAGCTGGGACCTCAATGACGGTACTGAGGATTTCCTGAGTGACACCATCCCCTTCAATCCCATACTGGGAGGAGGTGGAGCAAGCATCAAGTCACAGCCTGTAACAGGTCTTACAACATTCTCCGGTTCTGATAGAATGGTCATTTTCTCCGGTTTTTCCTCACTGCTGTGCGGACACAATCCCCATAACGGCCCATCGATGATCGAAGGCTTCCCGAGCTTTACCCGTGACGGAGCATTGGGCGCGCCTGCTGTCTGTGACCTTGACGGCAATGGTATCGCTGAAGTTCTCTACATTGATTACTCGGGCTTTGCCACTCTGTTCGACTGGCAACAGGGCAGCTACACCAGCGAAGGCTGGCACATGTACCAGGACAACCCCCTTCGCAACGGCTTCTACAACACAGGAGACCGCAGCGCCAACCTGGATATCAGAATTTCAGGCAAGCCTTCCGTATCAACAAGCAGCAGCATACACAACCGGAATCTCTCTATCCGTGCTGAAATTGAGATAACAGGCTCCGGGAATGCGAGGGAAAACACAACTCCTGAAACAGTCTTCCCTGAAATCCTGCAGGCAGATAACACCGGTGATCTGCGAATCCCTCAAAGAGCAAACAACTCAGCAGTACCTTTAATTGAAATCGGACGCTGCAGCAGTTCCATCACTTCCGCAACGCTACCCCTCCGCAGAACAGTGACAATAGCGGCATTCTCCGGAAACATACTCATAGGCTCCACTGTAATCACTCTGGAAGACGGGATACACGCAGTGGAAATTCCACTGAGATTCAGAACTTATCAGGAAGGCGTTATCACAATAGTTGCCGATCCCTGGAACGAACATCAGGAAGCAGATGAGGCAAACAACACCGCCGCAGCAGAAGCAACACTCATTCAGGGAAGCGCATCGCTAATAAGTATTCCCACCCCCGCAGAATCAATAGAACTGACTTTTCAGCTTCCTGCACCACTTCCCAATGGCATAAAAGTCACTGTCTATTCAACTGACGGCAGAGTGGTAATCAACCATGACACGCAGGAGCTTCAATCGGGAACAACAGATCTGCTGTTAAACTCCGGAACAAACAACAGGCTTCCGGCGGGAATGTACACAGTATGTATCGAAGGACTTGATTCCGGGAAAGTGACAAGAAAAGTAATCATTCTAAACTAATCCGAATCCATCCAGTCCCGCAGAATCTGAGGAAACAGCCTGATTCGCAGCAGGTCATTCCGATCCGCCACGAACGCTGATACATCCTCCGCCAGATAATCAATATCAATTTCCTCAAGGCGCGAAAGAACCAGTGCTCCCACTTCTCCGGAAGAACTGGCATTCAGCTTGCTCGATAGATAATCGGCATCCGGTCTTGTGAGGCCGAACATGTATGAAGCATCGTATATATCCCTGCCCATTACCCGTCGACGGTTAATGATGGTATAAAGCTTCTGAGAAAGAAGCAGATCACAAGGCGTCACCGGCACGGGAACCACCACATCAAGACGATTCAGTATCCTGATTTCTGCTCTGTAATTGTAATGCTGAGGTGCTGCATCAAGCTTAAGTGTCAGCACTTCGTCACGGTGGTTTGTAAGCCCCCGGCTTTGAAGAATATCAGTAAACTTCAGCTTCGCGCTGAATGCTTTTCCTTTTCCGAAAGAGAGACTGCACGCCAGTCCTTCTCGACCGAATTCGTCAATCACGCGCAAAGCAATTTCCTCAAGGTCTGCCCTGCATATTTCTCCGGAGTCAAAATCCAGATCTTCTGAAAATCTGCCGCTGGAGAAAAATATTCGCAGAGCGGTCCCTCCCAGAAAAACAAGACCAGCGCTGACCCGGCATAAACAGCCTGAGATCTGACAGACTGACCACCGGCAGCTTCCGCGCAAGATCAGCGAATTCATTCAGTCTCATGATATCTCATTTCTATTCTATGACATCTTAGTCATAATATAGAAATACACACAGCAAACCCTCACAGAACACACGGCTCAGGGGTGAGTGAAGCGAATCCGTTGCAGTCGACTGTTAGACCGCTCGCCGTGCGACAAACACCACCGGGCGACCTGCTACATCGAGAAGTTCACACCGACAATCTTCTCGCATTCCGGGCAGCAGTAGACTCTGTGGTCGGCAAACCACCCTTCCTTGATCACGATCAAACACTCCACTCTTGCTTCACAGTGCGGGCATATTGGCTTGATATCCTTCTTCTCCGTCTTCATCTCAACTCCATTCTCTCTGTTGTCAGTCAACAATCCAAATCAGCAGACTGCGATAACATGACTTTATGAGAACATAGCCGCAGTTCTGTTGAAATTGGTTACATGCTCTACGGGTTTCCTGCGAATTCTATCACATTACCATCTGGATCCGAGATCTTGAACATTGCGAATTCAGGTGAATACTCCTGATAATCCTCACAAATTGATACTCCGAGATTCTTCAGTATTTCGTGTGTAGCCTTTACGCTTCCCGTTTCAAAACACGGGCTGAACTCAGCATATTTTCCCGATTCTACCACTTTAGATTGCCGACCAGGCTCTAAATATAATGTGAGGTCACCTGAGCGCAGTGTCAATCCTGGAAGTACTTCACCGATCTGTCTAAACCCAAGAATCTCAGTGTAAAATTTGACTGATCGATCCAGATCCGAAACATATGCACTTAAAACCTGCAGTCCTTTTACAGTAATCCTGGACATATCCCATTCCTTTCGACATGTAACGGCTGGCAGGAATTAGCGCGCAGTTCCCTTTTTTCACTTCCCAAATCAATCTGCACACCTGACGCAACTGGCGTGACAAAGGGTTTGTCAGGTTAATGCCATTGATACTCATTGCAGCCTCCAACTATTCATATCAATTTGATATGCTGGAGAAGTTCCAATGAGATTTTATACAACTACACACCAATATTACTGCGGAATCAATCTGCACGCCAGTGTGATGTATCTCTGTATCATTAATTCTGACGGTGAAATTATTCTGCACCGTAATATGAAGGCCGATCCGGAATCCCTGCTCAAGACTATTGCACCTTACAAGCCGGACATTCTTATCGGAGTAGAATGCATCTTCATCTGGTACCGGATGTCGGATCTCTGTGCAGAAGATGCAGAAGGGGAAGAGTTTACACCTTGACAAAGGTAGGCCTCATAGGTGTTCGGCGTATACTCTCATTGTCGCTTAGCAAAAAAGCTTTCCCGTAAAATAGCTGTCTAACAAAAGTCCTGTCATTCAACCATGCAAGGTAGAGAATGACTCCACATCTTCTGATATATCTGCCAGCACAGTGAATCCTGCATCAGGATTTAGGACTTGCCCACATATTTAGGCTAATTCCAATACAGAAAAATTGTAATCGACGTCGAAAGCAGGATTGCAAGTACCCAGTACCATGATTTAGCAAATCGCTCATAACCCTTCTTGTTTACGACAAACTCATAGCCTAGAACTATTAAGCCCGGTATCGCTAGAGAAAAAGAACCAATCTCAACGGATAGGTACTTGGATGCGAGAGCTACTGCGATGATACTGATCCCAATCGCCAGTGAAACGTGAATTTGTCCTGAAGAGGCAATTGCTCGCAGTTTTCGCATGTTCAGATACCCCACCAATGCTCCTTTATTTAACACATAATACTTCTTGAATTGGTCGTCATGATTCTCCTGGTGGTAAAGCGCTCAAGCTCACCGGCCCAAAACATGTAGCGTTTTTGGTCCGGTATGCGTCCTTGTTCGGCAGCACATTTATCGTCATGGGCCGTCGGCAGGAACTTTGGCACAGAATACATCGCGGTAGAATTCCCAGTTACCCATCGCATTGAAAAGCGCCATGGTATTGTGACCAATATCAGGCAGTACTTCAAAGGTGTGGGGAATACCAAGGCTCGTCAGATGCGAACTAAAGTCGCAATTGAAGTCCAGGGTTTCGTCACGGTCGCCGATAGCTATGCGCAAGTGC
>JAIOSV010000059.1 GCA_021107435.1 Candidatus Sabulitectum sp. | reverse complement strand
TCCACCTCCCGGAGATCAGATATTATGGCGAGGATACACCACACTTCAAATAATGGCAGCTGGCTTTGAATTGATGATGGAGTTAATGAATGACGAAGGTTAAAGAGCACTTATGGGCAAAGGGCAGCCCTAGACTGAGATTCCCTTAATTAAACAAGAACAGGTGTTCTCTCTGAATGGCTGGGTGAACTCCTTCAGTGCTTGATTTCAACTTCCTGTACAGGCTCAAGTCCTTGAGTTTTCATTAATCGCATATTGTACCTGAAAGTCACAAATGATTTTCTTCCTCATCTGGGCTTGACTTCATTCTTCTCGTTCTGTAAGTTTCATTTGTCATATAACAGAAGGGGTTTTGATGGAATTCGGATACAAAATTAGACTCTTGAGGAAAGCTAAAGGTTATGGTCTTCGTGAATTTGCAGAGAAGATTGACAAAAGTGCTTCTTACATATCGAACATAGAGAGAGGTATTGTCCCTCCCCCCAGTGCCAAAGTTGTCAAACTCATTGCTGAGGGGCTTGATGGTGATGTTGATGAACTTCTTCAACTGGCAAACAGGTTTGATATGGAATCAATTGAAAAGATTCGTGAGAATGCCAGTAGACTGGATACAGCAGAAAGAACAATCAAGTTTCTGGACAGCGCAATTCACCTTGAGGAAAGTGATCTTCTTGGTGGAATTTCCGGTATTGTGGAAATAGTCACTGGTGAGAGAATCCTGAATCCGAATCCAAACATTGTTAACAGTAGCTTCAGTACCATTCGCTTCATAATGGATTTGGCCTCTAATCCTGATGATGGATACAACAGACTGGGAATTCAACTAAGGCGAGAGTTTGCAACAAGTCTTTATGATCTTATGAGTGATGTGATACATCCATACTCGAAATCAAATCCTGACGAAAAACAAAACATGGATGAAATTCTAGACGGAATCTTTGAAAAGTATCCTAGAAAACTATTGGAGGAGGTGATTAGACGAGACGATCTTAAATCCAGATACCGGGAGTACCTCGAAAAGGTAAAAGAGTAGAAAAATGGCGGTAGTCATTAAATATGTTTACTGAAGTATTTATGGAACAACGAAAGGCTCAACTATGACATGTGATCTATTTTTAGTATCAATCTGTTGTGAATTCAGAGAGTATAATGAATCACATCTGCCCGGGTTACTCCGAGTAGATATTTCCAAGGATGATAATTAGTGGTTATACCACGCGTGAAGCAACAGCGATTGCCTTCTTCAAAACAAAGTTTGGAAAAGAATTTAGTGTAGAAGAAGCAAGACGGATAACTGACAGCCTAACAGAGGTCTTCACGTTACTTGGGAAATGGGCAATAGAGCAGAAAGTATTTGAAACTATCAATGAAGAGAATTCGGGTGATTGCAATGATTGATAACACAACAGGGACAAAATCAGGTAAGTGGCTACTCGGAAAAGTATGTATACCCGACATTCTTCACAGGTACAGTTTACGAAGTCTCATTGGATTTACTATAGAAGGCACTCAAACACAGGAAGGAAACACAAATAACCATGAGAAGTAAAAAAGATTTGGCTTGTATCTATGCACGTGTTTCAACAGAGGAACAGGAAAAAGAAGGTTTCTCTATTCCTGCACAGTTGAAAATGCTTCGTGAATATGCGAATAAGCAAGGTTTCACCATAGCCAAAGAATTCGTTGAAAGTGAGACAGCACGAAGTACGGGGCGTACCGGCTTCAATGCCATGCTTGCTTACTTGAAAAAGAACAAAGAGTGTAGGTCACTACTTGTAGAGAAGACAGATCGTCTTACTCGAAACTTTGAAGATTACATTGCTCTGGGTATCACTCACACCAACAGAGAAGTGCACCTTGTTAAAGAAGGCAAAGTTTTATCTAGAAATTCTTCTCCCAGTGATTTTTTCATGCAGAACATTCAAGTTTCCATGGCAGCATATACAAGCCACAATATCAGTGCAGAAGCAAAGAAGGGTATGAGAGCAAAAGCAGAAGCTGGCTTTTACCCCTCGGTTGCTCCTCTGGGATACTTGAACACAACAAATTCACATGGTATCAAGGTCATTACACTTGATCCTGTATTAGCTCCTTTGGTTAAGCAAATATTTGAACTTTACTCTAAGGGTTCCGTTTCTCTTAAAACTATTGCAAAGGAAATGTATTCTCTTGGACTGCGCTCACACAAAGGAAACAAGGTTGGAATCTCAACTATTTACAAAATGCTGTTGAATCCAATTTACCGAGGAAAGTTCCTGTGGAACAAAGTTGAATACAACGGCAATCATGAACCAATAGTCTCCTCTGCCCTATGGTTTGCAGTACAGGATGTAAGAGAAGACAGAAGTGTTGCAAAGCCAAAGCAATCACATGAATTTGCATACATTGGATTGATGAAGTGTGGTCACTGTGACTGCGCGATAACGGCGGAACGGAAGAAGAACAAATACAGCTACTACCACTGCACAGGATACAAGGGGAAACACGGTGAACCTCATGTAAGAGAAGAGAAACTTTATGAGCAGTTTTCAAATCTCTTAGAAGGTCTTGCAATTGATGATGAGGTTGCAGAGTTCATTTTGAACGGCATACAGAAAGATACAGCTGATTCACGCAAAGCCCTTGAAGATACCAGAGAAAGACTTGTTTCTCAGCGTAAGAGGCTTCTAAGGCGTTCTGATGTTCTATATGACGATAGGCTTGATGGAAGAATTGATGTGACTCGATATGATAGTAAATCAGCTGTAATCAAAAGGGAAATTGAACTCATTGATGAAAACCTTTCCTCCCTTGAATCCTCATCCAACTATGATCCTCTTGCAACAGCCAAGGGAATTATCGAACTTGCACAACATGCTGGCACTATGTTTCTTAAGGCTTCAGCAAGTGACAGAAAGCAATTTCTTAGAAGTGTGCTATCGAACTGTACTCTACGTGAAGGCAAGATCAAACATCAATTCAATGAACCCTATGCCCTGCTCCATGATACGAATACAAGATGGAAGGCTTACAGGGCTGTAAGTGATGATCTTTCTGCAATGGATTCGTTCTGGCACCCCGAACGGAATTCGAACTCAGGCATTGGATGAAATTCTGTGGGTCAGCTAAACTTCCCCGTCAAGCACGGTGGCAGGGGTTACATGACCACATTCCCCGCAGGTGAACTGAAGATAATCCCACATATCAAGAGAGATATACCAGTCGACCTTTTCGCGTGAAGGTTTTCTGATAGGGTTGCCGCACTGTTGACAGTTCCAGCTTTTGTGGCAGTTCTTCCTTAAATTCCTCAGGCTCTCCCGGAGAAGCTTCAGACAGGCGGTCTTCCCTTTTTCTTCAGCTATGTCAACGGAGGTTTTCTGCTGAGAATTTCTGTGGTACGCCTTTGCTCCTGCGTCAAGAAGCATTTTAACAATCTCCACGGGATTCTCAAGCCGAACAGAAAAATGTAATGGGGCATTACTGGTGGCATCTTCGGCTCCGGGGTCAGCACCTGCAGCAAGCAGCAGCTTCACATTCTCAGCGAGACCGGCAGTAATTGCCGCATGAAGAGCAGTAGCACCGGAGCGGGTAGTAGATACCGGCTGAATCCCAGCTTCAAGGAGCGACTTCAGTAGAGTGCTGTCCGCGAGACCGGAAGCCATATGAAGGGGAGTTTCCCCGGAAAGACTCATTGATCTGTTCAGGTCACCTCCTTTGGAGGTGATGTTTCTGAAAATCTGAGCCAGAGGTCTATCATCACCGTTTGACTCGGCAGCTTTTTTTATCAAAGCGCTGACCAGAATTTTTCCCTCATCAGTATTCTTCCCCGACAAATTGTATCTGCCTGAAGAGAGAGATGCGACCCTGTCCCAGTCAACACTCATACTGCTTAACTCAATCTGCATTTTTTTAAGACTGCCGGAAAACAGTGCCATATCCCCTCCCAAATTTGTCATCTTCAGTCCGGTTTCCCACAAGAGCAATTATGCTAATTTTCAGCAGCAACCGAAAGGCGTGCTTATAAGCCCAGCCTGCCGGTAATCTCAGGTATGATCTTTTCCGTGGTTTCCAGACCTATATCGCTTATTTCTTCAACGAGGTGGAATTCAGCCCCGGTGTACCGACTCAGGTCAGGCTGGACAAGGTAGTCAGGCGCCCATTCCCTGAGGTTTGCATTTACAAGAGCTCTCTGAGAGATAAGAACAGCGGCAAAAGCAGTTTCCGGAACCTTTGGATTTCTTAGTTTGTGAAGAAGGGGGATGTCTGACACTGCCTCGACTACTTCCTCGGGAAGATGCAATCGGTGAGCAACTTTCTTTATTTCGTCCTGCTCCGGTGAATAGGGTTCCAGAGCAGGCACAACCCCGAGAAGGTTAACTGCAATAACTATATCGGCTCCCATCTCCCGGCACTGCCTTACGGGCAGGGGATTAACAACGCCTCCATCAACAAAACTGAATTCCCCAATCCGCCAGGGTGAAAGTATCACAGGGACTGAAACACTTGCCCGGAGTACATCCGAAAGCAGTCCCGAGTTGAACGTGACTTCCTCCCCTGTGTTAAGCATAACTGCGTTGGCACAGAAAAGTCTCGTAAGGCTCTCCACTCTGTACCCCTTGAACCAGCTTTCCATAACATCGTAGAGCTTGCGTCCGCGCAGGAGTCCTGTAATCATCGGCAACTCCGGATCAAGAATGTCTCGGACTCCGGCCTTATCCAGTTTTCTCAGCATTTTGTAGCAATCAATATGTTGATATGTCGCCCACATAGCCCCCACCACAGCACCGATACTTGTGCCGGCAACGCAGTGAATAGGAATTCCGCTTCTTTCAAGAGCAAAAAGGGCACCGAAATGAGCGTATCCTCTTGCTCCTCCGCCACCGAGAGCAACGCCGACTTTTACCATTCCCCCGACCTGTGAGCCCATTTGATGCCGGTAACTCCTTCCAGCTTTCTTATAATTTCCGCCGCTTTAAAATCGGTTTCTCTTCTTCTGGCTCTCAGTATAATGTTGAGCTCAACACTACTGTCGGAAATCCTGAATGTGGAACTTTTCACATGAAGACCTCTTCTTTTCAGAATATCCCGGCATTCTCTCTCAAATGCTTCCAGGGGTCTGTAGCTGGACTTAACTGTGAGCATCCAATAGCTGGCCGCAGGCAGTTTCTCCTCAAGAATATCCAGAGCCAGAAGAACCAGAAGTGCCGCGGCGGAAGCAATCCCTGCCAGAGCATAAAAGGCAAATCCGCTGAGAATTCCAAGCATTGCGACAAACCAAATGCAGGCTGCCGTCGTGAGTCCGCCTATCCCCTCACGGTAACGAATGATGGTTCCTGCTCCCAAAAATCCGATACCTGTAATTATCCCGGCAATTATACGTCCCGTATCTATACTGACACCCGGAAGAAATTGCTCTGCCTGAACACCCGCGATAACTGCCATAGCAGCACCAAGAGAAACGAGTATGTGTGTTCTCAACCCCGCTGGTCTTCCATGTATCTGTCTTTCCAGGCCTACAATGCCACCCAGAACAAAGGCGACCAGCAACCTTACCGCTGAATCCAGAACTGTCATATTAGCTTCTCTCTTTCAACCTGCTTACAAGTGAATATATCATCTCAACCAGAGCTTCCGGTTTGTGGGGTTTGTGGAGATACTCCGTAGATGGATGAGCTATAAGATCTCTAACCCCCTGTGGTGCGTCAAAGCCAGTAGTTATCACAACTGCCATATCCGGTCTGCTTGTCTGGCAGTATCTCACAACTCCCGGTGTAGGAACTCCCGGCATGTTCAGGTCAAGAACTGCCGCATCAAAGCTGCTGCTTTTCAGCAATTCCATTACCTGGTTGCCATCTTTAGCCCTTGTGGTAATCATTCCACTGTGTTCAAGGTACTCCGATATGGAGTTCAGAACAATGTCCACCTCATCAGCGACAAGAATAGAAAGACCCGGGGCACCCACACCTCTTGTGATCTGCCTTGACGAAACCTTTTTTACCTTTGTCAGCTCATAGCCATCCAGAAGAAGGCACAGAACTGTTTCTCCGGAGCCTCTTTCAAACACAACGCTACCGGCCAGACTGCTCAACGCTTTATAGCTGCTTCCTGTCGTGGCTCCGAATTGTCTTTCAACATCAGCAACAGAGTAGTTCCTGTTGGATAATATATCCCTGAGAGCCACAGGCATGATAAAGCCATCAGAATACCTGATGCATACTTTGTTGCCCGGAGAAATAGTTCGGACTGCGTTACCGGGCATTGGTATTTTCTCAGAGACATCAATCCGTATTCTGCCCTCACCATTCATCATTGCTGTAGAATTGAGAGCAAGACCATAGAAGAATTCCCTGAGAAGTTCTCGATCAACCTTAATCCCCGCGTCGCAGTTTCCAGTAATTTCAATTTCAACTCTGCCTGGCAGTATTTTCCTAAGGACTTCAGCTATTAGACCCATCTCCTGTGAAAGATCTCTAAGGCGTCTGTCATTCCCGCCGGTAATCGTGGTCCTAAGGTCGTTACAGAGAGATGTTAACTCCTCCGCTGAATCAAGAACCGCGTTGAACGAGCTTCTGACATCATCAGAAGCTGATGTTTCAATTTCAATGGAAGCAACACCGATAATTCCGGAAATGTGGTTATTCATGTCATGAATCAGGGATTTAACCAGATGCATTTTTGCCCTGCTGCTGACATTATCCTGTGTTTCACTTAATGCTCCCGGTTCAATAATCTGCATAAACTCGTCTGTCACCACGGGAATGAAAAGAAACAGGATAGAAAGAACCTTTTCTTCCTTGTAGAAGGGGTGAACCTCCATCATGCACTCTTTCCGGGAACCGTCCATTGATTGTATTGTAATATTTTTCCTTGAAGCACGCCGGAATGTTGAGAATTTCTTCTTCCTGATCTCTCCGGGCAAGACAATTAGAGACGCAAAAGACAACCCCTCTGAAAGCTTTTCAATTCCAAGAAGTTCAAGACAGAAAAGACTGGCTGAAACAACAATCCCTGAGGGAGATGTGATCAAAAAAGCAACTCCTGATGAATTCTCCATTCCTGTGTGGAGAATATCGTTGCTTTCCGCTGCTGGAACCGGTGCAAGAGAGTTCATCATAGTTGATCTTCGTGCAAAAGATTCAATGAGGAGTGAACCTGGAACAAGCGCAATTATTATCATTACTAGTAGTGCTATAATTATACCTATTGCTATTTCCTCCAGATTTTTAATCACCGTATCTCTGTATTCATGTGCTTCCAGTATTACAATTTCACCATTCTCTGTTTTACCGACTGATGTTTCTATAATTGTGTTCTCATACCCTATGGAAGCAACGGAAATCCCTTCTGCAAGCTTTTTCTGCAGAAAAACTTGGTAATCAATTGAATCAGGTATAATTTGAACAAAAGAGTTGTTCATACCTGTTGGATTCAAAAAACCAGGCATCCCTTGAAAATCTGTGGAAATAGAGCTACCAGTCTCCATCTCATACATGTCAATATTATGTATAATAAGACCCATTGCCCCATGATACATTTCAATCTCTCTCTGATTGTATCTATTGGTGAGAGAACGAACTATCAGATACTCTGCGCCAAGAACAGCGGAAAATACAAAAAAAGCAAGAATGAAAGGTGCGTACAGCCTGGCTCTGCTGGTGAATGGACTCTCTTCTCTCAATGAACAACCCCCTCAATATAGCTGAAATCGCTTTTGTACAGGCTTAAAAGAATAACACCTTCTTTATTCATACACAATAGCCAATAGCGCTTGACAATCACGAATTGACATTTTATTATTGCTGAAGGGAAGGGTTACAAAAATAGACACGATCAGAAAAGGGGTAAGCAGATGAATTTTGTTGAAGAGACCAGAAAACAGTTGGAAAGATCCGGTCGCAGTCCGAAAACTGCAAACAGCTATGTTTCCCACCTTCGTCGTCTGGTGAATCATTTTGGCGAAAAAACAGGTGATCTTACGAAGAACGATCTTAGAGACTATCTTGAAGAACTTGTTAACGAAGGCAAATCCCTTTCCTACATCAATCAGGCACAGAGTGCTATCAGATATCTGTATTCGCAGGTTCTTAAGAAAGACAATCCTCTTCCCGGACCAGGTGTCATAGCCAAAAAGGTTCCTCTTCACGGTGTTTTCACAAGAGACGAAATCGCCGAAGTCTTTCAGCATGTTCATGATCTCAAATACCGCCTCTCTCTTATGTTCATATACTCCAGCGGGCTCAGAGTAAGTGAAACTGCAATTCTCAGGCGTGAGCATGTTGATCTGGATAACAATGTTATCCATGTGTACAGCCCGGAGGGTGGATTCCTCAGAGATACCATCCTCGCAAAAACCACAGGTAGAATCCTGGCTCAGTATCTCGACCTGAGAACTGATCCTTCACCCTTTGTTTTCCCGGGTCGGGGAAGAACCAGCTTTGTTTCCGCCAGAACTATCCAGCGTGCCTTCACCGATGCACTTGTTGAAGCTGGAATCGACAAAAAGGCAACCCTCGGCTGGCTCAGACACAGTTTTGCCGTACATCTTCTTGAAGACGGTGTTGACAGAAAGATGGTGCAAAAGCTTCTTGGAATCTCAACACCGTCCATGATTACTCCATATCTCAAACTTGCCAAGAACCGTACACACCTCAGAGTTCTGAGTCCTCTGGACAGGTTCTAAAGATCCTTTTCTCAATAGGGGGGGGGCTTATGCCCTCCCCTTTTACAATATGGTCACTTTTAATACTTCTGTATCAGTATTCCTGCGTACGCGGATAATGTAAATTCCGGGGTTCATGGGAATGCCGGTTACGGACTGATTGCCGGAGTACTGCCCCTGAAATACAATCCTTCCGGACAAATCGAAGCACTGAACTGTCAAGGCTCCCTCCCCTGGTATGCTGAAAGAAACAGCTCCCGTTGAAGGGCTGACCAGGTTAATCAAACCCGGCTGTGAAACACTGACGATCCCGGTTTCTGTGGAACTTGCCAGTGCCCATGCATGATCAGGGAGTGATTGCTGGTCCTGCAGACCGGCAATAACAACAGGAGACAGATAGTCCAGGGTAACAATCGAAACATTGTAAACCCGCTCTGTAAAAGGCTTTTCCCAGATCAACTCACCTGTATCTGCATTTAAAAGACACACAGATCTTCCATTGACCGAACCTGCTGCCACACATGGTACCGGTTCGCCCTGTATCATCACAGGGTTAACCCATGCCGCTGACCAGGTATTGGATCCACTGGGATAACTCCAAATGACATTCCCGTCGGAACCGGAAAGGCACATTACACCGCTGTTATCAGCAGCGAGAGCAATATCTCCAACACCATCTCCGTCTATATCAGGTCCGCCCTGAATATCCATATACATGCCTGATCCTGTGTAATTCCACTGCAGTGATCCGCCACAGTCGTAGCAGGCGACATTTCCATTGAAAGTACAGAACACCGCTAAAGGCCATGTATCCGTTTGATCCGCAAGGGCTATGGACATGCAGTCTCCCCCCGGATTATTCTGCCAGAGTACAGTTCCGGTAGCACCGTCCACAAGCCTCGCAGTTTCATCCGCGTAGCCATTACCCCCCACTGCAAGAAGAATGTCCTCTACGCCATCGCTGTTCACATCCGCAAAAACTTCCACATCCTCACCGGCATCCGGCAGCCATACTGTCCACAAACTGTCCCCTGAAGCACCGTCAATGCAGGCAAGAAGCCCTGAGCTGGGAGATCCCGACGTACCGAATCCACCCACACACTCAGGAACGTTATCGCCGTTAATGTCCGGAAGGGCAGCACATGAATAGCCCCAGCCTGTATAGGAGGGCATGATCTCACAAGCAGCCCACTCCCAGATGGTTGATCCATCAGCCCCTGAAATGAGATACAGACATCGCCCGGGTGGTGCATACCCTCCCGGGGTTGCCATGAGTATCTCACGCTTCCCATCGCCATTCGTATCAGGAAACCACTTGAATCCTTCATTGGAATAAATTCCATTATGTGCGCTGCTGGTCCAGATTGTTGAACCATCAGCCCCGGAAACAGCCCATAGAGTCGGTTCATCATCCCAGGAATTGACACCGCAGGCCACATCAGAAATTCCGTCTCCGTCGAGGTCACCCATGTCGATTGAACAATAAACACCACCACTGGTTACTGCGGACCAGAGTACATCCGGCTCTGCAGAAAAAATCGAAATGATATAAATAAAAGATATCAGGCTCATACTTCCTCCCTTTCTTCTTACCGAACATATAATCAAAGGGGCACAGCTGAAAGCCATGCCCCTTTTTGTAGACTGAAAGGTATTTCTAGAACCTGTCCCTCTTTGTGTACTTCGTGTGAAGCAGATGGTGAGACTTGTGACCCAGAGGCTTCTCAAGATATTCTGCGTAGAGAAGCTGAACTTCAGGGTTCTCGTGGGATTTCCTCAGTGGAAGACTCTCGTCCTCTGCGTAGATGGCGCGCATCCTCTCAAGTCTCTTCTCCATATCGGTGGGTATAGGCTGTCCGCCGCCACCCAGGCAGCCACCGGGGCAGGCCATAATCTCAATGAAGTGATACTCAGCCTCACCGGCTTTTACAGCCTTGAGAAGTTTATCCGCATTGGCGAGACCGTGAGCGACAGCAACCTTCAGGGTAGCTCCGGCAAGGAACTCCCAGCCTTCAGCCATTTCTTCGGGCATTGGAACTGCTGCTTCTTTGATCCCCTCAAATCCGCGCACAGGCATCACATTGAGTCCTTCAAAGGGAATCTCTTTGCCAGTAGCGACCTCATAGGCAGTCCTTAGAGCAGCCTCCATCACACCGCCCGTAGCTCCAAAGATAACCGCTGCGCCAGTGGAATCACCCATGAGTCTGTCGAACTTCTCAATCGGAAGATGATCAAAATCAATTCCGGCTTCCTGTATCATTCTGGCAAGCTCACGTGTTGTGATGACATAATCCACATCCTGATAGCCGCTGTCGTTCATCTCAGGACGATCCTTCTCGAACTTTTTGGCTGTACAGGGCATGACGGAAACACTGACAACCTTCGCGGGATCAATACCCTCTTTTTCGCAGAGGTATGTCTTGGCGAGAGCTCCAAACATCTGCTGGGGACTCTTGCAGGTGGAAAGATTACTCAGAAGATCATTGTGTTTGTGCTCTATAAACTTGATCCAGCCCGGTGAGCAGCTTGTCATCATGGGAAGTGCAACTTCCTTTTTATTTACAAGTGCGTCCTTAAGGCGGAAAAGAAGTTCATGCCCCTCTTCAATTATGGTAAGGTCGGCACTGAAGTCAGTATCAAGCACCCTGTCAAACCCGAGTCTGCGAAGAGCGGCTGCCATTTTACCCGTGTGGTGATCTGTGGGAAGCCCGAGAGCTTCCTCAAGACCCACACGCACAGCAGGAGCTGTCTGAACAACAACAATCTTCTCAGGATCTTCAAGCGCAGCCCATACCGGTGCTGTTTCATCCTTCTCGTAGAGAGCTCCTGTAGGACAGCGGTTGATACACTGTCCGCACTGAGCACAGGCCACATCACCAAGGCCTCTTTCTTCGAAAGTACCGATGTGAATTTCCGCGCTGCGACCAACCGATTTGATAACAGCAACACTCTGGAGTTCTTCACAGGTTCTCACGCAACGGGTGCACATGATGCACTTGCTGCTGTCCCGCATTATACCGGGGCTGACCTGGATGAGACTCTCGGGCTTTCCATCGGTCTGAAAACGGTTCAGCCTGATGTTGTACCTCTCGGCAAGACTCTGAAGCTCGCAGTTTCCGTTTCTCCCGCACTCCGGACAGTTGTTATTGTGATCAGCGAGAATCAGTTCAAGGAGAAGCTTTCTTGTCCGTCTGACCCTGGGGCTGTCTGTCCTGACAACCATGTTGGGTGTAATCGGCGTAACACAGGCCGGAACAAGTGTATTCCAACCTTCTACCTCAACCACACACACACGGCAGTTGCCCGCGATGGAGAGGTCGGGATGGTAGCATAGTGTTGGAACATCAATTCCAAGGTCTTTACAGGCCTGAAGAATGGTTGCGCCCTCTTTAGCATTGAAGTCTTTTCCGTTGATGTTGACGATAACGCTGTGCATTACTCATCACCTCCTTCGCAGCAGCACTCTCCGCAGTGACATTCGTCAGAGAGCTCCACGAAATTATTGATAATGTCAACGAAGCAGTTAGCGGATGTCTGTCCGAGACCGCACTTGCTGGATTCCTTCATGGTCTCTGCAAGTTCGAAAAATGGAGCAACACATTCCCTGCAGCACATATCACCGTTGATGATGTCCTGGGCCGCATGCATCAGTCGAAGGTTACCCTCCCGACAGGGAGTACACTGTCCGCATGATTCGTGAACAAAAAAGTCCATAAAGTTCTCAAGAACCTCAACCATATTTACCGTGTTGTTGAACACAATCACTGAACCTCCCGGGGGGAGGTCTTTAAAGGAAAGTGAACGATGTATTTCGGAAGCAGGAACAGTGCTTCCACTGGCACCACCAACCTGGACAGCCTGAACATCGGTCGCTCCCGCGACCTCAAGGAGATCCTTGAGTGGTGCTCCCATGGGAAGTTCATACACACCCGGCTTCTCCACATCACCCGAGATACTGAAGAGCTTTGTTCCGGAACAGTCTCCCACGCCAAGATCGGCATACCATTCCGGGCCATTGAGAACGATATGAGGAACAGCGCAGAAGGTTTCCACATTGTTCACAATAGTGGGTTTGTTAAGATAGCCGCTGTTCACAGGATAAGGGGGTTTGTTTCTGGGTTCGCCCCGCTTGCCTTCAAGACTCTCAATAAGTGAAGTCTCTTCTCCGCAGACATAGGCACCGGCTCCCGGTCGAATCTCAACATCAAAGCTGAAACCTTTCCCCCGGATGTTCTCGCCGAGAAGGCCCTTATCCAAAAGATTCTTCCTGGCTTTCTCGATGGCGGGAATGAGATAGGGGTACTCTGCTCTCAGGTATATAATACCGTAGGAGCTGCCAATGGCGTATCCGCCGATGGCCATACCCTCAATAAGTCTTTCAGAGTACTTCTCAATGAGAAGCCTGTCTTTGAATGTACCCGGTTCACCCTCATCGGCATTGCAGATCACATACTTGATGTCAGACGATGCGGCACCGGCAAGGTTCCACTTTACGCCCGTGGGAAATCCTGCTCCACCGCGCCCCTTTATGCCGGAGTCACGAACCTTATAGACAACATCCGCGGGCTCCATGGTAAGAGCCTTTTCAAAACCAGCTCCGAATTCAGGCTGGTTTTCAGCAAGCAGCACCTTCTTTTCCATGATGCCTCCTATTCCAGTCCGCGTACAATTTCGCACGCTTTTTCGGGAGTGAGTTTTACATGAGGTTCACCATTAACAAGCATGGCAGGAGCCTGATCACAAAGGCCGATGCAAGGTGTGGTCTCAATAGTTAAACGGCCATCCTCAGTTGTCTCAAAGGGTTCAACACCAAATTCGTTAACCAGAGCCTCAAGAACATCACCCTGACCGGCCATAGCACAGCTGATGGTGCTGCAGAGACGAACGATGTTTCTACCGCGAGGTTCTGAACTGAAAAAACTGTAAAAGCTCACAACACTGTATACCTCTGCCGCGCTGACGCCTGTTGCGTCTGCAATAGCCTCAATTGCCTCTGAAGGAACAAAATTGAGTTCATTATTAACCTTTGTGAGAATCTGCATGATTCTCTCACGGCCGGTGCCGAACTCTCCGATACCTTCAGCGACAATCTCTCCGGGATTGCGTGCCACTACTTGTCTCCCTTCGCAAGTGCATCTTTGATTTTCTGTACCAGCGTAGTGGGAGGAACAGGTTTCTCAAGAAACTGGTCCACCGGGAAAAAGTCGGGGTGTTCTTCAGGCTTGAATGTATATCCTGTTGCCTGTGCTACAGATGTAAGCATTATGATGGGAACATCACTGTGAAGCGTATGACGAATCTTTCTGGCCACCGCAAAGCCCTCATCGGTATTCTCCATCATAACATCAAGAACAACAACATCCGGTTTTTCTTCTTCGACCTTCTTGAGCCCCTCGGCTCCGCTTGAAGCTGTAAGAACTTCAAACCCGCTGGCGTCAAGAATGATGCTGTTGGCCTCGATGAAATCAGGATCATCATCGACAAGCAATACTCTTATCTTGTCTGCCATAATTCAGCCCTTTCCATTGAGTTATCCTATTGAGTTAACTGGGTAATCAGATAGCTATTACGATAGCTTACGAACCCCCAAAGAGACAACAAACACAGGGGCTTGTCAAGGGTGGAAACAACAGATGATTGCCGGATGCTTTCATGTACAATGAACGATGCCGGGGCATTTCTCGTGCTTGCTGTGAATATTGTAACAGGCTCATTTTTCGTCTCATTAAGCACATTATGATGCCGAAAATGATGTGAAAATCGGTACGGTTCTGAAATCAGAAATCAGGTATGCTTATCTTTCGTGCCTGAATAGTCCGGGCGCCTCCGGGAAGAAAAATTTCAGCGCTGCTTTTGCAGTAAAGCGTCAGACCTTTGTATGAAAATATGTACTTGTGCCATTTGGAAAACACTCCACCGTCTGCAGTGACTACCAGCGGATCATCAACAAAGCTGAGAACCCTCTGAAACTCCTCCGGATCAAGTTTGATTATCGAACCCATAGCCTTCACTGCGTTAGCCATTGCCGCATAGTGACCCGCTGCCGCTCCTGCGCCTGCCGTACTCATAAAATGCCTCCATTCCCTGATACTGTTACAAGAAATCCCAACCTGTGTCCCAGAATAACATCTCCGTTGTCAGAGATGAAGCAGCACGTAAAACCTTCCACCAGTTGAATAGCGGAATCGAAGGAAAAGACAACGCCGCTGAACAGTGAAGCGATAACCATGCTGTCGCCGCGGCAGAAGATGTCCTTCGGTCCTTCCAGCGAAACATCAATATCATGAAAAGACCACCCCCTGCCGGGATAACCTGGATTTTCCCACCATCCAGCCCCACCCTCGGCGCAGGCGATACCTGCCACATCTATGAAGCCATCCCCGTTCATATCAACAGCACAGCATCTCTTCACTCCGGCCTGAATCGTGCCGATACGGTGAATCACAGGTGCAGCGCCTGTATTCTCAATGAAAACCACGCCGCTTCCGCAACCCGAGGCAAAGATGTCCATGTCATCATCTCCGTCTGCATCACATGAAGAAAGGCACTTGACTCCGGGCATTTCCAGAAGGGTGGAAATCGTACCATCCTGCTGCACAAGAACGATAACACCCGGCTCGAACAGAGCCACTGCCAGTTCCGGGACTGAAGAAGAATTCCAGAACACTTCGCTTATTCCGTCAGGATTTCCCGGAAGCGGTATCACCCGGTTGCCCGTCACAATTGATTTCCCCGCAAAATCCGCCGCGACAAGTTCATCGTTCCACAGGCAAAGACCACGGGGACTCTGTACTTTGAAAGGCAGAACCTCCAGAACAGAACCGCTGTATACTGCGCATATTGAGGATGGATTCACGCATGATACAGCAACCCCCAGATCCACAGGTTGAATTGCTATGGGAGTACCTGGCAGCGGAACCACCTGTGCTGCAGAGCCGAATAGAAGTAACAACTCGAAAACAAGACGAATCATGCAGGAACCTCCCAGAAGTGGTCTGCATCTTTCAGCAGGTACCCTTCAGGTATCCTGACGGGCGTAAATCCACAGTCCTGCCAGAATTTGCCCACCTTCAGGTGTCTCTGAGCCACAGCATTTGAAATCATCTCTCCCCATGAAACCGGAACCACTGAGAACAGCGGTTCCATGAATGGAGCCATAGCCACTGCGGGAAGATCAGGGCTCCGGAGGAAACAACTGATTACTCTGTCTACCTGATACGGCATTACATATGGCATATCGCATGGAAGAAACGCCACGCAGTTACAATTAAGGGCGTAAAGAGAGGCTTCAATTCCTCCCATGGGTCCTCTTCCCGAGTGAATATCAGCAATGCCTCCCGGACCGGAAGTGAAAACACCGCCGCAGTTGGAAAGATTCAGAATCCGGAGCGCGTTCTGCTCCATGGATAAACCACCGGGAAGTATCACTGCCCTTTTGTCTCTTCCCATCCTGCTTGACCTTCCGCCAGCAAGAACCACACCGCATACACCGGTCATTGCACTGGCCTTTCAAAGTTTACCATACTGTACGCGCAACGGATTTTCCTTACAGTGTTGACGACCCACAAAAGAAAGTAGCCCAGAAACAATGAGGAAAACAAATCCGGGAAAAATGAAAACGCCGCCGCTACTGCCGCCATATTCATCCACGGGTGAAACACAGCTGAAAGAAAATATTCAATGCGACCGTCGCCCGAATTCTTCACAAACAGTTTTTTTAAAGACTCTTCCTCTTCCCGGCCCGCCGGAATCCCGAGATGATTTGAAAAACTCTCTAGAAGAGTTTCCACAGCGCAGAATCTGACCACAAGCCAGAGGCCAGCCATAATGGTCCCGGCAACAACAGCCCTGATATCCCCTGAAAGGTTGTATGCACCCCAACCCCAGGCACCGTAAAAAAGCCCTCTGGAACCGGCATCCCCAATCTTGTCAATGAATTCACCTCCGGCTCTTCGGTTACTCCCGTTGAACCTGGCCACCTCTCCGTCGCAGGCATCGAGAATGAAAGAAAGCTGAAGAAGCAGAGCTCCTGTGATGAAACAGGCAGGTGTGCCCGGAGCAAAAAGAACAGCTCCGGTGCAGGCAATAATACCCTTGACAACAGAAACACTGTTGGCGGAAACACCCATCCGAAGAAACAGTGATGTTAAATAAATGGAAATACGACGAGTAAACAGTTTCCTGTACAGACAGACATCCAGATCGTTCGGCTGACAGATGGATCTCAGGGCTGAAACATCGGGAATTCCGTTCATTCTTTCTCCACTATCGTTACGAGTACTGCGCCCGGCAGCCTGTTCAGAGGCCAGAGAAGGATTGAAAACAAAAGGTAAACTAAATGATACAGCCTTCTCGCAAGCTTCTTCTCTTCGAAAAGATATGATAAAAACCTGAATTGAAAAAGGGCACCCATGGCATGCTCACCAACGAGTCTGCTTTCGGAAGGCAGAAGGTGCTCAAGAGTTTTGAAAGTCCGCTTTGGCCCGTAACGCCACCGTCGTCGTCTGATCAGATACTTCTTCACTGTCTCATGAATCCGGCAACCGCTCCAGGCAGTAATAACTACTATCCTGCCGCCAGTTTCTGTAACTCTCACTATCTCTTTCAGTATAACGGCAGCCTGAGTGTCGTTAAACAAGTCCACAACTCCTGTGCTGTAAACAAGATCAAATGTTCCATCCCGGAATGGCAGTTGCCGGGCATCAGCCACCGCTGTTTTTACACCTGTATCCTTTGTGAGCTCCGTTGCAGTGGGAGAAATATCAATACCATATACCAGTGATGTTAAACCAGTAAGTCTGCCGGCCACCGGACCGGTTCCACAACCTGCTTCCAGTATGCGGGTATTCCTGTCAATCCTGCAGTTTTTTTTCAGTATATCAAGAACAAGTCGCTGAAGATCTCCGTATGCGGCCAGTTTCCTTCCCGCCCGATGGAGAAGCCCATTCCTGCTTCTATTTCTTTTCCACACGGATTCCCAGGTTTCAGGCTTGTGTTTCATGAGAATTTGCTCTCAGCCGTCGCGAGATCGTCAGGTGTATCTACTTCCTCCCAGACAAACTTGTCGGTGATCCACGGTACAACCCTGAAAGAACCTGCTGCAAGATTAACCGCATCATCAAAACTTGCCTGCGGGTCATCTGCCAGTGAGGCTGAAAGCCTTCGAAGAAGCCCGTGATTACGAATCAGGAACATTCCCATGGATTCTCCGGCGGATCTGGAAACCGGCAGTAATTTTGAAAGGTGAAGAAGTCGGTTCCCGCGTACCTCGGCCTTCATAGCTTCCGGGTCTGCTCTGTTTCGCGGATCAACAGGTACAACAACGTCACCCCTGCTTTCGAGAGAACCCAGTGCCAGACCTGCTTCCCATACCAGATCCCCGTGAATTATCAGTAAGGGACTATCTGTGGAAGGCAAAACAAAGAATGATGAAAAAGTACCCGGAGTACGCCAGCGGGGATTGTAAATAGTCCTCATGCCCAGAGTCCGGCAGGAATTTGAAACATCTTCGGATCTGTAACCGGTAACTACAGTGACTTCCCCCGGTGATATTCCCACAACAGCCAGAGATTCAGCGTGGCGGCTGAGAATGGTTTTCCCTCCAACTTCCACCAGTATCTTGGGAATTCGAGCACCAAGCCTGCTTCCAATCCCCGCTGCCAGTATAAGGACTTTCATACCTGGATACAGTATCCCTTCTGTAAAAAAAGCTCTGGTCTCATCGCTGTCACTAATTTACAAACAGGACCTTCTTTGTTTCCGTATAATTCCCCTGAGACAATCTGCAGTAATAGATGCCTGACGTTATTATCGTTCCGGAGTTGTTTCTTCCATCCCAGAGTACAGAATGGATGTGTGAAAGGTGAGAAGAGAAAGGTAAAAAAGATCTAACCAGCCTTCCACGCATATCGTAGATATTCAAGGTGACGGGTGCCGAACAGTAAGTGTCAACTTCTCCGCCCGTATCCGCTGTCTGAAATCTGATTTCCGCTGTTGCGGAAAAAGGATTCGGGGAAATCCTGAAGTTAATAAAAGGTTGATTTGCAACTTGAATCTGATCTTCTGCAATGCCAGCCGATTCCGGTTCCGTCTTAATGAGATATACATCATAACTGCCTGCACCATATGAGGTTGTATATCCTGCAATAGCATATCCTCCATCGGTGGTCTGCTGAACTGCATATCCAACATCCATACCGGCATCACCATAGGTCTCTGTCCAGAGTACACCACCCGACGAATCAGTTCTTACAAGCCAGGCATCATAAGATACTCCTGTTTCCGTATACCCTGAAATAATGTATCCGCCATCAAGAGTCTGTTGAACTGAATGACCGGCGTCTGCGCCTGTGCCGCCGTAGGTTTCTGCCCAGAGGGTATCACCTGATGAAGTGGTCTTGATAAGCCAGACATCGCTGGAACCTGCGCCAAACGATTCAGTTCTGCCCGCAATTATGTATCCGCTGTCAGTTGTCTGCTGAACTGAGTAGCCGTAGTCTGCGCCTGCGCCTCCATAGGTTTCTGTCCAGAGGATATCACCTGATGAGTTGGTCTTGATAAGCCAGACATCATAAGAGCCGGCACCTGCCGATTCTGTAAAACCCGCAATAATGTATCCACCGTCAAGGGTTTGCTGTACTGACCACGCTTTGTCTTCATCTGCTCCGCCATAAGTTCTAATCCAGTCAGTATCACCTGAAGAATCAGTCTTCACCAGCAAGACATCATAAGAACCTGCTCCCATTTCTGTACACCCTGCAATAATATATCCCCCATCGGCGGTCTGCTGGATCGAATATCCTTTTTCCCATTCGTTCGGGTCAGGTGAACCATAGGTTCTCGTCCAGAGAGTATCACCAGATGAATCAGTCTTAATTAAATAAACGTCATAATATCCCGGACCGTATGACCATGTCCATCCGGAAAGAATATATCCGCCGTCAGTAGTCTGCTGCGCTGAAAAACCATAATCATAAGTGGCACCGCCAAATGTTCTTGTCCATAAAGTATCGCCTGAACTGTCTGTTTTCAAAAGGTAAGCGTCCTGATAACCCGCGCCATATGATTCTGTGTAACCTGCCATTATGTATCCACCGTCAGTGGTCTGTTGAACCGACCAGGCCTTATCAGTCTCTGTCCCCCCGTAGGTTCTTGTCCATGATGTTTCAGGAGCTTGAGCAAAAAGACCGGGTGCGCAGAAAGCAGATACCGTTATCCCGATGAGACAAGCTGCTCTGACGTTTCTCATAACATCTCCTTATTTGTTCGCGGGTATCGGGAATATAGTTAAAAGAATTCTCTGAACTTCGTGCAGCAATATGTCTTGCGGAACTTAAACCGACAACACAGGTGACTGCTTAGTATTCCGGTGGTGTTTATACCCCCCTGTCAAAAATTCTTTTCATCCCCCGGAAGACAATCATCCCGGACGCTGAAGGTTTAACAAACTCCTTCGTCGGAATCATCCTGTTCAGCGAAACTTCCGCAGGGGCAAACGGAGTTCCCGGAAGCTTCCGGATCAGACTGAATCTCAGTCTTCTCAGCCCTTCTCCAGCCAGTCTGCCCCACCCCGCTCCGTTCCGGAATGCCCGGATCATCTCGGAGATACCTCCGGCGGCATCCCAGGGAAATATGTTCAGGGATACCTGTAATCCGCTGGAAACTGCTGCGGTAATTGCAAATTCCATGTCAGCAGGTCCATATTCTTTTTGCATTCTCTTCATCTGCGCAGTTGTTCCTCCGTCAGGAGAAAAGGAAACAGCCGTACAGCCGGAATCACGAATCAATGAAGCATATTCTCCGTCAAAACCCGCAGCGGAGTGGTACGCTTCCCAGGTAACACCTGAATTCATGGATCTGATCATCAGGGCCACCTCCACTCCCCTCGCTTTTCGATTGTTCAGGATGGGAGCGATCAGGAACAGGTGGCTGGAACCCTGCGTGACAAGCTGGTCGATATCATGTCTTATCAGTTCGAGTGGCCTTTCCTGAACACTCCTTCCCGATATCAGGGAGTAGGAGCAGTACCGGCATCTGAGATCACATCCTCTGTTAACCTCCACACCAACTGCCAGATTTTTTTCAAAAGGAGTATATGAGGTCAAATCAAGGAGATCAAATTCCGGAGAAGCAAAACCTCCCTTTTCACCATGATAAAGACCCCGCGCCCTGTGCCTGACAAGTTCCTCAACAATAAGCTCACCGTGTCCGGTCACCCCGCAGTGTATGTGTGGAGAATGGCTCATTATCTGTTCCGCAAAAATGCTGAAGCCCGCTCCTCCTGCCTGTATGTAGGCATCCGGACACAATCGGGAGGCAAGTTCTATCTGTTCAAGACAACAGGCAATGTAACTGTACCTGTCAAAAAAAGAGGTTGTGTCGGCATTTCTCACACTGAATCCCACAGCATCAGGCTTGTAATCCGCAAGAACCGACCTGAGTCTTTCCATGGGAGACCCGCTGAGATTCAGATCCTCTATCCTGACAGTGCGTGAAGAAAGGGAACCGGCGATGGAAGCGAGTCCCAGGGGCAGTACCGGATGCTGTTCTCTCCCCAGCCAGGTTTGAACAAGAAGAATTTTCATTACTGCCTGACTGATTCCAGGGCCATCATTCTCACTTTTCTTTCCTCTTCCGGCCACCTGGTGAAATGGGAAGCAGAGGTATGGAATGGTCTCTCAACCCACACCGGATCAGCGCAGGAGAAACCCGCAGATTTTATCTCTCTGCTCCACTCTTCAGCTGCAAGATGGTTTTCATCAGAACCGTTTCTGAATCTCCATCTTCTGGCCTCCTCTTCAAAACCGGTAGTTCCCCTTTGGAAACACCAGTCCTCAAGAAGCAGAAAGATGCCGCCGGGTTTCAGAATTCTGTGTATTTCGTACAGGGAGTGCCTCAGGGCTTCTTTCGGCAGGTGGTGGAGAACAACCATTGCCAGTACACAGTCAGCCAGACTGTCAGGCAGAGGCATATCATCCGAGCAGTTAATAAATAAACAATTTGATGCAGTCTCAAATGCAACCTTGAGAAAATCAAAGGTAATATCAGTACAGATGTATTTCCGTGCGAAAAGTGTCATACCCGCAATAATCCCGGGACCGCAGCCGATTTCAACCACTGTATCGGGAGAGTTCTTCTCCAGCCTTTGCAGAATGTAGCTGTCCGCATCTGAAAAAACTCTGCCTGCTGTGTATTCCCTGACCTGCTCAGCGCTCCATCCCCGGAGAACATTCATTCTCAGTGACCAATGGATCCGGTAAGTGCGGAACCGCCTCTGGTTACCAGACAGCCGTACCTCTTCTTAAGCTTCCCGCGCGAGACAGGCCCCTTCGGGAAATGCTTTGCCACGTCTTCAAGGAAGAGGTTCAGTATGTGTTTGACCCACATGCAGTGCCGTGCGTCAGGTTTGCCTTCACCTCCGAGGTGAATGGCATCCCAGGCGCAGCCGCCGCCGCAGATTCCCGCAACGGGACAATCTGCGCAGTACTCCATTAAGACAGGCATCCGGCCGGACCAATCCTTCATTTCTCTTCCGCTAATACAGTTTGATATTCTGCTGTCCGGGTGAAAGACGATCTTGCCCCCCAGAGCCGCGCAGTCTCTGTGCCTGTACACACCGCTGATGATAGGATCTATTCTGCGCGCGATCTGATCCACAAAAATCCCGTGTTTCAGAGCAGTGTGGAATACTCTGCCAATTGCGTCCGTGTATGCTTCAGCGGAAATGGGATCAAAACTGCCCGGAGTCCAGTGAAGAATATTGAATCCCATGCTTGCAGGCATGAATCTGCTGTACAACTCTTCCATCTCCGTAGAAATGTTCTGATGGTTGTGATGACTCACCACTGTTGAAATACCGTATGAAACAGAGGTTTCTCTGAGAGTATCCAGCCCTTTTGCTGCTCTGGCCCAGGAACCGCAGCGTTGTGAATTGTGAACGCTTTCCGTGCCATCCAGAGAAACAACTGGAGAGACTCTCATTCGTTTAAGCTCAGAAGCAATCTCCGGAGAAACAAGTGTAGCGTTAGTAAACAACACCTTTGGCGCATCAACTCTTTCAAGAATATGAAAAGTCACATCGGGAACAAGCAGAGGCTCTCCTCCTGTGACCATTACCAGTCTGCCGGGGGACGCGTCCTCAGCAGCCTTAATGACGCTGTCAGCAGTTTCGAAGGTCATGTCATCGGGAGTATCCCCGGAAAGCATCACATTGCAGTAAGAACATGAAAGATTGCATCGTCTGGTTACAACAGCCTGAACCGCCTTCACTTCAGAAGCTGGAACTGGTGGAACAGCCGCGCTGCAGTCTTCAGGTGTATCTCCCACAGAGATTCTCAGTGTTACAGTATCAAACCATGTGTTACCGTATCTGTATTTCAATCAACCACCGCCTGTTCCTCGCCTATCATGGTTCCCACGGGCATAGGCATGGCGACCGTGTCAAAACCACCCGCCGGAATCAGTGATTCCCTGCCCTGCCTGACAGACTTTTCTATCATCCATCTGAGAAACTCCCTCTCGTAGGAGCACCTTTCCGATCTGGACCCGTTCAGTACTCCGGAAGCATGATAAGCGTCGTATCTGCACCCTCCTCCGCACAAAGCCAGCGCGGGGCAGGAAAGACAGTCGGGAAAATTCACAGGAGAAAGATCTCTGAACCGTGTGAGCAGATCATCAAGTTCACCGGTTTTCTCCAGAGACACGCCATGATCGCCGCAAACGGTCATGCAATCGCAGGTACCGGCAATTCCTCCGGGTACCTGTACCAGCCTGCCCCCGGCTGAAGCACAGTCTTTCAGCCTTGGAGTTCGCCTGACGAAGGGTCTTACCCTTCTCGCGAGCTGTTCTATGTACATACCCCGGTCAATAGCCAGCTCCATGCAGGATGTAACAGCCTTGAGGATACCGGGACCGGTGGCCTGCAGCGGGTTCGCTCTGCCGCCCTTCAAGGGGTGCAGCCATGGGTTCAGCCCCATATCATCCGGCTGAAAACGCTCCATCAGCCACTTGAAATCACCACGAACCGTCGCGATGCTTTTTTCAGTAACTGTAACGGATATACCAACTCTGCATCCCGCGTCTCTGAAAATGTGAAAAGCTCTTTCAGCATCTTCAAAGGAGTTTCCTCCGCCCCTGAGCGGTCTTGCGCTGTTGTGTACAGCGGGAGGGCCATCAATGGACACTATTATGAACGTATCTTCCGCTGCCAGCTCGCGAGCGAGGGACGGATCCACAGGAACTCCTCCCGTGGCTGTGGAAAGGTTTATCCCGGCACCGCTGCTTCTTATCCTGTTGATCACATGAAGAACAAGATCAGGCCTCAGAAAAGGCTCCCCCCCGTACAACAGAAGATCCGCGGGTCCCTTCCCCATCAGGTCAAGACCTGCGTCAATCTCTGAAGAAGTCATATCCCCAGGGGGAACACCGGAGAGAAAACAGTACCCGCAGCTTCTGGAACACCGTGTTGTCAGAAACATGCAGCCCATGATAATACCGCTGTTCTCTCCGGCTTTTCTGCGGTAGGAAGCGAGCAATTCCTGCTCTCTTTCCGGAGATGGACACTCTTCCGGCGAATTGAAAAGATCAAGTGTCAGAGAATGAAAGTAAACTTTCCCGCCGTTCACATCATAGGCATGCAGAAACAATGACTCGTGGCTCATTCCCCGAATTCCGCTATTATGGTACAGAGATAAGATGCGTGTATGTAGTCATCTCCGGAGAGGGCAGGTTTCTGAGTAAGTTCCGGTACGGAACGCCCCTCTTTTATGAAGCAGTAGATGTCCGGTTCTGATTTACCTGTATAGAGTCTGCGGCCTGAACAACCTCCACGGCAGATATCAAACCAGTCACAGTCATCACAGAGTTCCGGACGGGGAAGATCGCAGCTCGACGGCAGATCCATCTCTCCGGACAGAAAATTCTCCATGGTAACAGGGCTGTGATCCCAGTACACACACGGCATTATCTCTCCGCCGGGCCGCAGCCGCAGAGAAGACACACCACACGGGCTGCCGCCTGTCGGAACCCCGGTTGAACCATTTGCCCGCAGTGCCGCATTTACTACCGGTTCGGAACAGGCTATAGCCTCAGCTTCAGTAAAAAGGGTCTGAATCGCCTGCCAGAAGGAATTGTAATCAGGTTCATATTCCTTTCCCTTGACGGCCTTGTACACATTCACCCTCAGTGATACTCCAAGATCCCTGCACAGGGAGCACATTTCCTTAATCAGGAATACATTCTGCTTCATAAGACACATGGCGACAGAGGCTGTGACACCAAGTGATCTGCACCTTTCAATACCCCTGAGCACCATATCGTAGGCACCTTCAGCCCTCCAGCTGTCATGAGAATCCCTCTGTGGAAAGTCCAGAGAGAAATCCACATCGTGAAGTTTTTTCACTTCCTCATCCGACAAAGCCTCAATACTGGGGCCTGCCGTGGTAAGCGCAACGGGAATTCCCATTTTGAAAAAATCATCAAGAATACCATGAAAACCGGGATAGAGGCAGGATTCACCTGTACCCAGATTGATGGATTCCACGCTGTGTTCAGAGAGGAAACGGAACAGTGTATCCCTGTCCATTTCCACAGGGTTCTTTCCCCCCCCCGAATAACAGTGTTTACAAGAAAAGGTGCAGGCTGAAGTCAGCCCGACACCAAGTGCTATACTGCTCACAAATTCCCCCTTCTGGCAGACTGCATTGTTACACTTACATATAGTCTATCAAACCATTAAGAGCAATATTAGCCTGTTGAAGATATTCTTTCCAGTCAACTGGTATGTCAAAAAGATCAACCGTAAGAGAACCTCTGTAACCCGCTTCCGCGAGACCGGAAAACAGGTTTTCCCACTCCATATCACCCTCGCCGGGAATCAGATGCCTGTGCTCTGAACGGTTCATCCCTTCCACATGCACATGAAATATCCTCTCTCCCAGAGAGCTGATATCCGATACTGTACACCGACTTTGAATGTGAAGATGCCCCGCGTCCAGATTGATACCCGCAAAAGGTCCAAGAGGTACTATGCACCGGTTGAACTCATCAAGACCATTCAGAACAGTGCCAGGTTCTGTCTCCCAGGCCGGTTTTACACCCAGCTCGCGGCACGTGTCATACAGTTCAGCAGCTTCCCTGAGAAATCCTTCTCCGCCATCAAGTGGAGAACCCAAAACCACCACCGGAACGGAGTATTCCGCGGCCATCCTTACTGCCCGCTTCCCGTTTCTCAGCCTTGTATCAGAATCATCCCGTTTCCCGTGATAGCTCACGGCAGAGATCTCCAGCCCCATCCTCCTGGCTGACTCAAGGGTTGAAGATGAAGCTTCAGGATGCTCAAGACAGAACTCAACAGTCTGGAAACCCGCGTGTACAATTCCCTCCAGGGCTTCTTTCAAAGGCAGATGCCTTAGACCGGAAGTGCGGAATCCGGTCTTAAACCGCATTCTTCACTCGATAACGAAGCAACAGCGTACCGGTAATAAGCATCGTCAGTATACTGATAATACCTTCAGCTCCCGGAATGAAAAGCCTCTGAGATTCCACCGCAACAGAAACATGTCCCCGGATCAACAGTGTAAGCGAAAGAGTATCAGACATAGTATGTACCACCCCAGATCAGCAGACTGCAATAGCACTGATATCTGACTGCAGGATCGCAGTTCTGCCGCATTTTGCTCCCCATGCAATTATGCTCTGTTTTCAGCATCCAAGTCGCAAATTCCACTGTTATCCCGGGACAAAAATAATTACGATAATAATTCTTGAACATTATTCTACTTTCACACACCGTACACTGGAATGCCCCGACTGATTATCGAGCACAAGTGTGTAACAACCAGCCGGAAGAGTGCTGGAATTCCAGATCACCTGATGACTGCCCTCCGTAAAGGCTCCATTACATATTTGAGAAACCAATCGCCCATGAATGTCATACACATTCAGGATACAAGATGATGGTTCTGAGAGAAAAAAGTAAACAGTTGCAGTTTCGGAAACAGGATTGGAAGTTACACTCAATGAGGGTATTGAGGCTATTAAAGACTGCTCTTCCTCTTCAATACCAAGTTGTATTGTTTTGTTAAGAAATATTTCGATTGAGTATGAACCTACTGACTGCAAATAATCTATATCACCGTCCATATCGAAGTCACCCAAACCAGCTTCCTTACACACTACATCATCACCATTGAAGTAATTAAACTCCAGCTGACCATCTCCACAACCCAGCATAAGAAGTACGCCAGCACCACCGGAGAAGAACGCATCCATATTTCCGTCAAGATTGTAGTCGTTGATATCTGTCTGTCTGTAAAACACACCCAAGTCAAACCAGCCTGGGCCTGTTTGTACAAATGACCCGTCACCATTACCCAGAAGGGTGTAGACTGCTTTTATCGGAGGAAAGGACCCGCCTGGGCAGCAGACAACATCAGGGTTTGAATCATTGTTTAGATCACCTATAGCAATTGATGCTTCACCACCTCCTGTCCAGTAATCGCCATAATGTCCGTTCCAGGTTACGGTACCATCTCCGTTGTTCAGCAATACGGAAATCATTCCATAGCCATTCGTCTCCATACAGAGAAGTACAATATCAATGTCATCATCATTATCTACATCGCCACATGCCAGAGCCAGGGGTTGTAAAGACTCATCAAATATCATTTGAGGATTGAAAGTGCCAT
>JAIOSV010000069.1 GCA_021107435.1 Candidatus Sabulitectum sp. | reverse complement strand
CTGTTTGCCATGGACTGTTGTTCACACTGCGCCTCCTTCTACATATTGAACGGTGTCTGCTAATATCCTCTCTGAGCCAAATGCAATCTTGCAGACAATTTTCTTATCATATCCTTGCTTGGCATCTCGAAAAGGCATCCACCTCTACCGTTGTATGAATGGCCAACCAAAAGTCCTTTATGCATCCAGTGTCTAATGGTACGAGGCTTTACCGACAGGATTATACCCAAATCTTTCGCAGTAAGCATTCCGGTTTCTCTCAACCTGGTGAACCGGTCTTTGAGTCCATATCTGATCCTGAGACGCCCAACCCTTAAACCAGTGAAGGGTTTTCCATCGCAAGAGGTAAGACCTCTCTCGCTCAAGATTCGACCAACACCAGCATCGGTGTGGTGATCTAGCAGGCGATTGATCTCCTTGATTATGGCAGGATCCGTTAGGCGCAGCTTGCCGATTGGAAGAGGCACCGGCAACTTTAGCGTCCTGCTTGCGCCCCCCTTGAAGCGGATATGAAGTGATATCTCATCTCCTCTGACCATGGTTACATCCTCCAATAGCAAGCGCACCATGCGTTTTCTCTCCCGATCCGGAGTATTGGGATCCATCCAGAGCCTGGGGAAGTCAGTGGCAAGAGCCATGATCTTCTCACGCTTTTTCTCATCAAGCTGAAAATTATCTTCCCTAGATTTACGCTCGTATTCTTCCTGCGCTTCCGTAAGTTCTCTCAGCTTCTGATTCCAAGTGGCCTCGAGTTGATCTGCCACCAAGCGGTTATCTGGATCGACCCTCATGTATCTTCTCTTTGCGAGTTCGGTCTCGTATCGAACTCGTTCCACCTGCTGTTGTCTCAAGGCATCGGATTCCTCTACTCTATCAGCCATTTCTTTCTGTACAGAGATAGCTACATCAAGAGCCATGGGCGTTATGGTTTCCATCAGAAGTTCACTTATCAATTGCTCAATAGCTGCCCCTGGTATCCGCTGACAGCGGCTAGCCGCTAGATGTTCAGTAACATTTTGCTGACAGAGGTAGTCGGGAACAAGTCTTCCCCGGCGCTGGTGATAGGCCACTGTCATCCTTCTGCCGCAAACACCGCATATTGCGATACCCTGGAGGAGCGCAGGGCCTTCCCGAGGAGGGGTCTTTCGGTTGTCCCCGCCATACGCACACCTGTTCTCCTTGAGGCGTGCCTCGTTCGCCTCGAACTGCTCCCAGGTGATGTATCCGGGATGAGCATTCGGAATGAGAACCGTCCACTCCTCCCGGGGAAGGAGCCGGAAGGTGGTCTTCCCGTCAATGGTTTTGCTGGTTCTGGTGCGTCCGTAGAAGAAAGCGCCCGCATAGCGCGGATTGTGAATCATGTTGCGAGCCAAGCTGTATGTAAGGGATGCCCAGATGACATCTCCCTTGCGGGGCCCACTGTGCATTCTCCTGGGAAACATGATGCCCTTTTCCATAAATTCGCGAGCTGTCTTATGGGTCGACCCTGCTCTCTCGAATGTTTCGAAAAAAGCACGCACCGCGCCTTGTATCTGTATGTCAATATCCAGGACAACCTTGTCGTCGTGGTCGTAAACGAACCCGATCGGAAGCGCGATCTTGAGTTCTCCCCGTCGGGCCTTGTTGAGCTGTCCTCCGCGCATCCGGGCCTTGAGGATGTGGAGTTCCGCCTCACTCATCGTGCCCTTGAGACCAAGTAGTAGACGATCATTGAAATCGCCCGGGTGGTAGATCCCATCCTCGTCCAGAATCAGTGTGTCGGCAAGGGCACATATCTCAAGAAGACGGCACCAGTCCACCGAGTTTCTGGCGAGGCGGGATACCTCAAGACCGAGAACTATTCCGACACGCCCGATTCCCACATCGGCCACCAGTTTCTGGAAACCCTCCCTGTCTGTTGATGCCCCGGATTTCCCCAGGTCGCTATCAATTACAACAATCTGCTCGATTGCCCAGCCCAGCGTCAGGGCACGGTCTCGCAAGGCATACTGGCGCTTGGTACTTTCTGTGTTCTCAAAGACCTGACGCAGGGTGGACTGCCTTATGTAGAGGTAGGCATCACGCTTAAGGTGGCTGCGCTTCACTTTCTCGTGTGCCATTAACATGAGACTGGCTCCTCTACAGAGTTGATCACCATTCGGGCAAGGACTACCGTCATCTGTGAGCTAATGGTGTCCGGAGGCAAAACAGCCTCCGCCTTTGCTTTTGAGTATCTGACTCTATCGATCGGAAAGATGTGCGACCAGGTATTCATCCAGTCGGGAACACCTCGACCCAGGATCAGGGCGAGCCCCTCGGGCAGCACCGTGGGGCAACTCCTTCCTGTAGAGTACACCCTTACCTCCTCGTAGCGGTTGCGCAATTTCTCTCTGAATTGAATCATTCGCTTTCTCTCCTCGTTATCAACCGTTTTTTTTTCGCCGGGTGATCGCACGCTCTACACTTCGTGGATGAACTGATATCCCGAACTTCTCACCGATCATCACGGCGAGTGAATCGGAGGAGAGAGGCCCAGCCTCATCGATGGTTCTATCGACGAAGTCCATGACCTCGCCACTCAACTTGTGCGCGTGCTTGGGCCCCGGATGTTTGGGAAGCAGTCCGGGAAGCCCTCTTTGCTCGAACGCCTCCCGCGCATGATAAAAAGAAGGGCGGGAGAAACCGAATGAAGCGGCTGCGTCAGTTACCGACCGGTTCTCTTCCTCAACTTGCCTCAGCATCTCATACTTCACCTGTACCAGATCCCTGGAGTCAAAGAAAGGAGTACCCTTGAGAAATGTCTCATCCTTCACTTTCTCCGGATGCGGGTTGAGTGCGTGATACTTGCTGAGAGCTTCAACCTTATTTTTGCCTTGATCTTCTTTTCTTTTCCAGCCCATGTTTCACCTCCATGCATAGTTATAATAACTGTTAAGTATATTATGCCGCTTATGATCAAGACAGTCAACCCGGCTTATCCTATCCACGTCTTCTGTACGGTTCATTATGTACATCTAGCAGAAAATAGCAGGATGTATCCCATATCAATACCGGCATAATGGCTTTTACAGTTAAGGCGTAATCTCCTTTACACGACTGTCAATCTTTTCAAGCATCCAGCATAGGGAAAGAAGTTCAGACACACGGAACAGCGACTTTCCGTTCGAAAGCAAAAGAAAGGGATCGGGAGAACTCATATCTGTCCAGTCAATCGGAATCGACTGTAGATTACCATTTTCGTCATAGAAATAAACACGTTTCTCTGATCTTACATTGTGGTAATTTTCAACTCTGAACTCTTGCCCCCTCATTGGGTGAAAAGCGTGAGTAACCTTAAAGAGTACACTCCGGTCTGCTGTACCAGGTGTAGTTCTGGCATGTATCCATTACAGCAGTACTGTCCAAGGTGAGCCTTTTGTAATCATCTATTCCCTGATCCTTAACATCTGCAAGCTGGCTTCTGTATATGTAGTTGCGGGTTTCGTATGACACTGCCTGAATGTTGTCGTGAATGGTTGATCTTTTCGGAAGATTGCCCCAACCGTAATTTTGAAAGAAACTGAGAATTGTTATGGAATCAACAATTCTGTCTTTTGCCCGTACATCAGTAACAGAGTTAAAGTAGCCTCGGAACAACATGAACAGGAATACTGTCCCAGGTTTCATTCTTGGTCTGCCAACACCAAGGGATATTTCGATCTCCTTTTCTAACTCTGGGTCTTCATCTGAGTCATCCAGTGAATCTGCAAATTTCTGCACCTCCAGCCCCATGGGTAAAGTCTGGCGATCGCGCCAGGCCTTATCAGCAAGGCGTTTTGTCTTTTTCCCCATGGCGTAACAATCAAGATCATGCTCAATCTTCTTGAGAATCTCCGGATCTTTTTTAAGAAGAGCGAATCCCTCATGCAGGATGTCACCGAAGTTTGTGTCAACCTCAACAGGGAACAAAGTAGGGAAAGTATTGCTTTTTTCAGAAAAGATGTTAGTTTTTATGTGCGTCGTTCTTTCGGTCAAGAGTTCGATGTGATGGTTTAACTTCTTGATATATAACGAATTACGGCGCTTTTGTCAAGTATTGCGTATGGTATTATTGTTGATTATAGATTAGTATTAGGTTTTCGGATAGGCTCTAGTTAGGGTGCGTTGACATGAGTGAGGCAATGCAAGCTTTTAAATGTACTGTTATGTTACTGGAGCCTCAGTCAGGTAATTGTTGCATGTTTCAAATTTTAAAGTCTAATATAATTCAATAGAAAGTAACGCTGCAAAACTACGAGCGCCAGAGGTTGAATCAAACAATTACCGGGTGTACAGGTATAATTTTTCTGAAGAGAAGACGGTTTTGTAAATATCTCTTACAAACTCTTAATCCAGATTTTTAAACCTCTTCTTCCCTTGCATATCTTCAACCGGCAGATTTAAGTTGATGTTTTACTTCCCAAACCCATGCTCCATATAGAACTCAACTGTGCGCTTAAGGCCTTCTTCGAATGATACTATCGGCTCGTAGTTAAGGTATTTCTTTGCCTTTTCTATTGCCGCTCTGGAGTGTTTTACATCACCTGATCTGTCTGGTCCGTAAATGGGTTTCAGGTCTGGGTGGCCTGTTAGTTTGCTTATCTCGTTCGCGAGATGGTTTACGGTAATTGATCCGTTGCATGCTACATTGAATACTTTGCCTGCAGCATCTGGTGCGTCTGCTGCCAGAAGGTTGCCGTGAACAACATTTGCTATGTAGGTGAAGTCGCGGCTTTGCTCTCCGTCACCGTTGATCTTTGGTGCTCTGCCTTCTGAATAAGCTTTGATGAATAGTGGTATTACAGCTGAGTACGGGCTGTCCGGGTCTTGCCATGGGCCGAATACATTAAAGTATCTGATGGCTACTGTTTCCATGCCGTAGATCTGATTGAATACCTGGTAGTACTTCTCTCCTGCAAGTTTACTTACTGCATAGGGAGAGAGAGGTCTTACATGAAGGTCTTCACTTTTTACACTTTCAGGGGCATTGCCGTAAATGGATGAGGAAGAGGCAAAGGTAAGCCTTCTTGTGCCTCGCTCCTGGGCAGCGTGAAGAACATTCAGTGTACCTGTAACATTTACCTCGTTGCTTGTAAGAGGGTCGGCTATTGATCTTGGAACTGATGGCAGGGCTCCCTGGTGGTATACAACCTCTACATTTTTCATTGCTTCACTTACTATGTGATAGCTGCGAAGGTCGCCTTCAATTATATCAATATCTTTTTTTATGTCTGAAAGGTTTGATCTGTACCCTGTGGAGAAGTTATCAAGTATGCGTACGGATTTCCCTCTTTTAAGAAGCTCTCTTGCAATGTTGCTGCCTATGAAGCCGGCTCCACCGGTGACAAGATGAATGCTCATTCCTGCTCTCTTTCTATATTTCAATCGTGCTTTCGGTTTCTAAGTATAGAGACCCACCGCATATAATGGATTAGGGCTGTGGGTGCAAGCTGAAAACCTACTCCGGTAGCTTTGTGCCCAGGCTCATTATTTTTGTGTACTCCGTATATGAGTAGATCCGGTTTCTGAGTACAGGCGCTTACTAAAGTCAAAATTTCTTCCAGCGGCGAACAGTTCCACATTTGTCTCCGTAATTTCCTGAAGAATTCCCTCTTGCAGTTCTTCTTTATCCATTCAAGCCGAAGATAGTAAAGCGTAGTGATAGGTGGCATATACTTTTGTTTTCGGGCAATCAGATTATTCAGTGAGCTTCTTCTTCATAGAGTTCGAATTGCTCATATATAAAGCTGTCGATAAGGTAGGAGCGGAACAAGTGAAGACTATAGTAGTCGGTTCATTAATAGAACTGGGGAGTTTGTGATGACAATAAATCGGCTCTGTCGTTTCTTGGGTGTGTGTTTAAAGTGCAAATCAGCAAGCGAGACGCAGAACTCCCAGACCAAGCCAAAACACAATTGGAATCAAACATCATTCGCTGAAAGTTATTCGCCTAATGGAATTCTGGAGGTGTAACCAGCATGTCAACAATTGAACAGATAGATATTTGACGGGAATCTCCTTCGGAGCACCAGGGCCTTGAATTCAAGGAAGCTAAAAAGCAGTTTGATAACAGGAAACTTTTTCGGTATTGTGTGGCCATATCCAACGAGGGTGGTGGCCATCTTATTCTCGGAATTGCGAACAAGCTTCCGCGCTTAGTTGTAGGGACCTCTGCATTTCTGAGTCCAATAAAAGTAACCGAACAAATTTTCAGAACTATTGGTTTCAGAGTAGACGTTGAAGAAGTGCATCATCCTGACGGACGTGTACTTGTTTTCTCTATTACCGCAAAATCCGGTTGTTCTCTCTGTAACTACAAGATGTGGAGTCGGTTGCTATATTTTTTATATGCACTGGCAAGGTATATAATTGATTATGCGCCTGGAAATGCGCTGAATGTGT
>JAIOSV010000094.1 GCA_021107435.1 Candidatus Sabulitectum sp. | reverse complement strand
TGCTATTAAGAGTTCCAGCAAGGCACTGGTTTATGCGCATAGCACCGCTATGTAATTGAACCAGTAACGCCGCTGGGGCTCTTAAGAGCCAGCAGAATGCGACAGTTATTCCCTGACAGGGTACTAGAATACAGATTACATATACTGCTGGATGCCTGTATTTACTGATGTTTCACTTCTACTCAGACAAAGCACCCGGTCAAATACAATTCCTGTTTGTTTTTGTTATTGTATTAGCATACAGTGGCAATTCAATGCGCCGCCAGTAAGGGAAGCACTACCATAGTTGCTATCTCAGCAGGCATACCGTTCTGCAAACAGACGTTTCGCCTGTACTGAACCTTAAAAAGTATACACCACTTGCAGCATCATTACCGGAATCGTCTTTTCCGTTCCATACCTGAGTGTGACTGCCTGCATTCTCCATGTTGTCAACAAGCATCCTGATCATTCTGCCGTGAACATCAAAAACCGAGATGTGCATGTTGCATTCGCATATCAGATTATAATCGATTTCCATTATGCCCGAGAAAGGGTTCGGTTCGCATATTGAAACAGTGAGCTGGTTGATTCCGCGAGTGTTTGTTTCTTCTATGCCCGTCGTATCCGGCTCCATCTTTATCATGTAGATGTCGAATTCCCCGGAGCCGAAGGACTTGGTAAAGCCACCGATAATGTACCCATTGTCCGCTGTGCGCTGCACGGACTCGCCGTAGTCGTAGCCGCTTCCCCCGAAAGTTCTGGTCCAGAGAGACTCGCCATCCGCATTGGTTCGTACGATGTAGACATCATAAAGTCCCGAACCCCAGCACTTGGTCGAACCGCCAATTATGTAACCGTCATCCGGGAGTTGTTGAACGGATCGGCCCATATCCATGTCGCTGCCGCCGAAATTTTTCTGCCATTCGAGGTTTCCCAGTGGATCTGTCTTGATAAGATAGATGTCATACAGACCGTTGCTGAACGATTTGGTATAACCGGTTAGCACAAATCCACCATCTGATGTCTGCTCCAGGCACCGTCCATAGTGTGTAAGATCCTCCAGTCCACCTCCGTATGTCCTTGTCCAAAGTGTATCACCCGAAGCATCCACACGAACAAGATACACATCGCACGCTCCTGCGCCCCATGATTCAGTGTATCCGGCAATGGCATATCCTCCGTCGAAGGTCTGCACTGCATTGTGCCCCCTGTCTGTACCCGAACCCCCGTATGCGCGCTGCCACTCCATTGTACCCAGAGAATCGGTTTTAACGAGATACATATCGTAACCTCCGGAGCCCATTGAGTTTGTTGAACCCGCGATGATGTAGCCGTTGTCCGTTGTTTGTTGAACGGAATGTGCCTTTTCCGTGTAACCCCCTCCGTATGTACGCTGCCACTGGAGGTTACCGGAATCATCCGTCTTGACAAGATACATCTGATCAGCACTGCCGTATGAGCTGGATTGAGCCGCGATTACAAAGCCGCCATCGATGGTCTGTTCGAGTTGATAGCTCAGTTCGTATCCGCTTCCGCCGAAACAACTGGTCCAGAGGGTATCTCCGTATTCGTCTGTTCTTACCAGATAGACATCCGCAATTGGGTCACTGAACGATTTCGTGTATCCGCATATGGCATAGCCACCATCGGAACACTGCACCACGGACTGACCTTCCTCTCTGGCGGATCCTCCGTAGCAGCATTCAAATGTGATCTGACCGTAGGCGGAAAAGGATATAAGAAACAACAGGACTGTAGAGATCATAGTGAATGAAATGGAGACTGCTCTTTTTCTCATTGGATCTACTCCCTCTTTGAAACGATCAGTGAAAAAGCTGCGGGAGACTGATTCTCCTTTATCATCATCCATGCTGGCATCAATCCAATTTCGTTAACTGCTACTGCGGATTCTCGGGTTTGAAGAGGTTAGCTCCCAGAGTTCTTAGAAATACAGATCACCGCTGATGCCCAGATGAGGCCCGGTAAATGTAAAGGACTCTTCATTTTCCCTTCCCTCTACAGTTCTTGTCACATCCATTATCCGGTGATCAATACCAAGATCAAGCCAGATGGCTCCTCTGCCGGTTTTGTATCCGAGATTTACAAGAGCTTCCATTCTGATACCGTCAGCTCCGTCGTAGGCATGTTTGTTTGAGGAACTTGTGTGGGGCACTATTATGTTTTCCGGCCACTGGAGGCACCATGCGGCTCCAATGGAGGATTTCACCGCGAATCCCTGTTCAGGATTTTTCATTAACCAGGAAAATTCTCCTCCGGCATTAACCTGATTTCCAAGAATTGCGAAAATGGGAGTTGGAAGCGGAATTGTTACCTTGGCCCGGAAATAGAGATTATCAATTATTCGCGGTCCGAAAGCTACCTGATAGCCCCAGACACAATCTTCTCCATGTTCCCAGTACAGGTAACTCATGTCCAGTCCTGTTGAGCCGCTGGCCCAGGGGGTGGAGTGAGCAGAGCAGACCGCTATCAGCAGAAACGCTGTTACTATCTTCTTCATAGGAAGATCATAATGTGGACTCACCGGTTGAAACAGTCTTTAATCTAAGGAGGGTCTAATTCCCCGCCCCTTGAGGCGGTTGGAGTTTTCATTATTGTCTCCTTGTTTTTCTGTCAGCAGATCGGTTGAGTTCTGTTTGAAGCCAGGTCGGGGAAGTTGTGTTTTTGTGTGGACTTAACGGATGATCTGTGCTATAATTGGTCCTGGCTTAACGGTGTTCAGAGAAACTATTTTCAGGCACTGCTGTTGTAGTGTCTGTTTAACGATTTGAGGGAGAATTGAAATGTCAGGTTCAAGCATTGTTGTACTGGTTTTAATACTGTCAGCTGCTTCTTTTGGTTTTCGATCAGCAGAAGGTCTTTCAGCGGGTGGCGGACAGAGTGAGTCGGATGGTGGTACTTTAATCGCCGAGATCGCGGGGCCTGCAGGCTGGTCAAAAATGTTTGCGGTGGGCTATCACGATAATCACAATATGCTTTATGTCAGTCAGGGTGGTTCCGGTTCCAGCAACAAGGTGGCGTACGGTTCTTACTCGGGCGGAACAACAGTTACATGGACTGTGTTTGACAATGTTGATTTCCTCTCCGGTCTCGGGTGTTATCAGGACGATGTTCTTTACGGAGTAACGCAGAGCAACCCCCTCGCTCCGGTTCCCTACTATCTGTACACATGGCAACTGGACAGCTCGGGAATTCCGATGCTTCCTCCTGATGTTTATCAGCTCGGCGCGCCTTTTGCCACCGGTGGTTTCGGAGGATGCGAGTGGGATGGTGATTACCTGTGGATTCTGGATCAGAATTTTTTCGTAACCGATGATCCTTCCATTGTCTACAAGTACGATGTTAGCACACACTCAGTAGTGGACAGCTGGAGTTGCAGCGAAGTGGGTGGATTTGGTGTTGCGTGTGTCTGGGATGCGGGTAACCTTCGTGTCTGGATAAGCGACTGGTCCGGCGGCAATAAACTCATAGAGCATACGGACACCGGCACAACAGGGATAAGCTACACTATTACCGCATCTCCCAATGATATCGCGTACAAATACGGTCTTGGCCTGGATGGCCCCGGCTTCTTCGTTGGTAATTACAATGCGAACAATTTGCATTTTTACGATCACTATCTGACAAGTCTGGCTAGAAGCACCTGGGGTTGTATCAAAGCCACCTTCGACGAGTAGCTGGGTTAACAAACCGTACTTTCTTCCACCTCTGCTCTCGTATTGGTATGGCGTAACAAAAACTTGCTTGCTACAGGCGCAGTTCATTTGCATAATGCTGTTGTCGGCCAACCTTCTGGTCGTACTGTATTTCGTACGGGTTAATAAAGCTTGATGCTTGACGTTCAGATACAGGCAGAAGCTGGGAGTATATGATATGTGCAATAATGATGCTCTACTCTCCTGTCGGGATTTTGTTTTCGCAATTCAACCTTCAATCTGGAATCCAGATATCCTGACTACTACAAGAGGGAATTCAGAAAGAAGTGTACACAACAATTCACCCTGCCGGAATTGAAAAGAGCAGAGTAGATTTTCAGATGGCTGAAATCGAAGCTGCAATTTTAGAGAAAGTACAGATGTTCTTAAACAAGCTTCGTCAGTAATGACCGTTTTGAAGAAAGGATCAGACTCACTGAACTAGCAGTAACGGTTGATATACGCCTTGAGCCGTTGCCGTTTAGTCTTGAAAATTTTAATGAAGAGGATCCTTTTGTGCGGCAGATTAAAAGAGAAGGTATAGCTGTGGCATAAAATGCCCTTCCCTGCATAACAAGACTTATTAGTTTGGAAACAACTTTCCTGGAACCACGGGTGGAGTGGATGAGAGCTTTTCTTCTGTTGCTTATTGTATTGCTGCAAAGTTTTACTGCGATACAGTAAATCCGGTAGAGAATCTTCGATAAAAGAGTTCTTTAATTCTCGAATTCGATTTTCATGATTCCACCTGTGTGCATGGACCACTTGACAAAAGCTTTGAGCTATCCGGGAAAGGGTCAGGCTCTCTTTCTGGCAGGCAGCTGGGCGATAATCATTCCGGTAAACATCAATGCTGCGCCGGTGAGTTCCGGAGTTGTCAGGGATTCTCCCAGGACAATACAACCTCCCAGGGCTGCGAACACAGCCTCCAGGCTCATGATCATTGCTGCCGGGGCGGGTTTTACCTGTTTCTGGGCGAATATCTGAATCGTGAAGGCTATTCCTACAGAGAGAAAACCGCTGTATGCCAGGGGAAGCCATACGCTTGTGATTCCCCCCCAGGATTCTCTGAGGATGAGGGCTGCAATTGCGCTCAGAATGGTTACTGTGGTGAACTGAACTACTGCGAACCCTCCGGGGTGGTATTTCTTCGCGTATCTGCCGATCAATCTTACATGAAGTGCCCACATTGCCGCACCTGCCAGTACAAGTAGATCTCCCGGATTAACAGATGTGAAACCTTGCGAGAAGCTTAGCTGCCAGAGCCCTGTCAGTGAAAGAAGGATACCAACCCACAATTTCTTCCCTTCTCTGTGTCCACTTATAAGACCAAGAACCGGGACGAAAACAATGTAGAGCCCGGTTATAAAACCAGCCTTGCCGGCGGTGGTATAAACAATACCCCACTGCTGCAGAGCAGCTCCGGCAAAAAGAATGGATCCTGCAAGAATAGCCTGCTTTATGTAACTCCTGCTGATGTATTCTTTAAAGATGGGATAGAGAACCAGTGTACCCAGGCCGAACCTGATGGTGTTGAATACCATTGGACCAAGATGATCCATACCGGCACGCTGGGCGACGAAAGCCAGACCCCAGATGGCTGCGGTGACAAGGAGCAGAAATCTGGCCGTTCTTGTTGAGGACAATTTATCCGCCGGATATAAGGTGGATTACTTTAACATCTGCTTTATCAGGTACGGTGGTTGTATCGTAGTCGGCTCTTTTCACAAGGGTTCCGTTAATTTTCGTAACAAGCATTCTGAATTTGTAATTTTTCGCATTGAGGATGTCTCTGATGGTCATACCGTCATGCCAGTCCAGTTTATCTCCGTTTACAGTTATCATGAAAAGTCCTTTCAGGTTCGCTGGAATATATCACCGGCTGTGGTGTAACATCATCGTAATTGGTTCAACTCTTGAAAGGAGAGAACAATGATTGGTGCAGTACTAAGTCTGAGCGCGTTGCTTCTGATAATGCCCTCTGAAGATTACTCTAGAATGATCGTTATGGATGATGACGGAGTTGTATCGGATCTGCCGCTGGAGCACACTGAGGCTCATATAACAGTTGATGGTTCTATCCAGCTGGTTACTGTGCGACAGGTATACGGTAATCCGTATTCCGATCCTATCGAAGCAGTGTATGTATTTCCTCTGCCGGAGAGTGGAGCGGTATACAGCATGGACATGGAGATAGGCGACAGAAGAATTGAAGGGGAGATCAAGGAAAGGCAGGAAGCTCAAAGGATCTACGAAGAGGCCATCAGCCAGGGCAGAACTGCTGCACTGCTGGAGCAGGAAAGACCTAACATCTTCACTCAGACAGTCGGCAACATTCTGCCCGGTGATGATATAGTTATCGAAATAATGTACGCTGCGCCTGTGGATTACAATGACGGCAGCTGGGAAGTGGTCTATCCGATGGTTGTAGGCCCCAGGTTCAGCCCGAACAGTGTTACCGATGTAGACAGGATAACGCCGGACATTGTTCCCGAAGACACCAGAAGCGGGTATGACATTGAGCTTTCATTAACACTTGATCCGGGATTTCCCGTACGGGAGTTTGAATCTCTGAATCATGCTATCAGCACAGAGATTCAGAACGATGACAGACTGTTTGTAGAGCTGAGCAGAGAGCATGAAATCCCGAACAGAGATTTTGTTTTCACTTACAGAACTGCCGGGAATGACATCGGAGCAGGAGTTGTTTCCCACAATGGAGACATGGGCGGTCACTTCATGCTTATGCTGGAACCGGACGCGGAAGTTGATCCGGGACACATTGCACCCAAGGAGATATTCTTTGTGGTGGATAACTCCGGATCCATGAGCGGTCAGCCCATGGAAGTCGCAAAGGAAACAGTAAGACAGTTTGTGCGGGGAATGAACCCTGATGATTCCTTCCAGATAATGAGGTTCAGTGAAACAGCCAGTTCCATGAGCAGTGAGCCCATGGAGAACACCGCGGCGAATGTCAGACGGGGAATTGAGTATATCAATTCCATGTCCGGCATGGGCGGAACAGTGATGATAGAAGGCGTGAGAGCCTGCGTTGGCTATCCAGAGGATCCTGAGAGAATGCGTTACATCATTTTCCTTACGGATGGATACATAGGAAACGAATCGGAGATCCTTTCAGAACTGCGGACTACTCTCGGAGAACACACCAGGCTGTTCAGCATCGGCGTGGGATCCAGCGTTAACAGGTATCTCATTGAGGGTCTTGCCGAAGAGGGCAGAGGCTATGCGGTATACGTGGGTTTGGATCAGAATCCCAAGACCGCAGTAGAGGATGTTTACAACAAAATCAACAACCCGTATCTGGTAGACATTGAGATTGACTGGGGCAATCTGGATGTAACAGAAGTGTACCCGAGAGAGATTAGAGATCTCTACGATGGGGAGCCACTGGTTGTTGTCGGTCGCTACAATGAGTCCGGCAGGGATGAAATCACCATAAGTGGAACCCTCAACGGCAGGCACTGGGAGAGATCAATGAATGTGAAACTTGTCTCAAGCGGCGGTTCACCTGCAGCGGACAGGTTGTGGGC
>JAIOSV010000022.1 GCA_021107435.1 Candidatus Sabulitectum sp. | reverse complement strand
TTTGGGTGGTGCTGTGACCCCGGAAACAGATCCTTATCTGATTCCAAAAGTTCAGTACTATAAACATGTTGACCAGACAGAGGAGCAGCTGGGACGCACTGAGAGATATAATTGCTGGGGCTTTACATTCATTCCACGACGTTACTGGATTGGAAATCACAGTGATGTTGATCAGATATTGAGCGATAACTGTATCCCGGTTGCTTCAGGATCAGTAAGACGCGGGGATGTGATTCGCTATCGCGATTCCTACAATGTAACGACACACACCGGTAGGGTCTGGGATGTTGATTCTGCCGGGAATTGCACAAAGGTCAGGAGCAAGTGGGGTAGCTATGGGGAGTATGTTCATATCCCTCTTGAACCCTATATAACGCCCATCTATGGTACAAACCTGGCCTACTTCCGCCAGATGGCGCCTTTGAAGGGGATAGGCGATCTCTGGATCAGGGACTCCGCGAGTGATAACGGTGAACAGTACAGTGATTCATTATGGGCCAGCCCGGATATTCTTGTTGACGCGCCACCTTATGGCTCTGTTGATGTGAATCCAGTGTTCGGGGCGATCAATCATGTATCAGCCAATGTGCATAATCGAAGCGATGTCGGAATTACCAATGCAAAAGTTCGTTACTACTGGGCAGATCCTCATGCCGGCTTCGCATCATCAAACTGGCAGTTGATACCATCTACAAGCGGACACCCCAATCCGACAAACGCTTTTACAGTTCCTGCCAATTCCAGTGCTCAGGCACCGTTTGTTGAATGGGTTCCTGCTCCAGTAGCCGGAGTTTCAGATCCAGCTCATCAGTGCCTTCTTGCCGTTGCCTTTATCAATGACGATCCAGAGGACTCCAATAGCCTGGATCCAATGGTTTATCCATTTAACATTCGCTGGGAAAACAACATCGCCGCCCGTAATGTTCATGTTGTTACATTGAATGAAGGCTCAACTGCAGAATTGGAAATTGGAATTGCTCTGCCGTTCGATGGTATTGCCAGACTGAAAACGGATCTGCATTTCAGGCTTGATTATGTACCGCGCTTACCCATCTTCGGCTTCCCGCCTGAGGTACTTGCTCCTCAGGTGAAAATAAAGCTGGGTGAGAAGCGTTCCTTCAATCTTGTTCGCAAAAGGAAAATTATTCCCTTTGAGAAAGTCTGGGGACCTCTGGTTCAACCAAGAGAAATAGACTACGAACTTCACCGGGAATTTGGTGAAAGAGCCTTTTTGCCCAGAATGACGGAAAAAACAATAGCATGGCGTCACTTGAAGAGGATTTACCTTGAGCCTAAAGAGTCCACTCCCCTGAAAATCAAGATAACTGCTCCCGAGAAGGCAAGATCAGGCTCCAATTTTTACTTGCGTATAGAGCAGGAGGTGAATGGAGATATTACCGGATGCTACACTGTTGTGATCAGCATCGTGTAATACAGAGATGGTAAAGTGGAGGAGGCTCCCGGGCATTGTCCCGGGGGTCTCTGCGCAGATCAGTACCTGACCGGCAGGGCTAATTTTATCACCTTAAGTGGCAGATGCCATCGCCTGTTCATTCGTATTCGATTTGTTGAATACGGCCGCGCCAGTAAGGCGCAGGTCCTTCCGGAAGCAGCCATGCCACCTCGCCCTCAAGCGGTATCAGCATACCACCGCGTAACTCATAGTCATCAAAACTGCCCAGCCAGGGGGTTGCTGTCTGTGCGCCATCGACTTCACGGTATCGTCCGTCGGAATGCACTGAGCTTATTAATCCCTGAGTATTAAACTGAAACACCAGCTTTACTGTCGTTGTGCCATCGGTAAGCGTTGCACGGGCAAGTGTGTCGTTAATTGCTTCCCAGACCACACCCTGGCTTGGAAGAAGCGCTGTTGGATACCATGTCGCTTCAGCGAAGAAGCGCATCAACTCTCCTTGTGACAGTTCTGGGGTGTTGGGCTGGTTCATTACTGTCAGGAGACCAAACAGTTTCGCAGTCAGAATACCCTCTCCGGCAACGTAAGCATCATGAACATGGACGGTTAGTCCCGGTGCCATGCGAATGCGGGCGTCCCAGACAAAGCCCGGACGTTGAGTAATGACGCGTTGAGATGACATGAACGGTTTCCATTGCTCTCCGGTCTCGCTCATGTTGAAGGTTCCAGTGTGTTCCACACTTACCGATGAAATCAAAGGCTGACCTTCTTTCAAAACAGCCCGGAAGTAACGCTGAACAGGTGCCGGCAGTCCTTCCAATTCGCGTGAATCATATAATTCCGGAGTAATAGGTGTACGGAGCGCCTCTATTTGTGCAAGCAGCTTTTCTGTGTCAGATTGCCAGCGATTTCTACCGTAGAGGCTTGCTGCAGCAATAATGAACGCCAGAACGATCAATGCAACTAAAACTGTTTTCCACCACATGTCAGACAGACTCCGGTCAAGGATTGCAAAACGCATATTCAGCATCTGGAACCGTGCAAGGTACATAGTTATTATGACACGGAACAGATTACTTGGCAAAAATGTTTACAGGCAACTATCCTGTAAATCAGGGTTGACAGAGGATTCGAATTGATTGGGAGAAAGCTGCCCGGGATCTTCTACTGACTCTCAAGATTGTTTCCGGTGATTTCTCAAATTCAACTCCGAAGGAATCGGCCGGGGATAATCGGTATTCATCGATTTCATACTCATCAAGTAGGCTGGAGGGCTTATTTGAATCAGAACTGCGTGAGACAATAAGAATCAGGCTGGCAAAAGGGATAGCCTTTTTGTTCTTGGTATTCACAATGTCCTTTCCGGATGATAACGCTCCGGTTAAGTGAATAGTACTCTGTAGTGTGGCTTCGTAAGCACTGTTCCTCTGCAGTCTCTGATTATGGCTCTTATCTTAAAAGACACAAGCCTGTTGTTTCATCGGCACCTTCCGATTGGATTCTGCATAGATACAGCCCTGCAGAAGCTTTTGCACCGGTCTGGAAGCAACCGTTCCACTCTATCGAATGCGTGCCCTGTGACAGTTCTGAATCAATCAGAGTACAAACAGACCTTCCTGAGAGATCGAAGATCTCAACTGTAGTATTACCTGCTTCAGATAACTGGAAAGATATTGCGGCAGAGGAAACAAACGGATTCGGGCTGGCAGACAGATTGAGCACATGGGAAGACGCAAGATTGATACCGGTTCCAGTTACAGTGAAGTTGATAGTATCTGCCGCTACCGCTGTACCACCGTCCCAGGAAGTTACAATCAATTCATTTGAACCCACCCGGGAATTGAAGTCATCGAGAAAGGTGTACTTCAGACCTGTACCGAAAGCATAAAGATTCCAGTCTGTTCCCGCGATATACACAACTCCGTCAACAATTGACGGGCTTGAGACTATGCCATAGGGGCCTGATGTGGTTTCATAGCTCCAGATTTCCTGCCCTGTCTCACAGTCGAGAGCGAAAACACGGGCAGTCGCATCATAGTAATTGCTGCCTTCTCCAAAGAAGACTATCCCGTCCGCGATTCCGGAGGATCCGTGTTCTACACCGGGTACTGACCATATGCTGCTTCCGTCTGCGGCGGACAGGCAATGGTAGGAGGTCTCCTGATCCCCGAAGTAGAGTTTCCCGTCAGCATACGCGAGAGTGGCAGCGATATATGTTCCGGGAGTAATCATCTGCTCCCAGACAGTGATACCGTTTTCAGGATTAATGCACCTTATCCTGCTGTCATCTCCACCGATGTAGAGCATGTTGTCAACAATTACAGGGGATGAATCCCAATACCCGGTGAGGGATTCACTGTTTTCCCATATCAGCGAGCCTGAGCTGGCATTAAGGGCATAGAGAGCCCCCTGATAGGTTGGAACAAAAACCATATCGTTCCAGACAGTGTTACAGCTGGCTGTAATTCCGGTAATAGTTGTCTGCCAGTTCTGCATTCCGGTGAAAGCGTCAAGAGAAGAGATGTAAGATTCGTTTTGAGACCACTTTGAAGTGCCGCAGTAAACACAACCATTAACAACAGCAGGTGTACTGCCAAAGCAATTAGCATCACCACTGGCCCATATTCTCTGCCCTGTCAGGGCATCAAGGCACCAGATGGAATCACTTGCCGTGTACAGATAACCGTCCTTCACGGTAACTGCGTCATCAGTGTATCCGGTGCGGTAAGTCCATATTATTTCTCCTGTTGCTGCATTCAGAGCATACAGGGAGTCTCCGCTGGAATCCTGCGGATAGTACACAATACCGTCAACAACCACAGGTGTGGGGAACTCGTGGAAGTTTCCTGTTACAGGCGCAGTCCACAAAATGGTATTGTCTGTCGGGGCGGGAGACTCTGAATATCCATGATGAAGATCATTCTGCATATAGGTAGGCCAGTCAGTATTCAACCTGGGAATCTGAATAACAGGCTCTCCATTGAGAATGTAAAGAACTGAATCAGGAACTTCGTTCTCATTTTCAACAATAGCCCTGAGTGTGAGCCAGTCACCGCTATAGGTTTCACCGTCAACAGGTTCGGTAATTGTAACGCTGGCGGTGGACAGGAAAGCAGTAATCAACAAAGAAACTATTAACATTCCATCCTCCATTCTGTGGTTAACGCTCTGAATCAGCAGACTGCGAAAACACTGGTATTCGATTACATGCTCGCAGTTCTGTTGAATTTGCTGAGATTTGCAAATACCTGATAATCAGGTTTAATGCCCGGGCAATTTCAACCACCTTGTGACAGTCAACAATATCAACAATCTTAATCTCTCGAATAAAGTCAACCCGAATCCATTACAAATACTCTACTGCAATACCGTATACAGCAGTGGTATTTCGCTACGAGTCCTTAGAAACATGACTGTTATTCAACAATTATCTCCGTGTAAATAATGAAATGACCACACTGAATACAATTCTCAAATATCTGATTAGACCAATATAGACTAATAGATTTTGTTATTTGCTGTCAAGATAGTAATAATCGGAATGAATTTAAGCTCCGGATTGGTGCTTGCTGTAAGATTCCCTGGCGATGTTCTCTTCCCCGCCATGCCTGGCTGCTGCACGCCCCGTAGTAGATGACCTGATTTGCTCCCTTGCGTGGTATGTGAGAGGTTATTCTCGCAATCCAAGGGGACCTGCAACATCGAAGTTTCCGGCAAGGGTTGGATGAAAGTGTTCACCTCTGTAAAGCACAGTGTCCGAACTTTCATTGAAGCTCATCCTCTCCAATGAAAAAGGAGCTCTTGGGATGTATTCACTCAGAGTCTTACGACCGTTTGTATCATTTGCTATGATGGGCTTGCCGCAGTGAATAATCTTCAGTAGACGTATGGATGTGAATTCCGCTTCCCTTTCCTCTTGTTTAACAAATGCTTCTATGGTATGAATGAACCGGGTCGTAAGCTGTGGTCTCATGTTTATTGAATACATAATCCTTCCAGCAGGCAATATGATACGTACGATAATTTGATGGTTTTCACAACCGGATTCGAACGAATTGAGAGCAGAGCAATTACCAATTCGGGAATAAACTGAATTAAATTGAGGAGGTTCCAATGAAGTTAATAGCCGTGCTATTCGCACTGTTCGCTTGTTCTGCGGTACAGGGGGATTACTGGTATGGGGATTTCACGGATGACAGGACCGTTGTATTCTCGAATACTGCTGTGATCCTTTCTTTTCCGGACATTGACTGCTCGCAGGGTGTCAGGCTTCCGATGGGAACTGAACTCGACATAACAGGATCTTCTGGAAGAGACGATCTCCCGGATGGAATGCCGTTTTACTGGTATGAGGCCACATTTGAATTCAGTGGTGATCTGTGCAGCGGCTACATTCCCGGACCTGACCTGGCAATGACAAGCCTTGCGCTTGGCGGTGATACGCTTTTTGTTTTCACAGTCAATGGATTCAACCCGGAGGAGCATTGTTTCATCGCGACAGCGAGAATAATCAGTTCAGATGAGATTCTGGCGGAGCAGGTTTTCTGTCCGGTCGGCGCATATTACGACCAGTCTCCATACAGCTACTGCATCAGAGGGATGGAACTTCAGGCTGACGGATTTACAGGAATTGAAAACCTTATAGAACTTTCCTTTATCTACGAAGCATGCGGATACAAGAACAGCGACGCCCTTTTCGCATGGACCGGTACCGATCTTGTAATGGGACCGCATGCCAGCTCTATGTCCGAAGCGGGCTGCTTCCACTACAATGAGACATTCATACTCCCATCCGACTCGGGAGGAGTAGAGAACGAAATCAGAGTCACCGGGATCGCTGAAGACTGGGATGAGGACATAGAGGACTACGTGGAGAGAGAAAGAATAACCGAAACTTACACATGGAATGGTGAAGTATTCAAGTGAACTGGTATCCTGAATACCAACAGAGAGGGTTTCACTGTTGCTTAACATCTTTGTCGATGCTGATGCATGCCCGGTCAAACAGGAGATATTCAGGGTTGTAAAACGATATGGTTTAAAGATCACTCTCGTTTCGAACTCATGGATGCGTACTCCGGAATCCAGCTGGCTGGAGCTGATTGTTGTGGATAAAGGGACAGATGTGGTTGCAGCCTGGGAATCAGGATAGCTGCGTATTATACCGATCTCAAATATCTGATTAGACCAGTATAGACTAATAGTTATTGTTATTTGCTGTCAAGATAATAATAATCGGAACGAATTTAAGCTCCGGATTGGTGCTTGTGGCCAGGTCCTTCTGACCTCTGCGGAGAACAGCAACCACTCTGATGTTGGTTATAGTAGAACAGTGGAATATTCTGTTTTCTGAATCCGCATTGGGAGAAGTCAAATGAAGAAGACCAAGATAGTAGCAACCATTTCAGATTTGAACTGCTCGGAAGAGTTTATTCGTTCGCTTTATCAGAATGGCATGAATGTTGTTCGGCTCAACTCAGCTCACCAGTCTCTTGCGGGGGCTCTTAAGATTGTAAACTCTGTTCGGGCTGTGTCTGACAGAATCGCTCTGATGATGGATACCAAGGGGCCGGAGATCAGGACCGGTTCTTTCTCTGAGCCTTTTCCGGTAGAGACAGGGCAGATTGTTGGTCTGGGCGGGAGCTGTGACTGTTCTTCAGTAGTATGTATTCCTCTTACTTACCAGGAGTTCGCTTCTGCCGTATCCCCTGGAAGCAGAGTGCTTATAGATGACGGTGAAATAGAGCTGATTGCCATTGAAGCGGATGGGGGCTGCCTGCTTTGCAAAGTGATGAACGGCGGCGCGATAAAGAGTCGTAAAAGTGTGAATGTACCCAATGTACACATAGGCTTGCCATCGCTGAGTGAAAGAGACCTTTTGTACATTGACTTCGCGATTGATAACGGGCTGGACTTTATCGCGCATTCATTTGTTCGTTCGCGGGCTGATGTTGAAGCTGTTCAGGAAATTCTTCTCTCGCGGGGAAGTGACATCAAGGTAATCGCCAAGATAGAGAACCAGAATGGTGTTGAGAACATAGATGAAATTCTTGATGTGGCTTATGGGGTAATGGTCGCCCGTGGAGATCTGGCCATAGAGATACCCTTTGAGAAAGTACCCGGCATTCAGAAAATACTTATCAACAGATGTATTGAGCGGAGAAAACCTGTAATCATCGCCACTCAGATGCTGCACAGCATGATAGAAGACCCCAGGCCGACACGCGCCGAAGTTAATGATGTGGCAAGTGCCATATACAGCCAGACTGATGCCATCATGCTCAGTGGCGAGACAGCGGTTGGAGCTTATCCTCTTGAAGCCGTGCGGACTATGGCTGCCATTGCTCTGGAAGTTGAAAAAGACAAGGAAGACATTAACGATATTCCCATTGTTGTTGTGAATAATGAGATATCCGCGTTTCTGATAAAGTCCGGGGTAGAGGGTGCTGTTGAGTTGAACGCCAGGGCTGTTATTGCGGACACTACATCGGGAAGAACAGTCAGAAGCCTCGCCGCTTACAGAGGGAAGAGTCCAATATTCGCTTTGTGCTACAGCAGAGAAACTGTCAGACATCTCGCTCTTTCCTATGGGGTGTCCGCGCGGTTTATGGAACCGGAGCATGTAACCCATGATTTTGTGGGCAAGGCTCTTAATTTGCTCAGAAGCGAAAATGTTCTGCGGCTGGATGATATGGTTGTCGTAGTGGCGGGTAATTTCGGAAGAAGCAAAGGCGTTTCCTTTGTTGAAATAGGCTCGGTGGAGAACCTGATGACGGCTGAGAAAGGTAACTGATCACCTCATTCCTGAAGGTGAGAGAGGTCACACTTCAGTCAGGAAATTGAACAACGAATAAAAGTGCTGACAGTCGGATACACTGGGTTTTCAATTTTCAGGGGTAACTATGGAAGGGTACTACGTAGAAAAACTATTCGGGGCTCGTTTGCGCCGATGCTACGAGATAGCATCTCCGCGAGTGAAACAATACCTCGAAGCGGAGATTCAATTCGTCATTCAGAAGCTGGAGCGCACAGATTCCGTGCTGGAACTTGGCTGCGGGTATGGCCGTGTTGCCATTCGGCTGGCAGGAGTGGCGAAGCGTGTCGTAGGGATCGACACCGCAACTGAAAGTCTCGAGCTGGGCCGTCAACTCTCGGGCTCAGACCCCGAATGTGAGTTTATGGAGATGGACGCGCTGGAACTGGCTTTCGATGATGCGGAGTTCGATAAAGTCGTATGTGTTCAGAACGGGATATGCGCCTTCGGCACTGATCGGGAATTGCTTCTGCGGCAGGCCCTGCGGGTTACGCGACCGGGAGGACATATCTATTTCTCGACCTATTCAGAAGGATTCCGGGTAGATCGTCTGCAATGGTTTGAGGCGCAGGCAGCAGCAGGTCTCCTGGGCGAGATCGATTACACGAAGACGGGGAATGATGAGATTGTCTGCAAAGACGGTTTTCGAACAGGGATAGTGTCGCCGCAGGAGTTCCGTTCGCTTGGTTTAGATCTGGCATTGGATACAAAGATCACCGAGGTTGATGGATCCAGTGTATTCTGTGAGATTACTGTACCAGAGCTTGCAGATTAAACAAAGCATCTAAATTTACTCGGAAACGAAAATGTTCTTCGGCAGGAGGATATGGTTGTAGTTGTGGCGGGCAATTTGGAAGAAGCAAGGGCGGGTTTTTCCCGCCCCTGCAGCTTGCTTTTCTTAAAATCTATCTGATGACAACCAGGCTGGTCACACCGGTCCAGTCGGCGGTTGAAACCCTTGCATGGTAGATGCCGGAAGGAACAACACTGCCGTTCGTGTCTTTGAGGTTCCAGATATGGCTGTGCTGTCCGGAAGTCATTTCTTCCGCAGCGAGAGTTGTCACAATTCTGCCTGTTACATCATAGACATCAATTTTTGCGGTGGCTGTTGCCGCGAGGTTGAAGGAAATTGTAACACTGTTGGTGGCGGGATTCGGATAAGTTGAAAGCTCGTACTCCGTTGCATTACCGGAAGAATTGTCATCGTCATCGCGGATTCCCAGAAGTTCATTCTTGAGGATTTGAAAAGAACAATCGGTAGAGACATAAAGATAATCGTCAGCAAAAGCCAAACCTCTGCACCAGCCCGCAGTTTGGAAGAATTCCTCGCGAAAAGGAGCAGCGGGATTGCTGACATCTATTTCCAGAAAACCGCCTATCAGGTTTGCGATATAAGCATAGCCTCCGTCAACATGGATATTCGTATAGCAGGAAAGATCACTGTCATAATATGATCCGATAATCTGGGGAGCATTGATCACACTTATATCAACTATTTGAAGCAGTTCCAGAGAAACAACATAAAGCAATTCCTCTGCTGCAAGAATACCTGTTACTTCCCCGGCGGCACTGAATGATGTTACTATTTGCGGATTCAAACTGTCGCTTACATTTACGATCCATACTTCACCTGCGGAATTTCCGATAAAGGCGTGTTCGTCAGCGACACATATTTTGCTGCCGTCTTCAGTACCGAGTGAGATGGAGCTCAATAATGACGGACTTGAGGGTACCCGCAGATCCGTTATCTGAAGAGTATTGCCAACCGCAAGGTATGTGTATGGATCACCGGCAAAAAGATCCTCTACAGGTGCTGCGTATTCTCCGGCATATACCGGGAGATCAGGATTACTGATATCGACAATATGAAGGATGTCGTTCACTGCTTCAGGAATGTATGCGTGGTTATCCTTTACAGCGAGCAGGAAGCTGAAGCTGGGGAATCCTATAGCGTAATTCCCTCTTGGGTATGGATTAGAAGGATCACTTATATCAACAATATTAAGTCCACCGTCAAAGTAGTCTCCCATATCTACTATGTAAGCAAAATCACCGGAGACCTGTAGTCCCCGTGAATAATATGCTTCCACATCAATGCTTCCCTCAAGTACGAAGTTCAGCGGATTCTGTATATCCTGAATTTTTATGGAACTGGAAGCTGTTTCAAACAGTCTGTCTCCGTCCACAAACAGATTGCCGCTTCTTTCATAACTGACTGCTACAAAAGGGCTGTTAGGATTGGATATGTCAATTACAGCGATTGCCGAAGGAGAGGACGCAGACACAACAACATATTGGGAATTTATCATTGCTATGCGCATTACCGATCCTTCAAAACCGATATTTGAGATCAGGAACGGGTTTAGAGGGTCGATTACATTAACGATGTTGAATCCACTTGGTCCTGAAGCGAGATAGGCATATCCATTTTCTTCGATAAGTTTGTTGGTACAACAGATTTCGGTAAGTTCCACAACAAAAGTGGGGTTTTCCGGAGTTGAGATATCAAGTACAGTGAATCCCGCGCCTCCCGTTGACGAGACAAAAGCATAATTGCCTGATACATCAAGCCCGACAGCTCCCAGTTTCTTGTAGTAGCCAATGGAATCCGGTTCCTCCGGGTTCTGAACATCCAGTACCCAGAAGCCGGTGCCGTCAACAACATAAAGATGAGTACCGCTGAGATACAGAGTATGTGCTCTTCTCAGCGAGTAGGTTGAAACAAGTTCCATACTGTTTATATCAATTATCCTGATGCCTTCATGATCGCCTATGTAAGCGTAATCCCCTTCTATCAGGATATCATTCACACCCATTATCTGCCCTTGTTTTAAAGTGTATAACGGGGTGTAAATTCTGGAAAGAAATTCAGGGTTTGAAATATCCGATATATCAATAAGCCAGAGTCCATCCTGAAATGAACACCAGACGCTGTCACCGCAGACGAAGACATCACTCATTCCCTGCCACATGCAGCTGCCTGTATACTGAATCGTTCCGTTTTCCAGAAAATCTGCGGGTTCTTCTGAATGCTCCGAGGGAAGCATCCATCCATCCGGAAGACAGGGAGTACCTTCATTGCCGGTAACAGGTATCGTGACGGTCATTTCAACTGCAAATGCAGTAAGCGTTGCCACAAGCAGAACAAAAATAGCTGATTGCTTCATTTTCGACCCCTTCGAAATTTCAGAAAACCCCGCACTTCAATTTCTTACCTGAAACCGATGATAGCACACGAAACTCCTGAATGTCAATCTTATTGCCGGAGAGTTATATGCAGTCAGCCGCTCAGCAGAACCAGCCTCGCCGGGGAAGCAGGATCAGGGAAAGCCTATCGGACCTGCTTTTTCAGGAGTGTGTGACAATGGGTGTCGGTTGGGCTTCTAAATCACCAGGAACAGTGTGCTGCCTCTGCGCCAGACAAGCAGAAGGGCATCGCCAACGGCTCTCTGCAGTTCATCGCCTACCTCAGACACAGTTTCCACCGTTTTCCTGTTTACCTCCAGAATGAGATCTCCCGGCTGAACACCGGCTGCCGAGGCGGGGGAGCCGGGAAGAACATTGAGTACCACCACGCCTTCAGTGTTCCCGGCACCGATTCGCAACGCGAGTTCTTCAGTCAGTTCACTGAGCTGCCATCCGTAGTCGTTCTCGAGGTTACTCACTACTGTCGCCGGGTCTTCTTCCCTTGAGCCGAGTTCAACGGTAATGGTTCTTTCTCTGCCGTCTCTTACTACAACAAGTTCTGATTCGGATCCCGGATCCATATCCGCGATCTTGTTTCTGAAATCATTTATGGAGTTGAATCTGTTTCCATTTACAGAGATGACCACATCTCCTCTGAGAAGTCCGGAGTTTTCCGCCGGTGAATCCGGCAGAACATCGGAAATCAGAACTCCGGTGTTGTCTTGAAGGTTGAACTGCCCGGCAATCTCAGCAGTTACCGGTTGAATGGATACTCCCAGCCATCCTCTGCGGACCTCACCGTGCTGAAGGAGATCATCAACAACATTCTTAACGGTGTTTACGGGAATGGCAAACCCTATTCCCTGGTAGCCTCCGGTTCTTGAAGCTATCGCGGTGTTAACGCCGATCAGCTCACCATCAAGATTGACCAGAGCTCCGCCACTGTTACCGGGGTTGATCGCGGCATCGGTCTGTATGTAGCTTTCATAGTCCGCAAGCCCTACTCCGTCGCGACCAAGATAACTCACTATACCCTGGGTTACTGTCTGCCTGAGGGCGAAAGGTGAACCAATTGCCAATACCCACTCACCGACTCTCAAGTCATCGCTGCTGCCAAGGGAGATTGCCGGCAGATTTTCATCATACTCGATCTGAATAAGAGCGAGATCGCTTCTTGGATCCGCTCCTATGAGTTTTGCTTCAACCTCATCGCCGTTTGAGAGAACCACAAGAAGTTCATCCGCGTCACCGGCAACATGATTATTGGTAACAATCAGGCCCTCGGGGCTGATAATTACACCGCTTCCCAGACCCTCCTGTGTGTATTCTCTGGTGCCTCCCTGATTCGGGAATCCAAAGCCGAATCCCCAGGGAATCATAGGAGATGCCGGGCCGGTTACAGTTGTTTTTGAAGTGATCGTAACAACGCTCGGCCCTACCATCCCGGAAATATCCGCGAAGAGATTACTCATTGCCCTGGGGTCAAACACAGGTGCGGTAATTTCCACCTCAGCATTTTGTGCTTCGGGGTTTTGGTCTGCGGTAAAGCCCGTTATGACAAAGAGTATTGTACCTGCAAGTACTGCTGTGAATATTTTTTTCATGCTGTTCTCCCTTGAAGAAATGCTGAGTATTTCAGATAGAAATAGTCATTTATTCTGAGCAGGTTCCCGCTGACAGTTGATGAAGAGCGATTGAATCCAATAAGGTATCCGGCCTGCCAGCAGCTTTGTACTCCGGTGGAACCACAACAAAAAATCTTCTCCGCAGGGAAACGATTCGTTTCTGTTTTTTCAGTCTCCTTAAGGCAGCTTGCACTGCAGTCGGGGAACGATTTGTGTCAGATTCGGTCTGAGCGACAGTAAATGTATTTTGCCCCTCTGCCTGAAGCTGATCCAGCCAGTGGGACATGACTGTATAATGTTTCATCTGTTATCATCCTTTATGTACAAGCATTTTACTCGCAAAAACTGACGGATTGTGTTTACTATTGCAAGCGCAATGCAACAATGCATAGTGATGTTGCCCGACATTCTAAAGAGATGAATCGGATTTCACTCTTTGTCTTCGGCTGTCGTAAACAGGAATGATCTGTGAATCTGCCTATTCCGGGTTTCACTTGATAGCAGCTGTGACATGGAGATTTTCATAGACAGGTTGTAATACCGGACGAGTCGAGATGATTAACATCACAGGATTTCCCGATTCCAGTTACAGAGAATCCTTCTTCATTTACCCCCCCTTGAAAATAGCTTGAACGTGAAGGTTACTATAGATACGCGAAGAAATAATGTAAGGGGAGAGAGAAAAAATAGGAAGACGGGGATGGAGTGAATGATAGTGAAGTGCGAGGGGAATGAGTGGAGGAAGCTGCGAAAACATATCAGGGCATAAATAGTGGAAAAGAAACACTGAATAATTTAACAGGGAGTTGACATGCCAAAAATATTCGACGCCATAAAGAAGGACGCTGAGCAGCGGGTCTTAAGCACGAACCGTACAGATGAGAATTTTCTGATGTACCTGGACAGGCAGGTATTCAAAAAGGGCTCAGAGCTTGATATTGTAACAAAGAAAATCAAGTTTGCTCAGCCGACAAATGTTGTCTTTGTAGACGAAGCGCCAATGATGAACTTTGCTCATCCGTGCAACTACCTTCTCTACAATGCCAGTACGGGTGAATTCATCAAGAAAGTTGATGCTGAATTTCCTTACTTCATGTTTGATAAACCGGATAGCATTGAACTGTTCAGAACATGCAGAAATATTGAGGCACTGCGCAGAAAAAAAAGGATAAGGGTTCAACTTGATCCCGGTAAGCTCAGCGCATACCGAAAGTTGGCCCCTTTTCCGCTGAAGTTCTCTGTTACCGGGACAAGGTACGCAATTCTTTTCTCAGGAGCTTCCAACGGTCGTCATGTGAATGATATGGAATTCCTCTACCGTACTCTGTTGGACGTTTACGGATATGATCCCGCCAACATCTTTGTTCTGAATCATGACGGTACACTGAACTACAACACTATGTCCTGGGAAACTCCTCCGGCAGATGGATTCGGTCCTGACGGTTCTGCATGGAGAATGACTGTGAATGGAGCGGGAAACAGAACAGATTTCCAGTCTGTGATAGCTACTCTTGCTGCAAAAATCAAATGGAGCGACTGTCTCCTTATCCATGCAAACAACCATGGCGGCTGGAATTCCACCGCAGGCGATGGTTACCTCTGCACCCAGGGATCATCATTCTACGCTGCAGACTTTGCTGCGGACCTTGCCACACTGCCGAAATTCAAGAGCCTGCTGGTGGCAATGGAACAGTGCCATGCGGGGTCATTCATGCAGCCGATTATGAACAACAGCCCCGCGGATAAAACAGTATTCCAGGCTGCAGTACCATGGAACGGGAGTTCTGCGGGAAGCTGGCCGTTTGATCCCTGGGCAGAAATGTGGATATCAGCGATGGCCGGAGTCAGGGGAGATGGATCAGCACTGGCAATATCTCCTGATGACAACCTGGATAGTCTGATTTCGAGCTGGGAAGCCTATGACTATGCAATTGCCATAGATAACCCTGTAATGGATGAGTCATCGGTTGATCTGTCCAAATCAATCTTTCTCAGCAAATGCAGTACAACTGTGAAGCTTTACAAAGAGCGCAAGGAATTCAAAGAGTTCAAGGAGTACAAGGAGCCGAAGGAATTCAAAGAGTACAAAGAGCCAAAAGAGTTCAAAGAGTACAAAGAGTTTAAAGAGCCCAAGGAATACCTTGAGCCCAAGCAGCTGCTTGAACCGAAGACTTTCATGGAACCCAAGATGATAGTGGAACATGGAATGCCTGAGTTTCCGGAAGACCCGTTTACCGGGATTAGAAAAATGGCTGTTCCTCCCGGAACTCTGGAATGTTTAGCAGAACGACTGGAGAGACTTGAGGAATCGGTTGAGAAGCTTACACCGTTCATTGATTCAGAGCTTCGGCCGGATCTTGAGAAAAAGGTTTTCAAGAACAGAAAGAAAAAATAATCTTGTTCCTGTTAATCGAGAACTCGTTATCCGATTTTGGTAAGGCGCTTGCAGCCGCGGCTTCAAAAAGAAGCATGGAAGTTGTTCACCTGACTGCTTCCGGAATTGTAAATGAGATCAGTTACTCATTTCAGCTTGGTGACAGGGGAGAAGGGTTGTTTCTTGCCATTGGAAACACCACCTTTACAATTGAAGACATCCACGGATGTTTCTGTGGGCTGGATTCCTTTTCCCCTTCACTCTGGAGCCATTTCTCAGGGAAAGACGCCGAGTATGCAGCCAGAGAGACACACGCTCTCTGGCTTGCAATACTAACGGCTCTGGACGGTAAATCCATCAACCCTCCGGCTCCGGATCTTCTGGGGGGAACCGTTCTCAGCCCGGTTGAGCTGTTTTCCGAAGCAAAGGAATGCGGTCTTTCCATTCCAATGGTTCTTTACACGGAATCTGGAGTCGTTGCAGCTGAACTTCTGGAAAAGGGTTCTCCTCTGATGGTCGCCGATCTTGGCGTATCCGACCGGGGAGAGATCCTTTTCACTTCGTCAAACAGGTCAGAATTCCCCGGTGCTGACAATTGCCACATGGTTAGAGAACTTGTTCCAGGCCGGCCTTTCTGGATATCTCTGACAGGTAACTCCACTCTGGTCTGCACAAGGAATTCCGGGGGGAATCCGGAAAGCTGTTCAGCTGACCGGATTCCTCTGAAAACCAGAAAGGCGCTGGAGGATCTTCAAAGAAAACTGAACTTGAGAGTATGCGAATACAGCTTTGTCAGAACCGGTGACGACCGCTGGATACTTTTGAACGCAAGGAGAATACCTGAACTCTCCTGGCTGACAGAAGCCGAAAAAACACTGGACGGAATTCTCAATATTCTGCCTCGGCAGAATATTCCCGGGAAGGAGAGACTTAATGGGTGAGTTCATCAGAAAATTACTGGAAGCTGCAGTGGAGTGGATCAGACGCTGCCTCCCTGCTTACGAGCCTGCCGCATGGAATGACAGCAATGGAATACAGTACAACAACAACTGCTACAACTATGCCTGTGATACACAAACAGGAACCAGAGCTCAACCCGGGAAGGCTTCAGGCATCTACCTGAGTCAGTCACATTGCTTTTGCACTGGTCCCCAGGGTGATGTCTGGAATGCAGCAATTGCCGACGGACTGGCTCCATCTGCTGCAGATTCAGGCTGTGGATGCGGTAAGTGCTGGTATAAGGTAGCTCTGGCAATGTGGCCGGGTGTAGATTACCACTGGTACCGACAGGATCGGAACGGGAAGTGGTCTCACAAACCCGGTTCCGGATCTGCAACCAATCTGGACAGCAGCGACAATATAATCACTGATCCTGCAACGGCAGATCGGGGAGGCTACACCGATTTTTGCGGGTACTTCTGTGTATGCAAATCCGAGATCAGCATTATTTGATGATGATTGCAGCAGAATCAGAAAATCAGGAGGAGATGATGGCGAGTAAAGAAAAGAGTGTATCAGCGCGTCTTATGGTTTTTTCCGGCAGGCTTGATCCTGAGTGGGAATTGAGTGAAGATCTGACTCAGGAACTGAGTAAAAGACTGGCCGGTATTCTGAAAAACAACGAACAGGTTGAGGCTCCGAACACAGGGATTCTCGGTTACAAAGGGTTTCTGATCAGGAACACCGGTGGATTTCCTGATTTGCCTGCGGAATTCTCAGTTTTTAAGGGTGTGGTTTCAACAGGTGATAAAGGAAAGCATATCCATATGCGGGATTCTCAAAACATTGAGGATTTACTTCTTTCTGATGCAATAAGCAGGGATATGGGCAAATTTATTGAAGATGTGGCAACACCTGAAAGATAGCTCATCAGAAGCAGTCGACTGGAGGGTAATGAGAAAGGTTATACTGGTCTGTGGAATCGAATCTGAAGATCCGGTAAATCTTCTGCTGGATTCTCTAAAATCCAGGAAGGCAGACTGTCTCTTCTTGAATCAGGAAGAACTTGCTGATCGTGTCACACTCCGGTGGCAGCTAACAGACAAAGGTGTAGAGGGATTTATAAGAATCGGCGATCAGGTAGTGAGTACAGAGCAGATCCAGAGTGTATTTCTCAGAATGATGCCGGTTGAGTTCATGCCTGAATTTGATGATCAGCCTGAAATTGCCGGGAAGATCCGTTCGATTATGCACTCCATGGTTCACCTCTTTGATCTGCTTCCCGCCAGAATCGTTAACAGAAGAAGACCTATGATGTCCAACAATTCAAAGCCGTATCAGGCTCTTCTGATAAAGAAATGTGGATTTTCGGTTCCATCCACTTTCATTACAAATGATTTGGAGGCATTGAAAAGAAGTGATCTTTACAGTGAATCAATGATCTACAAATCAATAAGTTCAACGCGCTCAATTGTTCAAACAGCCGAACTGTTTGATCATCAAAGATTGGAAAGACTTAGATTGCTTCCCACGCAATTTCAGGAGAAAATCGAAGGATATTGCATCAGAGTTCATGTGATTGGAAAAAGTGCCATTGCTACAAGGATTAACAGTGAAGCAACTGATTACCGTTATGCAGTACTTGAAAACAAGGGAAGCGCTCTGTCTCCCATGGAGATAAACTGCGATCTTCATGGTCGATGTGTTAATCTGGCTGAGAGACTCGGGCTGAATTTCTGCGGTATTGATCTTATGGTTTCCGATGACAGAATTGTGTGCCTGGAAGTAAATCCGTGCCCGGGTTACAGCTATTACCAGAAAGCTGCTGATCAGCCTATATCAGATGTACTGGCAGACTACCTGATGTTTCGGAATCAGCAGTAACTCCATAATTACCAGTGTTCAGAAGAAGCATGGACATTATGCTGTACCCGTCAACTTTGTCCGGCAGGCTCAATCATCAGCGCAGCAGGGTATTAGTATTTTCTCTTGAAACAAATGATTCTTTCTGAAACTAATACAAATGTATAATGAAAGACATGGTTTCAGAAATTTTGCGGTATATCCGAAATAGTTTCTTGCACAGACTCCCCCTGCAATACGTCTGCTTGACGGAATGGCTGTCTGTATCGTATTATAGATTTTGATAAGAAGATAGAGCCAATAAGAGGACGCTGAGGCATTTATCAATACAGCCTTGCCAAAAGTGTGATTCCTCTGGATTTCAGACCGGGAGGTAACATGGAACTGGCAGGAAGAGAATCAGAGAGTTTATCGGGCTCAATTGTCCCAACACCATCTGAAAATAACAGCAAAAAGTATCGAGAAGGAATTGCATTGTGCCTGTCGGGAGGCGGATACAGAGCGATGCTTTTTCATACAGGTTCGGTCTGGCGGCTTTACCAGATGGGATTGCTTCCTGAACTTGACCGGATATCCAGCGTGTCAGGAGGCTCAATCATCGCAGGATTGCTTGGCTTGAGATGGAGCAGGCTTGTGGTATCGGACTTCAAGACCGATGATGTTTACACGGATCTGATTGTTAATCCAATTCGGGCGCTTGCTTCCGCAACAATTGATGTTCCCGCTGTTCTCCTGGGGTTTTTGCTTCCAGGCTCAATCAGCAACAGGATCGCTGGCTTTTACAAAAAACATCTGTTCAAGAATGCAACACTTCAGGATTTCCCGGATCATCCAAGGTTTGTTATTAACTCGGCAAACCTGCAGTCCGGGGCATTGTGGCGATTCATGAAGCCGTATATGAGAGACTGGAAGGTCGGGGAAGTCAAGTCACCCGCCATTAAGATCGCAAAAGCAGTTGCTGCTTCTTCGGCGTTTCCACCGATTCTTTCCCCAACCATATTAAAACTGAAGCAGTCGGATTTCGAGAAGAATGAGGATGACATGCTTGTTTCAGACCACTACAGGAAGAGAATAATTCTCACAGACGCGGGTGTTTATGACAACCTCGGTCTGGAAACGGCAAATCGTTTTAAAACCGTTCTTGTCAGTAACGCGGGAGGAGAGTTTGTCCATCAGGAAAACCCTGCAGCCAACTGGATGCGGCAGGCATACAGAGTTCTCCAGATTATTGATAATCAGGTGAGAAGTCTCAGAAAGTGTACATTGATAGGCGAGTACAAAAGCGGAGAAAGGGAGGGAACATACTGGAGCATAGCTTCCGGTATGGACAACACCAGGCTTGAAGACGCTCTGCAATGTCCGCTTTCAGACACAACACAACTCGCGGCAATTTCAACTCGACTTAAGAAGCTGGATGATCAGACTCAGAAACGCCTGATCAACTGGGGATACGCATCCTGCGATGCTGCAATACGAAAATACTACAGGCCTGATCTTAAGAGTCCTGATGGATTTCCATATCCTGAAGCGGGAGTTTAGATCAGCCCTGAAGTCTGAGTTTTAACAGGAGGTTGTCATGCATAAGCAGCGAGATGTAAAATCCGAGTTGTTCAGCAGGCCGGAAAGAGAGGTATTCTGGAATCCTCTGAGGGAGCAGAAACCTGAAAGTGAGCTGGTCGGTGAACCAGGGGAAAGCGACTGGTACGCAGTTGTCGATGACATTGATGAAAGGATCGCTGTTTTTGAGATTGCCCGCTGGCCTACTCTTGATCGTGCAGGGCGACTTTTGTTCGGCGATTCCTTTGAACTGACGTTATCTGTCGCCGGGATTCAACAGACCATTAACGAAGCAAGGTCATATCACAGGCAAGCCGTTCCTGAACGAAATCTCAGAGTGGGGGATGCGTTCCTGATAAGAAGCAGAACAAAGCCGGACGTGAGTATACTGGAGAATAAAGATGTTACCATCCTTGATATATCCGGATTTGCCAGAGAACAGGCGAAGATAGCGATGTACGGCGCTGTCGCCCGGAAACTCCCCGTCGAGGAAGAACGCAGAAGGCTGAAATTCACTGAAGATGAAAAGCGCGTTCTCCGGTGGAAAGAGAAAAATCTCAAAAGGCCACTTTCAGACAAGTTTCCATCTCAGACGAAACCGGAGGTGTGAGCATGTCCAAAATGCACAATATTCCGAAGGGCGAATTCCTGTCTGGTGATTTTGTCGCCTCTATCAAGCCGGAGAACATGGTTTACTTTCTTTGTAATGTCGGCGATGGAGATGCTCAACTGATTCTTCTTCCGGAAAATCCGGTAAACGGTAAACGCCAGGCCATTATCGTTGACGCAGCGAGAAAAGACAAACTTCCCTGGCTTATAGACGATCTTGAAACCGGCAATCTGCTGCCGCAGGCAACCAGGCCTGCTGAAGACGAGTACCCGGATCCTGACTATTCCATACCTCTCGTAATAGGTACTCATCCTCATCGAGATCATATTCTGGGAATGGAACATCTCCTGCACAGCAACCGTCACCGTATCGCGGAGTATTGGGATCCGGGATACTATATGCCTACCCCGTCATATCTGAAGGTGATGGCGGAAGTTGAGAAAAACCCTTTCCTGCAGTACGCTCAACCTGCCAGCGGCTTCCGCAAGTGGATCGGCGATGCTGTTCTTACAGTAATGGCACCTTCAATTCAATTGAGGAATAGATTCGATACTTATGGAACCAGTATCAACGATTCATCTATTTCCGTCCGGATCGAATTCCCTGCCTCCAGGGTTGTTCAAAGAGATGAGGGAAGATCTCTGCTTAAAAGCCCGGAAACAATGTCATTGCTGCTTGGCGCTGATTCGCAGACACTGTCCTGGTCATATCTGGTTACAGAGTTTCCCAACCTTCCTCCTTCAGACTCAGATGCTACCAGGGCTATTAAAGCAGCTCGAGGGAAGGATTTGCTGAGGTCCGATGTAATGAAAGTATCTCATCACTGCTCAAAACGAGGCGTGAATCTGGAGTTGATGGAAAGAGTCGCGCCAAGAGTCACTCTTGTCTCCAGTGTCGGTGGCGGAGGACAGCACTCATTTCCGCATAGCGTTGCTCAGGAGATTATCAGAGAGGCTCTTGATCCTGTAGCCAAGTCCGGAAAGTCGCACAAAAAGGACTGGGAACTGGGAATCTTCTTCACATCGGACAGAGACACGGATGATATCGAACTTGGTTCAATCGCACTGGTGCTCGGCACAAGAGGAATCAAAATGTGGCGATTTGGAGACAGCAGTGGTAATCGGATCGACTTCGGAAAAGGCAGGCGGATGAAGTAGTTCGTCTGTCCGCTGCCTGCTCCTGTGTATGTCTGTTATGGGTTTGAGGAGCATAACCTCGGCTATATCCATTCCCGTTACCAGGCGGAACGGCTACAGACCTGCTGGAAGCCCGGCGACAGGCAGAAGAATTTGGTGGTTTAGATCTCCCGAGAGGATGAACTTTAACGAAGGTTCGTGTATAGTGCTTTACAGGGGAGTGTTATTAAAACTATGTTGACAATGGTGAGAAATTGTATATCCTATCGTATAACTGGGAAATTCAGGAATTATTTAAAGAACGGAGTAATTGCAAGGGATAACAGTTAGACTAAAAAGGGAATGTGAAGTTGGTTCATCCTGATTATCCGGTTGGAAGAATTTCGCATACTGAAAAGGAGCGTTCGCAAATGAAACCTTTAGCAATTGTTTTATTGTGTTGCACCCTTATTTCTCCTGTGGTATCAGCAGACGTTTGGAATATTGAGATTGTTGATAGCAGCAGTGATAATATTTCCGGTACTTCTCTCGTTCTGGATGCAGATAATAATCCACATATCTCGTACCAGGACCAGGATAGTGAAAATGGTGCTAAACTCAAATATGCCTACTGGAACGGTTCATCATGGGAAATAACCGTCATTGATACAGGTTCGACCGAGGATGGTCTGGCTCATTATACCTCTATCGCTCTGGATAGTGAGGGGCACCCGAGGATTGCATACACTGATCAAGATACTGAGGAACTCAAGTATGCCTCATGGAATGGTTCCTCCTGGGTTATTACTGTAGTTACAACTGCAAACCCAATTGGTTTTAAATGCTCTCTTTGCATCGACAGCGAAGACAATCCCAGCATCGCATTTGACGCAGCTATTCCTTCTATTACTCATCTCTGGTACGCTCGCCTGGTAGGAGTTACATGGTACATTTCTCTGGTTGACCCTGGTTATGCCGCTGGTCTTTGGCCATCTATGGCCTTGGATGGAAATGATAACCCGCATATATCATACCTGGGTGCGTATTATGATGACATGAGATATGCTGTCCTTGGACCTGAGGTCTGGTCTCTTTATACTGTTGAAAGTGGTAATGTAGGTAGATACTCTTCTATCGCGATTGACGATAATAACAGGCCACATATTTCGTATTTTGATGATCATCCGATCTATAACGTCAATTATGCATACTATAATGGCTCAACATGGGATATATCTATCGTTAATAACGTCGGAGATGTCCTTAATCAGTCTTCTATTGCTATCCGCAATGATGGTGAACCTACTGTCACGTATTATTCAAACACATATAACTGCCTTATGTATGCTCGTTATGCTGGCTCTGCGTGGATAAATAGTGTAATTGATGATGACCCCTGCGTAGGATTCTTTTCTTCCCTTGCCTTTGATAGCGAAAATAAACCGCATGTATCTTATAGAGAGGCCTTGGGCGAAAATAGAAATCTCAGGTATGCGTATTACGGATATACAGGCATAGAAGAGGAAGAAGAAGGAGATCCAGGTATTGTCCTCAGCGACATCACTCCAAATCCGACTACAGGAAGTGCAAATATAAGCTTTTCCTTACAGATATCATGTGATATCAACTTAGATGTGTTTGACATTACAGGTCGTAAAGTCGCTGTACTGGCAGAGGGTACATTTTCCTCAGGCACGCACGAGACCGAGATCAGTGAACTGGGCAGCGGTGTTTACTTTTGTATGCTTCGAGCAGGGGATTTCGTGGATACAAAAATGCTAGTTGTCATCAAGTAGTCTGACTACTGATTTACAGGTAATTTATGTATGATTTTTCTGCTCTTCTCTTTTTCGTATTATTCCATTGCTTTTTGTAAAGCCAGCCGGGCTAACAATCGTGTCGAATCAAGAGTTGGCAATGGACAATCGCTGGGACGGACTATGAGAGGTATTTCTGTGCAGCCCAGAACAACACCATCGCAACCCTTCTCTTTCAACTCCTGAATCACTTCATTGAAATACAATCGCGATGTTTCTTTTACAGTGCCATAGACCAGTTCGTTAAAAATGATGTCATTGATTCTCTCTCTTTGTTTCTCAGTCGGGATCCTGCACGAAATGGCATGCTTTTTCAAGGTTTCCGGATAAACCGGGCCGGTCATCAAATACTTTGTTCCGGTAATTGCCAAGCAGGATAAATCCAGCTTCAGTGCCTGGGAAGCAACTGCATCTGCGATGTGAATCCAGGGAATCGGAGATTCTGCCTTAACAATGCTGAATGCCTGGTGAATGGTGTTGTCGGGTGAAATGACAAAATCAGCCCCGCAGTTCTTGAGTTTTTTCGTTGAGGACAGCATTAAATCCGCGACCTGTCTCCAGTTCCCCGATCTAATGGCAATCATGTATTTACCAAGAGGGTGGGTATGCATTGTTATTTCAGGATGCATGTGGTCTCCCATTGCTTCCTTTGCTTCAGAGCAGATGGTTCGATAACATAAAGCTGCTCCTTCAGCGCTGCATGCGACAATTCCTATGTGTTTACTCATTAGTTTTCCTCCGGAATATCAGTCATCATCTGCTTGAGACAGCGTGTCTGTCCGCTTCCTTGTCTTGTATGCGCTTCCGTCAGAACTCTGAGGAGCAAAACATTTCCTTTACCAGGCGGAAAGCTCTTACCCTCAACTTCCCAGATGCCAATTGAACTGATTGACTTTTCGTAATCAGAGTTCTGCCGGTAGCATCTGGATATTGTCTTCACATAGTCTCAACTGCGCAACTCAACGCTGCTGAACCCGTGGTTCGTCAGGCGTGAAGCCATAGTATAAGACAGACAAGCAGCATTGTTCCAGTGGTAAGCTTTCTTGAAGAAGCTAAATGACTGGTATTCTTAATTCCGATGACGGTGAAGTTGCTGAAAATTCCGCGAAAAACGATTGTGCCCCGTTCTCAATCGTTCTTATTAGAGTACTGCGATCTTTGTTTTCCTCGATACGACGTGCCATGGAAGCTCCAACTACATAAAAAGCACGAGACTTTATGCCTTCGTTCCAGATTCGTTTTTGGAATTCCGGGATTCTCTTTAAATCCATTTGCCTTAAATCAGTGAGCAGGCATTGAACCATTTCAAAGCGAGCGCGTACTTCGACGGAATTGTTCAGGAGCCGATAATCCTCAATACCCAGTTCCTCCGGCCGTGCACGATAGGCAACATAGGTAGCCAGACCTTCATTCTGAATCTGCCAGAGAACATTCTCGAGCAGCGCTTCAACGGTTGAGACCTCCGTGACTGATTCACCCATCTGATGATATGCGACTCCGATATGATACATTTCATGGACCAGAAGATTGAATACTCTATCGGGATTCCATTGCCAGAATGAGGCGGTGAGGTTGATTACGATGCTGTTTGCATCGTTTCCTATCCATGTAAAGGCGTAGGCAGGAATGAACAGCGCAAATATTATCCGACCGGTGATGGGAGTACCGGATGGCAGATATGCTTGAAGATGAGGGATTGCATCCTCAGTGAAAGTTTGATACCGGTCTTGCAGGCTTATCAAAAATTTCTTTGCCTTAGCCGCGAGGACTTCATTTGAATTCCTGTGTCCGGACAATGCAATATCATTCAGAATGCGTTCCACCTCAATACCCGGATCGGGAAGCCCGTTCGATTTTGCCCATAATTGTGTGAGAGTGTAGGCGGGCATGGAACGCCAGGTATCAGGAGGGGAAGAAGCATCGCTCTGAGCCCATTCAATCAACAGTTGTGCTGCTTCCGCATCAATCGTTATCCCCGCAATATTGCGTCCATCGGATCTACTCCACTCTCTTTACCCTTCTGTGAATTTGTGTTTAACTCTGCCAGGGTTTCATTGAAGAATAACAGAGCTTCCTTACTTTTTGCCTCAATTTCTGTTACCGAGTTTATTTTGAACAGCTCTTCCAGTCGCATGAGAATATCGTCGGGGAGATGACGGGAAATATGTACAATGTGATAATCGGGGTGAAGAGGTGTATACAGCATACGAAGTATCTCAATGAGAGGTGCAAGAAGCCATCGCTGATAATAACCGTAAGCCTCAGGAAACAATCCGCGTTTCACATATTTCTCGATCCGGGAACTCTGTGCAATCGTATTCCTCAGCTCCTGTATCCGCTGGCTGTTTTTCTTTTTCGCCAGATATTCTTCCTGACTCAGGTATTGTATGACTGAGCCCCTGTCGAATAGGACCAGAGGCTTCTCGATTTCATCTGCCTTAATGAAGCTACTCCCTCGATCAACAAACAGGTTAAAATCAACGAGAAGATAGTCTGATGTTCCCGCCAGGTGGAAAACGGTGTGCCGGTAATCTTCTCCAGCGTCAAGGGTTTCTACTAAATCAAGGGAGTTGAGGTTTTCAAGTGTCTTTTGAGCATGATACATAACTTCAGCTATTGCGCCTGTTTTTACGGAACAGCACAGATCTATATCGGAATACTCGTCAACAGTATTGGTTGCATCTGCACCTTCCAGCCACATGGCGAGGATTTTCGGATTCGATACAAGGCTTTCATGCAGAGTAGAGATGATTTTCTGTCTGGTGATATTCACTTACCTGCTCCTCCAGAACACTTTAGAATTTAGCAGCAGTTTGACAGTTCAAATAAGCAGACTGCTGCATTTCTTCAGGTTCCGGTCGTTGTCAGTTCATTCCATAAACTACAGCAAAAGATCCTTCACCGCATTAACCCGGTTTACACCAGCCAGCTCGTCAATTCCGAATTCAAGACGCCATCGCTTTGTTTCATTAAAAATGTATGTGCATCCTTCCATTACTTTTTCAGGATCACTGTCGAAACAAAGCGCAGCGTGAGAACTGAATCCTTGAGGAAGAAATTTGGTCATACGATCATATTGTCTTATTACGTTTGGTCCGTGAATGGTGTAATACTGCTGGTTGATGAGGCCTAAATCGAGACTTGCCATTAAGAACAGCTCCCAGGCTGCGTAACGAAGCATCGGGTAATTCCCTGAGCGGTATTCTCTAACTGCTTTTGGATAGTATTCGTAGTAGCCTCCACTCTGGCAGGCGGCATAGAATTTCTCGGGATATTTCCGCAGTTCATCAACGGCTTTGTGAAGTCGCTGGTATATCTCGTCTCTATCAAGAACAATCATCGGCTCCAGCAGACTACCCACTCTATATGGCCACCAGCCGCCTGATAGAGATGTTACATTCCTGCAAGCATCATCAAATGTAAGCACGGACAGATCAATAGAGACATCTCCATAGTACATTTTAAAGCTTTTAGATTGCTTTCCATTGATTATTCCAAAAGCATCAATGTCTGATCGCTGATCAAAATCCCCTCGGGCCATAGAGCCTTTCAACCCGAAGAACAAAAGGTCGTTACCGTATTTATCCTGGAGAAGAACGAGCAAGCGACATACAATCGCTTCACGTATTTCGTTTGAGATTCCGATCATCGGATGTTTCACGTATGTCCTTTCTTCGGGAATGATTTAATTAAGAAAGGCAAGCAAATACTCGGGAGAATATACGTCCGGTTGATTCTGTTGACAGGGCACAAACCGGTGTGCCTAATTAAGATCAGTGTATCCCCATCGGGAATCCAGTTCAAATCCAGCCGACTCAGCCAGAGAGACCGACTCCCGGTTGAGTTCAGCGGTGAAGTAGGTGGGTAAAAGCCCATCTTTCAGAAGATCGAGAGCGACATACTCTACCACCGTGCGGCCGAAACCCTGACCCCGGGCTGAGGATAGTGTAAACACCTGTTGAATCGCGGCCACTTCGGTATCTCTAACGCCCGTCTCCGCCAATGCAACTATCTCGTTTTTCCTTACTATGCCGTAGTACGGGAATCCTTCAGGAATACTATCTATACAACCGACAAGGCGAGTCATCTCGTCTGGAATGGTGAGGTTCTCGAATCTCCTGCGCGAAAGATGCTCAACTTCCGAAGCGCCCAACTTTGTCTTAATTTGTGATTGTCCCATTACATAGAAGCGATCTATCGAAACATCATTATGCCGGGCCACGCAGTCCATGTAAGGAAGCGGGAAGCTAAGAGAACCAACTCTGGCTTGACGCAATTGATTCAGCAAACAGCTGAACGCTTCAGCGGAGTCAGTGAATACCCAGCAGCTTGCTGCTTGAGGAAGTCCAATACTGGGGCCGGGAATCGCCACTCCGACAAGCCGGGATCCTGAAAACGCACCGAGTGACTTTTCGCTGGGCCGTTGTGTCACAACCCACCTCGAAAACACACCGGCAGCACCTACCGCAGATAAATAATGCTTGAAGTGAAGGTTCTCCATCTCAATAATATTAATTACATTACCTCCTCCGGGATGAATTTTCTGTTGAGTGAATCTCTGGTTTCATTTTCTCTATCTCAAAAGGCACTGGCCAGCTTAAAGTGCTTCTCCATTCTTATTGGAACCATCCCACTGAACTGATTGAGTTCCTGCGGGCCTTTCCTTACTTACAAGTGAGGAAACATTTCTTCCTGTAATACCAAAGATTTCTATTGAAGTAAATCCCGGTACTGACAGCTCGAATGAGATTATAGCAGTGGTTATGAGAGGGCTCGAAGTTGATTCCTGTTTGTGTGATGGTGGAATTCGCTGTATCTGCTCAAGAAGTACTGTGTTCTTCTGGAGATATGGTTTTTTCCTGATGCGGAAAGCACTGCAAGTGCTGTGCCCTGTTTTTCTGTGGAATACGGCGGGATATTAGTGTTAGTTGTGAATTGACACTACTTTAGAGAGTTGACGTAATCTGTCGAAGAAGTGTGGTTTTGTGTGATTTGGACTTCCCCGCGTTTATAAGTTGGGGATCGTTATTACTCCCCGCCGATAGTACTGCTGTTCCGGCAGTTGGGGATACCGGTGACACCGTACTCTTCGATTGACTGGAGCAGTTGTCTGTAGTCGAGGATTTTTTCCCACAGCATTGAGGCCGTAATGATGATGTAAGTGCCATCAAGACCGCTGCCGAAGTCAGGCTCACCGGTCGCCAGGTTGTACCACTGGATTTCCTCTGTGAAGGATGCCCAGAGGTCGGTTGAGAGAAGGAAGGCTTCGTGGCTTTCTCTGAAAAGTTGTAGCTGGGCTTCTGTATTTACCAGATGATCTTCAAGTTCCGCGGCGAGGCTGGTGAGTTCACTTCTCAGTGAGTCTATATAGCAGCTCTGTCTGAGTCTTATTTCGACTATGGGATCTGAGGCATTGATGTATTCAGCAAGGGTCTGGGTGTGGATATCAGGTGGTTCTATGGAGTCAGCCAGAGCGACAGATACAAATAGCAACAGTGTTATTGGCAGGAATTTGATAATAGTTTTTTTTAAGTGAGATCCTGGATGCATTGTTCCGCCTTTCATTGCGTTTGCCGGATTATAAAGGACTTTTCTTCCGGTTGTCATTACTGATAGTGATAACCACATCAAACAAAACCTTCATAACAAAGCTGACTTTAATCCGGGAGACTTCGGTACGGCTGGAGCTGCTCTGGATTGATTGGCACGGGTAGAAGGGCAACAGGAGGGTAGAGCACGAGAGAGCCAGGGCCAGCGGCTCCGGGCAGCAGTGAGTTTTTCGTGAGATTGACAGCCGGAGTAACAGATGTATGATCTGTCAATAGAGATGAATATCAGGAATAACCTACTATCTTTGAGAGGAGAATTCATGTTGACGCTGCTGTTTGCTTTAATGTTGAGTACCGGCTCTGATTATGACTATTCCAGTGTTGTTATGACAACGTATCCGGAAGGGTACATTCCTGAAACAATGGAGGAATGGCAGACGATACAACCTCCGGCTGTTCCGCTTATTGTTAATACATTTCTGAAAACTGGTTCTGAACACGATGACACAGATTTTCTGGTCATTTTCGAGAACAATCTTGTTTCTGCTGTAGGTTCAGGTCTGGTTGAGCAATGGGCTACGGATATAAGCAGCAGCGGACTTACAGTGGAAGTCGTGGAAGTTACCTACAGTACTCCGGAAGAACTTAAAAACTATCTCATACTCTGCTATGCTAACGGTCTTGAAGGTGCTGTTTTTGTTGGAGACCTTCCTGTTGCCTGGTCGATGATAGACAACGAGTTCATAGATTCTAGCGAAGAATTTCCGTCCGACTACTTCTTTATGGATCTGAACGGAAGCTGGCAGGATTTATGGATTGGATATCCGTCCGGGGGAGTATCCGGTCAGGACGGGAAATATGATACATTCTCGGGAGAACTTGATCCTGAGATTTACATCGGCAGAATTCTTACAAGCAATCTTGGAGATGAAGTATCACTGATAACATCGTATCTGAATCAGAATCACAACTGGCGCGACGAGGGTGATACTGAGCCTCTTCAGGCACTTTGCTATGTTGATGACGACTGGGCTTCCTGGGGTTCGAGTTATCAGCAGAATATGCAGCTGCTGTATCCCAACACTGTTCTTATTAACAATACTGACGTAACCAGCGCCTCCGATTATGAGAATCTTCGCTTGCCGGCAAGTTATTCCTGGATAAGTCCTTTTGTCCATTCATGCCCTTCTTATCATATCTGGTATCCGACAATGCATGCAACATACAATTACGAAGTTGTTGAAATACAACCACCGGCTCATTTCTATAACCTGTTTGCATGTTCCAACTGCAGATTTACTACCAGCGGCTATATGGGTGGAGCGTATGTTTATCAGAACACCAATGGTCTTGCTGCTGTGGGAAGCACCAAGTCCGGCGCAATGCTTCGGTTCAGCTACTTCTATGAGCCTATGGGCAACGACGCATCAATTGGGGCAGGATACAGAGACTGGTGGAGCCATATAACTTCAAACGGACTTACAGGAAGTGAGAAATCATGGCATCTGGGAATGACCCTGCTTGGAGATCCCACACTGGTTCCATCAATGGCATATGTACCGGTTCAGGAAGATAAAATTTCTTTGTCGGAACCGGTGTTTCTTACCGTTGAGAGCAATCCCTGTTTTGGAACTGCGATATTTCACACAGGAAGTACGGAAGAAAGCCTGCTCAGGATCCGGGATATTTCCGGTAGAACAGTTGATGAAATTGTCTGTAATTCAGAGGAGCTTCTGCTTGATGTTTCTTCATACAGTTCGGGAATGTATCTGGTCGAGCTTATTCCTGCAGATGGAACTGCCGGGGGCTGCACAAGGTTCACCTTGCTTCGATGACAGAATGAAAGTAACCGGCAGGAAACCCAGGTTCCTGAAGTTTTTATCGGGCCTGAGGGTTGAAGTCGCTCCGAGACGTTGAACGGTAGTACCAGGCGTATAACACCAGCTTTCTCCTCGCTTCTCTCAACGAAGAAGTTATGTGCTCTTGACGATAAGCAATAGAGTGTGTTGAAAAGGGGGAGGGGGAGCAACTCGTTTCAAGAGCCTTTCTGTACATGCACTCGGAGCGTGGAAGCCCAGCCGGTGCTGTCGTACCTGAGACCTCCGTCGTAGAATCTCTGGTCGAGAGGGCCGGGGGCAAAGTGGAAGTAGCGGCTCCAGCTCCGGGAAACCACAGGTTCGAAATCGGTGAACTCCCAGATCAGTATGGAGTCCAGGTTCATTCCAGCCAGTTCAGAGATACGGCAGAACTTGTAACCGGTAGCGTCGGCAATCTCTGAGAGAGGAGAGAACTCCATGCCAATGGCTACTTCGGCCTCCGGCATGGAGACGGAGTGCCACTCAACAAAATCCCGGAAATCCATTTCCCCCGAGGGCACAACTGTTATCCTTCCTGAGCCGATGGGACCGTTCCACGACGCTCCAGTGTACAGCGGATAGGTAAGCGTGCTGTAAGATCCCTCGTACGGACTGCTCAGAGAGTAGGCCAGACAGTACTCCACAAGCACTTCTTCTCCCTTCCCGAACGGAACTGTCCAGCATGCGTTCAGGCTTTGAATGAGGATCATTAGTTCATCCGTCAGGGTTCTTGAGGCCCAGGCATTTGCTGTCAACTCCCAGAAATCGTATATGTTCCAGCATTCCGGGGCGACCGAGTAGTGGAATGTTTCCCCCGTGTCCGGCTCTGCTTCGACTATTGTAGTAACGGCTTCTCTGAGTTCTTCCCATGTGTAGTCGAGATATTCCGGATACCAGGTGTTCCCAATCAGGGGGTGAACATCCACAGGAACTCCGTTCACCTTGACCTCAGGATTTCCCATCGGATCGATAACCTGCCACAGGGGCAGACCCGGCCCTGTTGTAACGGTTCTGACTGTAATCGGGAAGTACATCACTACGGTGTCCGCAGGTCCCGTGTTCGTAAACAGGAATGCAGCGGTCAGTTCTGCCGGTTCATCGGGAAATACCTCAATGAAGACATCCTCGCAGGTCATACTGATGAACGGATGTGAAATTCCGAAGCCTGCAGGCACCGGGTTCTGGGTGATGGAGTTGAGAAATCCGGCATCCGCTGATGCGACATCGGATACAATCAGAAGAACAAAGCAGACAAGCAACGACTTCATCGGTTACCTTTCCGGTTCAGCTCCTCCAGACACTGAAGCAGCAGGATCATTCTCCGTATGAGAATAGATGTCTCTTGATGCAGATAGAAAAATTGATTTTCTATCGGGAAAACAGTTCTGATGAAATATACTCCAGACTTTCACCTGAACCACTGTATCCTGTCTGCAGCCTGATGCGGGCTACGTTCTCTGGAAGGATGATCCTGCTGAAGCTGGAAGCTTTTGGCAATAAAGGTCTCCTGGAGTTCAGGCTGTATGAATCTTGACCGATTCAGTGTTTTACCTTGAATTCTCACGCTTTTTCCTGTATTGTTTTCCTGCAGATCCCGAAAGGAGTTCTTATGAAAAAGATTCACTATTCATCACTGATCAGCTTCCTTTTACTGACAATGTTGCTGCTATATGCATCGCCATCCATTGCAGACGAATCCCATTTCTATCTGGAGGAATGGAAGAGCGGGAAAGGCGGTCCCAATGTTATTAACATTCAGGATTTTCCTGCGGAACTGCTGCCTGAAGGACTGTACAACCTTGACATTCTTGTTATGGATGAATTGATGGAAAGATCTGAACTTGCACTGATCGGGTACGGGGAAGATACCCTGTACCTTGGTTCAACTTCATTTGACATGTTCATGAATCCTGTGAAGGCCTATTCCTGGTTCGACGAAGAGGAAGCTCATG